>JALUUO010000015.1 GCA_027021335.1 Nitrospirota bacterium
TCCGGTTAATAACGTCTTCAATATTAAACTCACCCGCCTCATCGGCAATCTGTGCATGAAAAACTATCTGAAAAAGAAGATCGCCTAGCTCTTCACGTATATCTGCGGGATCACCCTTTTCTATTGCTTCAAGCACCTCGTAGGTTTCCTCGACAAGAAAGGGAGAAAGGCTTTCCCGGCTTTGTTCACGGTCCCAGGGACACCCGCAGTCAGGATCACGGAGCTTGCGCATTATTTGAACAAGTTCTTCAAAGGCCATAGTTGAAATTATATAGAACCGGAAAGCCCTGAGGCAAGTAAATCGCTGAATCTGGGTACGATTCAAGCGTAAATCAGCATTGCTGGAAAGACCTTGCCAAAGAAAGAGTTCATTAAACCTTCATAAATGCAGATAGATTACTAAAGAGCAGTTGGAATTGTAATAGTTTGCTGGTAAAAAATGCTTGGGACTATCCAATCCGAACTTGCTCCGTAAGAAGCGGCACCGACAGTAGTGTCAATGGAGGAACAATCGTTATCCCACAGCGCGGTTAGGTCTGATGCGGAGTTACAGAAAGGGTTGCCATAGTTGGATGTGTCAAAAGGGATTCCGAAATTTGTTGATAGGTTGTCCATTCCGAAATCAGTAATATCGGAAAGATTGCTTTTTGTTCTGGACATCATGTAAACACTGACTTTTGAAGCGGTATTGTTTCCGACGAAATCGGTATACATGTTCATGGAAATTGCATCCGATTCCGCTATTTCGCAGCTCGGGGTGGATGTGTCGGATATTCCGGAAAACCACCGGCCGTTATAAAGCATCGCTTTTCCTGTCCATAATCCATTTGCTCTGGAAATTTGAATGCTGACTCTTTCGGGTGCCCGGGGATCATTTGCCTGGCAGGCCATTCCGGCTATAAAAACTGTTATGGACCATGTCGCATCATCCGTATAAGTAACATCTATTTCCACTTTTCCTGTCTGCATGTCACTGTTACCGCTATCATCCGGCATATTGGCCAGATCGAGCAGAATTGTGTATTGATTGCCGTTTACGTCCACGTATCCGGCTGGGGAACCGCTTTTTTTCATGAGGATGGAGAAATCTGTTGAGGAGGTTTTTGAGTAATCAATGGTTTCATCACCTTCACTTGCTGTGCCGGAGCCTCCATCAGGGACATCCCCGATATTGGTTCCAATTTCAGAGACGATCTCCCTGGCGCTATCCAGGAACATCTGGCCCATGTCGAGATATAGCCTAAGAAGAACTGGCTGGCATGCGAATAGGTCCAATCCTTCGCATGGATCTCCATTGCTCTTTTGGTACATAAATGTGTTGGGCTTGTTGATACTGGAACTGTAATCCAGAGATGATGGGGTAAAGTTATTGCTTATGTTTTGGAGATTGTTGCTGACAACGGTAGTGGTTGTGTTCTGTGTGGAAGAACCTCCATCATTGTTCCCACCACAGGCTGTTGTTATCACGGCAAAAAGAACAAGATAAAACAGCATAGATAACTTTTTCATTATTAGTTCTCCTTTTTTTTTACAACAATCTCATTGCTGATACAGTTTAAACCCCCAATTAGACAGCCTTGGCCATCTCATTAGAAGAAGGCTTGATCTCTACTACTTTTCCCTCTTTTTTCTCAACAGGTTTCTCAACAGAGTTTTTTGCAGCTTTAGGTCCTTCCTGCTTAGATTCTTTCTGAACCCTGGAAATCTGTATTTCAACCTTGGCCCCTTTAGAAATAGAAATATATTCTTTGTAAGTTATCTCACCTGTGCCCTGAGCTTTTGATCCTATTTCGACCTCACTGCCTTCCAGTTTGCCGTTAAATACACCATTTATATATATTCTTCCTTTTGCTTTGACTTCTCCTCCGTTGAACTTACCAGAGATTTTCACATCGTTTCCTGCCGAGATGTTTCCGCTTTTCAACTCTCCATCAATTTCAACACTTCCTTTAGTTTCTATATTTCCACTACAGGTCCCCTTTATCACGATATTAGAATCTTCTGTTGCCTTTATATTGCCTTCAACTTCTCCGCTCAGCTCTAAATCACAGGTTACATTAATATCTCCGGTTAATTTGCTCCCCTTTAATATGGTGTTAACTGCTCTTTTGCCGAGTTTAGGTGCAATTACCTCCTCACGGACATGTTGTTCTTCTCTTTTGCCATTCCCGTTTCCATTTCCATTTCCGTTAGTTTTAAGACTGCTTCCATCCACTCCCCATTTATTAAACATGACCTGCCTCCTTATAAATTCGGTATAGATAACATGTTCTACTCTTCGACACTTATAAGGTGAAACTTGAATCGATGGCTTTTTAGTGGTTGCTGTCCGAAATAAAAATATCAGGTTCCTGATAGTATGTTCTGGAAAAGAAAAGCAGTAAAGGAAATAAGAGATAACAACTCTTGAAAAAAGGCTTATTGTTCAACAGGTTCTATTCTTACGCCCGAGTTCACGAAAACCAGCATGCCACGCACTGATTTGGAAGTATAAAGTCTTTCCAACAACTGCATATAACTTGAAACTTGTTTACGGTAGTTTTCTAAGACTTCTGTATGGAACTGTGTCTTATAGTCGATCACAATTAATTCATCCTTGTCATCCAGGGATACTACTGCGTCGACAAATTTAGCAGAAAATCTAAAAGCAGTTTTTTCCCGGTCAGCAGCAAGAATCGGAAGCTCGGTAAGCGTTCTGCCCTTTTGGAATAAATCAGACAGAAAAGGGTCTGTCATCACGCTTTTTAAGTCGGTTTTAAGTCTTTTTCTGTGATGTTCGTCCAATAAATATCCGTAGTTTGCAAGCGAGGCAGCGTAAGCATGTTCCACATCCATACCGAGTTGAAAGTGTTCCATAGCAAAATGGAAAGCTTCGCCATATTTTCTGGCCAGAAGATTAGCCGGTGAGATTGTTGAATCGGTCTCTGAATCTGCCGTTTTATCCTCGATAGGCGTTCTTTTTTGCTCCAGCTCAGCCTCTTCTTTAAGGTCAGACGGCTCATCATAAAGATCATGTTCAAATTCCAGGTCGATTTCTTCCGCCTTCATAGTGTTTTTGAGCACACCAGGGCCAGCTGATAAAAAATGTTTTTCCTGAAGTGGCTTCTTCAGTGACATTATCTCACCACTTGTGTAAAGGACCGTGTTTTGTGCTGCATCCAACATATTTTCGTCAATGCCAAGAGCTTTTGAAATAATGGAAAGCCAGGTGGTTGCACCTTCTGCATAATTTTTTTTTTGTCGCGTTATTACCGGCGCTATCATAAAAAGCCCGGTTTTAGCACGGGTAAGAGCGACATAAAGCAGGTTAAGCGCATCTAGGTGTGCGTTTTCAGCTTCCAGGTTATATACCTTGGATAGGTCCGATGAAAAAACCAGCTCTTGCTTCGAAGGTGTCAGGTGTATGCCTTCTAGGTCGAATTTTTCGTTGTAACGGAACATAAAGTTTGAGTTTTTTTTATCGAACCTGACAGGCTCGTTAATCTGTGGAAGTATAACCGCTTCGAACTCAAGACCTTTAGCCTTGTGTACTGTTAGGACCTGAACCGCGTCGGGCTCGGCGTCCGAGGCCATGGGGACAGCATCACCGTATCGCTCGGTCTCCTCAATAAAGTCTTGAAGTCCTAGACGGCCGCGTCGGCTATTTTGGGGGTTGCCTATGCCTCTTTGGGAAATGCCGTCTGTCAGCTCGATGAACTTTACAAGATTGCCCTTGTCCTTAAACCGGCTTCCCAGGTTAAAATTTCTTATTATTGATACGGCGAGTTCCTTGACCGTTATAAAGTCCACTCTGGCCAAGAGTTCTTTGATCCGGCGATGCCACTGGGGAGCAATAGTCTCAAGACGTCTTATTTTAGTAAATCTCTCTCCTTGCCTGAGCCGGCACTGCCGGAGCTGACGCCGCCGGGGACTGCTCAGTTCTTCTTCATCGTCAATACCTGTCATTTCCGGAAAAACCTGAGAGAAAAACTCTACAAGGTAAATTTCGTTTTCAGTATCAGCAAGGTATTTTAGTAAACCCATTACCGTTCTGACGGATGGGCTGCTGAAAAGCGAATCTTTTTTATCCATGGCCGCAGGGATGCCGAGCTTATAGAGGTGTTCGGCTACCTGTGCACAACCGTTGTTATTTTGCATAAGAACCGCTATTTCGCGATACGGCACGTTGTTATTTCGAATTGAGATAATTCTATCCGAAACAGCGGTAAGAAGCTTTTCTACTACTGCATCGTTTTTTGAAGGGCAGGGCAGAGCCAACAGCTCAACGATACCGGTTTCAGTGTTATGGCTTTCCTGCGTGGTGAATTCGTAATCTGATGTAGTCTCAGTAACATGCTTAAAAACCTTGTTTACGAAATCCACAATTGTTACAGCAGACCGGTAGTTTTTGGGTAGAGAGTCGTTGACAATCCTGCCTTCCAGTTCCTTTTTAACGTGTTGGAAAAGCTTACTTTCTCCACCCCTGAACCGGTATATAGCCTGCTTGGGATCTCCAACATAAAAGAAAGATCCCTCGATATCAGCGGTTATTTCCATAACTATAGGCCGGAACACTGCCCACTGCACTGTGTTGGTATCCTGAAATTCGTCCATAAGAAGGTGTTTAATACGGGCATCAAGGCGATAGTAAAAGAAGTCAATACCGTTATCTCTATTTATAATGCTTTCATCATCGTACCCTACAAGCAATTCGTAGCAGAGACGTTCTACATCCGAAAACGAAAGACTGCCTCTTTGTTTTTTAATATGATCGGCGTATGTCGTGTAGCGGTTGAAAAACAGGAGAAGGGCTGCTGTTACAAACTCGCTTTTTGATCCTATGTATTGGCTTAACGCTTCTCTAACAAGTATAAAGGGATGGCTTAGTTCTGAGCTGTCAGGCGCTTTCTTGAAGTAGTGATATTTTCTGTATTCCGTTTTTTGAAAAGGAGCAAGGTTTAACACATCAAGAGGCGTTTCGGCATTTATGCATTTTTCGATAGCAGCATGAGCGCTTTTTGAAAGAGCGGCACCGAATCGTTTCATCAAGGTTCCGAATATGCGGGCGTATTTAACGGCACGTAATCCGGCCGTCTCGGTTTTATCCTTCAGTTGTAAAACCTTTTTTATAGTGATAGCTTCGAGCCCGGATCTGTTTGCAAAGGCACGTAAACTCACCCGCTGCTTTGAAAAATCATCAAAGTATTTCTTAAGCAGTTCCTGTGGATTGTTCTGGGACCGGCTGAGTGAAAAAAGAAAGTCTTCAAGGAGCTTTGTTTCGACGGGATTTTTAAGTGTTTCCAGGATGAAGAGATCCATTGCCTGTCTGAATATTTCTTCTTCCTCAGCTTCGTTCATTATGCTGAAGTCCGGTGCAACACCAGCCTCAAACGGAAAAAGCCTGAGTACGGAGTTGAAGAATTTATCAATTGTGGAGATATTAAGGCGGGAAAACTGTTTAAGCAGCCTGGAGTAAATTTTAAGGGCTGATACCCGGCCCCTAGCCAAATCAGCTTCGTCGATCAGCTCTTTTGCCATTACCACTTTAAGAGCATCTTCAGCCTCCTTTTTCAGATCCTCCCCTGCCTCGTTATACCGTATAAGCGTATTTAGACGTTTCATAAGGCGTTCGGACATTTCATGTGTGGCTTTGTTGGTAAAGGTTGTGCATAGAATATGTTCCGGGCGCACGTCTGTCATGAGCATTTTGAGAAGTCTTAGAGTCAGGGCATAGGTTTTGCCTGAACCGGCTGATGCCGAAAGCGACACATGCGAATGAAGGTTATAGCGCGGATATTCGGTCTCTTTTTTCATTTGGGAAATTTTTAGAAATTTTTAGACAAATTAAGAAGATAAAAGAAGGCAAGAAGGCAAGGAAAAAACCTTAAAAACTCTTTCCTTCTTTTATCTGCTTGCGCTAAGAGCAAAAACTATAAAGTTTTAAGATGTGAAATCCGGTACAAGGCCCTGAATCAGATACATGGAATCCGTAAGAAGGATTATACCGAAAGCGATCATCAGTATGCCGCTTGTAATAGTGATGTGGCGAAGATAACGTTGAATCTTGGGCATGGAGCTAAGCACTGTATTGAAGGCAAGGGAAACTATAAAAAATGGTATAGCCAGTCCAAGTGAGTAAACAGCGAGAAGCTTTATTCCGTATACGGCAGAGCTGGCAGTAGCGGCGTAAAGTAAAATGGATCCTAAAACAGGGCCTATACAGGGTGTCCATCCCGCCGCAAACGTAACACCTATTAGGAAGGCGCCTATATATCCTGCAGGCCTTCCCTGGAGATGGATTTTTTTCTCTATTGAGAGAAATCCAATTTTAAGTGCTCCGGTCATATATAGTCCAAATACAATAATCAGCACTCCTCCCACCTGCTTAATGATCTGCTGATTATTTGCAAGCACCGAGCCGATATACGACGAAGAGGCTCCAAGGGAGATGAAGACCACAGAGAAACCAAGTATGAAAACGAGAGAATTTGTAATTGTGAGTTTACGAATTCTTGAGCTGTCCGCACCGGTCGTCAGGTCTTCAAAAGATATTCCCGTGATAAAAGATATATATGACGGCACCAGTGGGAATACGCAGGGAGAAAGAAACGAAACTATTCCCGCTACAAGGGCTATTGGGTAAGAAACTTCATTCATGACAGGCACACTCCGTCGTATCTCCGTTGATTTTCTTTACAGCATGTTCCAGTGCTGGAAGGACTGCTTTGAGGTTTTCGCTTGCCGCTTTTGGACTTCCGGGCAAGTTGATTATCAGTGTGTTTTTACGAACAACAGCCACGCTTCTGGAAAGCATTGCGTGGGGTGTCTTTGCAAGGCTCGTGTAACGCATAGCCTCGGCTATTCCTGGAATTTCCCTATCGGCAATTTCTAATGTGGCCTCGGGTGTGACGTCACGCTGTGAGAGCCCTGTTCCTCCTGTAGTTAACACAAGGTTTATTCCTTTATCTGAAAGTTCTGTCAGATTCCTTATTATAAGCTTTTTTTCATCTGGAAGTATTTTTTTGTAAACAACTTCGCCCAGGTCCTTCGCTATATCACAAACCACCTGGCCGCTTCTGTCTTCCCGCTGCCCGGCTGCTCCTTTGTCACTGAGAGTTATAACAGCGATGGTGATCAATTTTCCGATCTGCGGACAGAGTCGCCGATAGATAGCTTTCCGCCCTTGATAATTTTTACAAAAATACCCTCTTTAGGCATTACGCAATCTCCGGCAGTCTCATAAATAACACAGCGGCTGTGGCACTCTTTGCCTATTTGGCTTACTTCAGCTTCAGTTTCCGTTCCGAGCAAAAGCCGGGTTCCAACCGGCAGGGCCACAAGATCAATTCCACTTGTTGTGATATTTTCGGCAAAATCACCTGGCCCCACATCCAGACCCATATTTTGCATTTTACGAATACTCTCTATCGCCAGGAGACTTACCTGCCGATGCCATTTCCCAGAAGCGTGGGCATCGCCCTTGATCCCATAATCAGTTATAATACGTACGGAATCGACAGGTTTTTTGCGTTCGCCTTTTTCAGGGCTGATATTTATGGAAATCACGCTTGCAGACATCTCTTGAAGTTTAAAAGGATTAAGGGTTTATGTCAAGAAAACAAAGATAAGGATGCATCATAGATCTCTGCCTGTCGATTTTGCCGGCAAGGTAAAGATAGCCTCTGGTTAGATAGGCTGGTTTCTTACTCTTTAGAAGTAGCGTCGATTTCTTCCAGTTTTTTAAGCATACGCTTGGCTTTGTTGATGTATGTTTTTGCCTTCTTATGGTCAGGGTCTATAGCCAGAAGCTTTTCCCACTGCTCAATAGCCTGTTTAAGCCGTTGGTTTTTGTAATGTACGAGTCCTTGCCTATAGTATGTATCCACCGCGCGAGCTTCAATTTCAGCTATTGCCTCAATTGCCTCCCTGTTTCTGGAGTCCAGATCCAAGACTTTATTCCATTCCTCTAATGCCTTGTCGTAATTACCTTTTTTCTTAAAATCAGCAGCCCTGGTTAAATATATCTTAATTGATAGTGCATTTCGTATGCTTGCAACTTCAGCTTCAGCGCCGGGATAGCCGGGCTGAATATCCAGGACATCCTCCCATGCCTGGAGTGCGCCTTCAAGGTCTCCCTCCTTCCGCAGCTTTTTTGCCTGACTCACCAGAGCCTTTATTTCTGTTTTTTTGTCGGCAGAAGTTTCTTGGACTGTTACAATAGAGATCAGACCGCTATCTTCTGGAAAATAAACCAGGGCTTCTTTGAGCTTGCTTTTTGCCTCGGAAATGCGGTTTTTCTGGACAAGACGTCTTAACTCCTTTTCATATGCCCTTCTTAGGAAGGGACGTATATTGGGGTCATCAGGATTTTTCTCCAGGCATTTCTGGAAAATTAAGACGGCCTTGTCCAGGTCTCCCTCCCGGAGGTTTTTTTTGCCTTTGGCAAGATCACAAAATGACGACTTTTTGGTTTTAACGGGCTTCTCCTTAACGGTAGTAGGGGCATAGCGTTTATCATCAATCGGTTCGGGTTTTATTCTGAGCATTCCCTGTTTGTTGATTCGTTGTAGAGTGTTATAAGCTGTGGAGTTTCCCGGATCAAGCTTAAGAACTGCGAGATATTGTTTTAGCGCGATGTCTGTTTTACCCTGGCGTTCATACCAGCGGGCCTTATTTAATGCCCTACTTACCGCGTTGTCGATTTGCTTACGTGTGTTTTCTACCTGTTTTTGCGCCTCGGCATCCTCGGCATCCAGGGCAGCGATTATTTCCCATTGCTCAAGAGCTTTTTTTATCTCGCCCCTAATTCCATACTTCAAGGCATTTTTTTTGTGTTCCCGAATAAAGTCAGCCTTCATTTCCGCTATGGCAGAAGGCCTGATTCCGGGCTTTCTTACCGGGGCAGCACAGCCTGTGAACATAAAAACGGTCAGTGTTGCCAGTAGTAGAAAGTTCTTAACTGTTTTAACTTCAAGGTTCATTTTGCAGTGATATACTGTTTCCAGGGTATTTTAAACTTGTGAAATGTCTTAAGGTTTTGTTTGAACGCAGACATAGTAAGATTTGGATAAATTTGAGATCTTTTAACTAGAAAAGGCCATTGGAAGTTAGGGCTTGATCCTCTGACAACAGTAAAGGCCGCTTCATAGCCGGCATCGGCAACTGCTCTCATAACGGCTTCGTCGTAGTTGCCAAAGGAGTAGGCAAATGTAATAACCTCTGTTTCCAGCTTTTTCTCCAGTATCATTTTGGGTTCAAATACTTCTTTTCTCAGCCTTTTTTCGTACTGCCTCGCCGGTTCAAGAGGGCGGGCTATCAAGTCGCCGTGTGTCATTGTATGTGCTCCTACGTCGAATCCATAGTCAAGCATTTCATTTAGTTGAGCCCATGTAAGGGCCGCTTTTCCGGTAGATATAAACGTAGGATAGATGAATAAGGTGGCTTTAAATCCCAGGCTTTTTAAAATAGGAAAAGCCTCGGTATAAACCGAGCGGTAGCCGTCATCCATGGTTATGAAAACGGCTTTTTTAGGTGTAGAGAACCTGCCGGCCAGGTAGTCCACCATCTGTCTTGCACTAAGGGTTACGTAGCCGTTATCTTTCAGATACTGCATCTGCTGGCGAAATTTTTCTGGCGGCATATTCATTTTGTTTCCTGCCGCCTTATCGCTGAAACGGTGATAACAAAGAACCGGCACGACATGAAATCCTTCTTCAGTAATACGGTTTAAGTCAACCGGGCCCTTGGGAATGACCAGAAGTCTGCCTGGGAGAACTTTAGATATATTATTGTATTCTGCGATAAGCCACGAGTTGTCAGCCGAACCAAGGTATTTTTCTGCAAGACTGCCAAGTGTATCGTTACTTTCGGTCAAGTGCACTATGAACCGGTCGCTCTGAGAGGAGTTCTTTGCGATACAATTGCCGGAGGCTGCAAATAGCAGTATAAAAGCCAGTAGAAGATGGCGTGAAAAGGAGTAGTTGTTATACTTATACTGATTTTTCACTATGTTTTTCACTATGAGATTTCGGTTGTTTGTTCAATCGTGGATTTTTCTATTCCGGAATTATACAGGATTTTCATGAATCGAGTCATGTCAATTGATGTGAACTTATCTGCTGTAGCTGCTATTTGTTCCAATTTGTCGGATAACTCCTGGGTTGTTTGATACCTTTCGTTTAGGTCACGTTGCAGTGCCTTGTGCACAACATCTGCCAGACCGGCAGGAAGGTCATCCCTGGCCTCGGCCAAAGGCGGGATAACTCCGCTGTTTATGGCGTTTAGTACAGACATCTCGTTTTCGCCGGAAAACAGGCCTTTTCCGGTCAGCATTTCATACATTATCACACCAAGGGCAAAGATGTCCGTGCGATGATCCACCGACATTCCACTTACTTGCTCAGGAGACATGTAGGCCAGCTTTCCCATGACGAGACCTGTTGTCCTTGTACGGCCTGTGTCGTCTTCCAATGCTTTGGATATGCCGAAATCCATAATTTTAGTTTCACCATCGTAGGATATGAAAATATTGTGCGGGTTGATATCCCTGTGGGCTGCTATGTATTGATGGGCATATGCCAATCCTCTTGCAATAGATGTGGATATAAAAAGAGCCATAGGTATTGAAAACGGTTTTCCGTAGTCCTTCATCACTTCAGCGAGAGATTTGCCTTTCATGAATTCCATGGCTATAAAAAACACCCCGTCAATATTACCCACATCGTATATCTGAACAATATTGGGATGATTCAGTTTGGCGCCGTTTTTGGCCTCGGAAAGAAACATTTTTTGAAAACGCTGGTCATTGGACAAGTGAGGCAAAATTCTTTTTATGGCGACGGTTTTTTCAAAGCCTTCAAGTCCGACACGCTTTCCGCGGTAAACTTCTGCCATGCCGCCTATGCCTACCTGCTCTATCAGCCGGTAAGGCCCGAAGTTTAAAAGACCTGCAGCCTTCTTCTCTTTATTCTTCTTGATTTTGTCCAGGATGAAAATGCTGAAAAAACCTCCTGCAAGAAGAATTCCTATAAGTGTAAAAGAGATAGTTTTCAAACGTTGTTCTTGTGTGAGAATCTGTTGATAGTTAAGGCCGAGGTGTACTTCACCAATCTTGAATCCGGAATAATTTACATCAGAGGCAAAATCCATCACCTGGCCGCCGTCCAGGCTTACAAATGAAGATGCCGAAATGTTGTTTTTCTTGTCTTCAAAAACGGTTTTGGCGGACGGATTCGGAGTGTATAGGGTGTCTAGTTGCTTCAGGTCGCTGTGAGCGCGTATTATTCCTTCATGGTCAACCAAAAGTGCATATACGGCTAAGGGGTTTGACATAGCCTGGTCCATGACATTACTCAATCTAAGTTCATCGTTTTCGAGTAAAAACTCTCCACTTTCAGATCCAAGCTGAATACAGATATTTTTCCCATTTGAGAAGAATTCCTCACGTAAGCTGTCAGTCCGGTTTTTAGCCCACAGAAGAGCAGTAAATGAAACGGCCAAAACCAAAATAGAAATAACGATTATTTCTATCCGACTACGATGGATTATCGATGTTTTTATCTCTTGCGTTGAATCCATTTTTAAACAGCTTGTTTCATAAATAGGTTTTTTCAGGTATCTTGTATTTTATACCGGAAATGCAAGGCTTTACGCAAGTAAAAAACATAATATTGTATAATTTGTCAATAACCAAGGCCTGCTATAAAATCATGGATCAATTTTTACAGACACAGCTTCCTGCTGTTCAGGAGTTAATAAGCAGCAGTATATCCCTATCCAGGGAGAGAAACCTGAACAGGCTTCTTAATAAGATTGTCAGGTCGGCCCGCAGGCTTTGCCATGCGGACGCCGGCAGTATATATATACTGGATGGAACAAAGACTCAACTGCACCTGGAGGTTTTTCAGAGCGAGACAGCAACCATTTCGATATCGGCCTTGCCTCCTGTCTCTCTTTTTATTGAAAAGCAGCCTAATATGGCCAATATCTGCTGCTACTGCGCTTTTTCGGGCAAGGTTATAAATATCCCGGACGCTTACCAGTATTCAGGGTTTAACTTCACGGAACTTTACGAAAGAGACCTTAAAACCGGTTACCACTCCAAATCCGTTCTGGCTGCGCCGCTTCGAAATCACGAAGATACCACCATTGGAGTACTAGAGCTTGTAAATGCTGTGAATCCGTTCTCTGGAGATATTACCTCATTTCCTCAAGACGTTGAAAATTTGGTTAGCGCCTTTGCTTCGCATGCTGCAGTTGCGATAGACAATGTGCAACTTATTGAAAAGAACAGACGGCTTATCGAAATTCTGGACAATACTAACCGGAGCCTTGAACAGGAGAACCAGAACCTCAGAAACAGACTTAAAAAACGTGACCGCTTCTCCCTGATCATCGGAAAAAGTCCTGGCATGGGAAGGGTTTTTGATCTTATGGAGAAAGTGCTGAACTCTGATGTGACGGTTTTAATCACAGGGGAAACCGGTTCAGGTAAAGAACTGATCGCAAAGGCCATTCATCACAACGGACACCGTAGAAACGGAGACTTTGTGGCTATAAACTGCGCCTCATTGCCGGAGAACCTTCTTGAGAGCGAATTGTTTGGATATGTCAAGGGAGCTTTCACCGGTGCCAATACAGACAAGAAAGGCCTGTTGGAGGTCGCGGGTAATGGAACCCTTTTTATGGATGAGATCGGCGATATGCCGCTGCACCTTCAGGCAAAGCTTCTGAGAGTTTTGCAGGAAGGCGAGATGAGGCCGTTGGGCAGCTCTAGGAGCATTAAAGTTACTCCCAGAATAATAGCTGCCACACATCGTGACTTAAAGAATATGACAGAAAGCGGAGATTTCAGAGAAGACCTCTATTATAGACTGTATGTGTTTCCTATAGAGCTTCCTCCATTAAAAGAGAGAAAAGAAGATATTCCGCTCTTGCTTCATCATTTTCTTAAAAAATATTCTGATAGGTATCAAAAAAATATCACGGAGTTTTCACCCTCTTCACTCCAGGCTCTTCTGGAGTATGACTATCCCGGCAATATTCGGGAGTTGAAAAACATTGTGGAGCGAATGGTTCTGCTGGCTGACGATAAAAGCCCGGTTCTACCCGAACTCATTCCGGATTATGTACGGGATAAGGTGGCTTCGAAACCAACACCATGTTTTTCAACAAGTTTGGCAGGTAGTATAAAAGTTATGGTGAACGAATTCGAGGCCTCGATTATACGTGAAAACTTGCAGCTTCTGAACTGGAACCAGACCCGTGTTGCGCAGAAACTTGGAATCCCGCGCCGCACATTGATAGATAAGATGAACCGTTTCGATATCAAACGCCCGATAGCCTGATAATGGAGGCCTCTCCATGCTCTTCTCCGGCATGTCCTGCGCAGACAATGTATGATGGATATTTATCCACTTTAATGTAATAAGAATCATCCGGGCCAAGCCTGTTCTGAACAGACCAAATAGTAAATTCTTTTCCTCCCACTTCGGCTTTCATGCCTTCCACCGCGTACTGCAGAATCGTTTTTGCCGGAACCTTACCCTTTGGCCCTACGCCGTGATGGGTGATTGTTCCTTCTTCTGTCACACCGAATAATACTCCTTGCCACTCATCTTGTCTTGGGCCGACCTCGAACCACTGACCCAAACTTGCCATTGCGTGTGTAATAAGCCTAAATTCAGGCATTTTTTCTTTTTCCGGTTTTTTAAACTTGCTCATTGCCGCAACAAGCTTTGCAGTCCAGGCCGAGGTTGTTGCCGACAGGAGTATGTTCGATCTCATAGGAGTTGGTAGATTATCAACTTCCGGTGTGAAGTCAAGGCCCAGCAGTATAACCGGAAGCGAACCCTCCCGGTGTTCAAACGCCGCCAGGTTCACCATGGCAAGACCATACAGCGTAGTCCGACTGGCAAAATCCTCCCGGTTGCCTGCTACAATCCAGGCGTCTACGGCTGTTTTATCCTTAAGAACCTCTACCAGGTTCGCCCAAGGCATCTTGTCCAGGTCATCTATCCAGTTATTCCCCTGTGTTTCGTACCCGTATTTTTGGAGTGTAAGCAGTATTTCTCCCGGCTTTTGCTCAGACTTTTGTCCTGGCAGCCAGGTGAGCCAAATATTTTTTTGGGCCATAATTTTTCTCCTTTTATTTAAATGTAGGCAAGGGGTGGATGGCAAAAGGCTAAAGAAAAAGTGTTTCTATTTATCATCCTCAATCCCTTTATGATTTCCGACTATGCCGTGGTAGGTATTCTAAAGCTCATCTCAAGCGGCGCAAGTCCTTCATGCCCCATCAGATCTGGCCGTATGACAACAGAGCAACCAGAATAGCCTGGCCGTTCCTCGATTATATCTCCAATCCGGATTTCTATTGCACCGTGGGTTACTTGATAGCCTGTTCCGATATTGGCGTACAGGACTTTTATGAAATATTCTTCTATCTTTTCCGGCGATAGCCCTGCCGGCAACTCTGCAAGTGCCTTGCTCAGATATTGAGAAACCCTGCTGGCAAACATCTGGAAGGGCAGAGAACTCCGTCTTATGCTCCACGTTGTTTCCTCTGGATCTGCCGGATATCGTTCAGGGATGTGTGCGGTAGTTGCTGAGGCAAACCAGGCCGTATCCGAGTTAAGGCGGCAGACAAAAGGATTTATGCCGTTATCGGTCAGGTCATCTTGCTGCCTGCCGGATATGATAATCTCAAGAGGAATCCGGACTTCATGACCGTCTTTTGTTTTAACTTCATGCAGTAAGAGATCTTCAAGCCTTCCCCCGCTTTTTATGCCGGTTATCTTTGTGGGCCAGCCGGTTCCGGCAAAACTGGAGGTAAGTAGAGCGCCAAGAGCCCATACAGGATTTCCCCAGACATGATCACCCGTACCTGAAATCGACTCCTGGTAACCAAAATTCCTGACTCGTTGTTGAGACGGCCCGTATGGAGTCCTAAGAGGAAACCGGTTAAATGCCAGGCTTATCCACCTGGAGGAACCGCTCTGTCTAAATGATCTCCACTTCATGTACTCTGGTTGTTTAAAAAGTTCTTCCAGATTAAAAGTGCCGGCGAATTCATCGGCGTTGTTTAATCCCAGAAAAGAGAGGCCGACCGAAGATATAAAAGGAACCTGAAGTGTTTCAGCCAATGCGGCGATTTCCTGAAGGGTTTCCATGTTATGCTGCGACCGGTCGAATGAGTAATCTGCAAGCACTACAGAAACCGGGTTATCAAGCATACCTTCAATTTCTGACCTGAAAACATCTATAAGCTGATCCTTTGAAGCCGCAAGCAGCTCGATTCGGACGGGCTCTCTAAAATCCGTCCGTTGCACAAGGAATCTAACCCCCCGCCATGTTGACTCAAGTCTGCGAAATTCCGGATGGTGGAGGATTTCGTTTAGTTGAATGCCTATAGCATCATCCAGGTCGGAAATTATCCGGTTGGCCGGGGCTGTATCCATGAGCGTTCCATCATGCCTGGCAAGCTTAATCATAGAAATCATCCGGTCAAGCATGGAAGAAGCAGGCTCTGCGGGCGTCTGTGTGCTTAGTGAAACACCGCCGGCAGCAGCAGGCAGATCAACCATGCCCAAAAGTGAATCAAGAGCGCTGTCTTTTCCTCCGGTCGGTTTCGAGGGCTCAGGTACCGGGGCAGTTGGTTGCCTACTTCGAGTGCGAGGCTCCTGCTTCTCTTTATGTACGTCTGCCACAGCATCTTTTATGGAACCAAGCACAACAGAGTTACCTTGAATTTCGGAAATACGCTCTTGAAATGATTCGCAGGATAGTTTGCCGTCTCTAAGGAGAACCAGCATTCGTCTTACTTCAATCAGATCTTTTAGCGCGGGAACGGTTTCTGCGACAGTCTCGGGCCGAAATGATTTTATTCCGCGTAAGGGTATCATAACCTGTATATATTTTGGCCTGTCGCTAAGCCGGTTTCGGACCGATAAATTGACCTGTCCGGCAATTCGTTCCATTACCTCGTCAAAACTGTTTTTATCCACTTCCGTGTGGGAAAAAAGATTGGAAGAAGATTTATTCAATTCGTCTTCCCGTGGAGCCAGCTCCGCCATAACCAGCACCCTAAAGGGTAGTTTTGGAAGCGATGGCAGATCGCTGAAAATGTTTGTTCCGGATCTGTTTTTCATTTGATAAACCTTGACAGGCAGTTAGTATGGTAATAAAATAATGATATCAGAAAAAGGGGGGAGAAAGTATTGTCATAGCGGCAACTTTCATAAAACCTTCCTCATCACCAGTTTTTTGATTACTTGCAAGAAATCCTCTTAACCCTGTTTGTATGACCGTACATAAATTTTATGAGGGGTTTAAAAAATTATGAAGAACATGAATTCCCTAACATCTTTTTCAATGCTCATTGTAGCTGTTTATACTTTTGTCTTGTCACCTTTGTTGATTTCAGATTGCTGGGCCGAATCGGACAAATACCTTGAAAACGCCATTAAAAACTATGATAGACGGAACTATAACGACGCCCTGGATGAACTCAGACAAGCGTTGAGGGTTTCCGGTGCGAAAGATAAGGATTTGGCTGAGATACATAAATATTTTGGTTATATTTATATCGCTCTTGAGCAACTGAACAAGGCTATCGATGAGTTTGTAATTGCCTTGTACTACGATCCCAACCTTCAGATAGAGCAGAAATACAGTTCCACAAGAGTCCTGGATGCTTTTAATCGTGCCAGAGAAGAGGCCGGGATAACGCTGGAAGACGGCATGTCTCCTGTGATCAACCATTTACCGGTTAAAAATGCGGTTGCTGGTGGTGGTATCGAGATCAGAGCCACGATAACTGATAACAGGAGAGTAACTTCTACAAAATTATATTATAGGAAAAAAAATCAGACGGAATTTAATGTCGCAGCCATGGGCAAACTTGGTGAGAATGATTACTCCGCCAAGATACCGGGCAAGTTTGTGGTGCCGGACGGTGTCGAGTATTTTATAGAGGCCGTGGATGCCTCTGCAAACAGGTCTACAAAAGGCACTTCAGATACCCCACTTGCGATAAGAGTGGAGGGTGGAGTGTTACAGCAGCCTGTAGCTGTGCCTGCCGCCGTGCCTTTGTACAAGAAGTGGTGGGTCTGGGCTATTGCAGGCGGCACGGTTGGAGTTGTTGCCATTGCAGCATCATCCGGCGGCGGAGGGGGCGGCGGCGGAGGAGGTAATGGTACAATCACTATATCGTGGTAGACCATAAGAATTAGGAGTTTGGTGTGAATAAAGCAATCAAGCATTTACTGATAATTGTATCTTTTTTCTTTCTGGCGACCTGCGGTTCCGGGCCTAATTCCGGCTCTGATACCGGGGCAATAAGCTTTGGCCTGAAGTGGGGTGGCTCTGCTGCATCGTTTTCTTCCCCGTATGCTTCACTGTCGCCAAGCGGTGATGTTTGCCTGGATTACGGTATAACCACGATAAGTGCAAAAGTTTATAACTCTTCAAATAAAGAAGTGGCCTCAGCAAGCTGGGACTGCTCTGATCATGGCGGTACGATATCAAATGTTCCTGCCGGCTCCGGCATGCGGGTTGTGATAGAAGGAACTATTTCGGGTTCTGTAATGTGGCGAGGGCAAATGATGGGTATTTCAGTTAAAGCCGGACAGACCACACAGGTTGGCATGGTCAGTATGAACCATATAAGTAATACAACACCACCTAGTGTCGCCAGTACGAACCCTGGCGCCGGGGCCACGGCTGTTGCTGTAAATACATCCATAAGTGTTACTTTCGATGATCAAATGGTATGGTCTGCAGGTGGTACGCCTAC
>JALUUO010000016.1 GCA_027021335.1 Nitrospirota bacterium
CAAACCAGAAACTGGAACCCAGTAACTGAAGTATGGTTGAATCCACCGAAAGAACTGCGGGCCAAAGAACAAAATTTGCCTAAAGTTGCGTGAAATAAACCGGACAACTACCTTGACAAACACCGAGTCCAATGCTAGAAAATGATTATTTTTTCATATGTTACAACTTTAGAGGAAAAAAACTGTGTTTCGAAATACCTGTTTTTACGGCAAAATCATGTTTAAAAAGTGTAAAATTTTCCGACATTAACCCGACTTTTACCGGAATGAAGTAGACGTTTTCTGGCCTCTATCGATAATCGGAGGAGACGAATGAGATATGTATTTACCGTTTGGCAGGCTCAATAATAGTGTTTTTGATTTTTGGGGTTAAATTTATAGCAGATGTTTTAAAGTGTCAGTTTTTTTGCATACACGTAAGACCAGTTTACTCCCAAAAGTTATGCTTTTAGCGGCCTTATGTGTCAGAGGGTATTTGTTTATATATGTCAGCCCCGGATTGTCCAGTTGTAAAGTGGTATTTACGAAGCTTGAAAAGAGGTCTTTTAACCTTTTTTAGGTCTGGCGATGGGCGACAGAGTTTGACACCCTGTTGCCCACCGCCAAGATTTTAATCACTCGGCAAGAAATGAATTGTCATGGTTGTGGCATGTTGTACAATCTTCACCGTCATAGTGAGAGACGTAATTTCCCGATCCATCCCGGTCTAATGGCGCTCTTCCATCGAATTGATGGTGATCTGTTTGAGAATGACAGGTTTCACATATATTTTCGTTGTATGGAGGGCCATCCGCAAAAGAACCGTCACCTGTTTTGGCTGTAAATGTAATTATGCTTTCCTGGACAATGCTTTGAGATATAACTTCCCTGATTTTTTTGCGATTGTTACCGACTTCAAACATTGGATTGTGGCAGTCAACGCATTCGGTGGAATAGTTGTATTTGCCGGAACCGCTTTCTGTGCTTGAGTGAGGCCTTCGTGTGCCATGACACTTCATACATTCCTCGCTGGGAATGAATTGGGAATACTGTATATTCCCGTTTGTATCGCTTAGGTGGCAGAAATTACAGTTTGCAACAAAAAAGTTGGTATTATGCGGCGGCTGGGGTATTACTCCTGCCGGTGAGAAACCTGCGGAGTGGAGATGGCACTCAGTGCATTTTTTGCCGTCATTATGTGACTGTCCACCCGGGGCTGTTCCGTCGTTTTGGTGATGATTGGTTCGGGTATGGCAGGTTTCGCATATGTTTTCATTATGAGGAGGACCGTCTGCAAACGAGCCCGGACCTTCACCGGCCGTAAATTCAACATAGCTTTCGTTATGTTTACCAGTGGCTTGGTTGTCTAAACAGATATATTCTTTAATAAGCTTGCCGTATGATGTCCCGTACTTACGGTTCTGCTCCTGTTGGTGAGGGTTGTGACAAGTTACACAATGCATATCCCAGTCTCCATACTTGGTTCCCAGTGTCAACGAGGAGTGAACCTTTACGTTTGGAGCAGAGCCGAAGCCGTAGGGAAAAGGATCTGGATATTGTGCTTTTAGCACTCCGTTTAGAGGATCAGATGTGTCAGCCGGATCTGCATGACAACGTTGGCATTGATAGTTTCCGCCCGGTACCGCATTGCCTTCCGCATCTTTATAATGACACTTGCCGCAGCGCAGCTCTGTATTGTCAGGGTGCAGGGATTCGTCCGGATTAAGCAGGTCAGCCAGATGCGGCGGGTCTTTTGGTGTTGTTTTGGTTCCGCAGGTCGGTGGACCGCAGTCGGCGATATCATTCTCGTCTGTCTGGCTGTCACAATCATTATCAATGCCGTCGTCACAGACCTCTCTTGCCTCTGGATACCTTGCCGGATCGTTATCGTCGCAGTCGCCGGCGCACCATGCTACACCATCACCATCTGCGTCCACATCAGTGGATGGCCTGGCTCCGTCACAGTTTGAATCCTTGCCGTCGCAGATCTCAACAGCGCCTGGATAGACACTCGAGTCATTGTCGTCACAGTCTATAGGACCGCACGCCCCACCTGAAGTTGAATATCCGTCTCCGTCCACGTCTGTTTCCACGCAGGTAAGGCAATTTGGATCTGTTGCACAAGATGAATAATCAGCGCAATCGCTAAGCCCGTCGCAGTTGTTATCCTTGCCGTCACCGCATAGCTCGATAGCTCCTGCATACACATCAGGATCACTATCATCACAGTCGTCACCACCACAAATCGTTAATGAATGTCCGTCACCGTCGTTATCCGGACAAACACATCCTGCCTCATCCAGGCTACCGTCGCAGTTGTTGTCTTTATTGTCTCCACAGATTTCAATGTTGCCGGGATATACTGATGCATCAAAATCGTTGCAGTCGGGCGGATTGTCACAGAGCCTTACTCCATCTCCGTCTGGGTCTCTTTCGTTATAGGGCAGTATACCGTTACAGTCGTCATCAATTTTATTACATAGCTCTACCGCGCCGGGATATCTCGCCGGATCGTTATCATCGCAGTCGCCGGCGCACCATGCTACACCGTCACCATCAGCATCCACGTCAATAAATGACTGATATCCGTCACAGTTTGAATCCTTACCGTCACAGATCTCGGCTGCATTTGGATGTACTTTGGCATCCTGATCATCACAGTCGGTCTGGCTCCCGTTTAAGCAACTTGTATCTCCGGGGTTGCCGTAGCCGTCTTGATCGATGTCAATACACTGCGCCCGAAGATTCGGAGCCCACATGCATAAAACAAAAACAGCCCACAACATTATGCTTGAATACTTTAGTAGACTTTTTAATAGAGTTTTCATGAATTCTCCTTCCTTTTTTAACGGCGGCGTCCGGTACGTCGTCTGTCTCCCCCCATGCGCGGTGGTTGAAATCCACGCTCATGTTTATGACACATTGTGCAATCTCGTCCTGAATTATGTGCCTGACCGCCTGGGGCTGTTCCGTCGGCCTGATGATGATTTGTTTGAGTGTGGCATGTATTACATATGTAGTTTTCCGTGGACATGTCATCCGGACGATCTATCAGATCATAGGCAAAACTGTAGGGTCCTGTCCTGGCTTCGAACACCACCGGGGTTCCGCGAACCAGACTGCGTATAAATGCCAGATTTATATTATTGCGGAAATTGACCTGTTGTCTCATCGGGTTGTGGCACTCGACGCAATTGAGAGAGGCTAGTTGGCCGGTATATGGATCTACGTATTTGTCACTGTAATGGGCTATAACTTTGATATCAGAACCGCCGTTCTGGGCATTCGGACTATCAGCTTTATGACAACCGTAGCATTTGCTGTTGTCGATAGGAGAGTCAAAGACAGCATCCACTATATCCCCGTTTTCATCCGCCGTGTGACATACCACGCAATCAAAAACATTATGAGGAGGAGGAGGTTGCGTCGGTAGGAAGGCGTTACTATGTGAATGACAGTTAGTACACTTTTTACCGTCATTGTGTCCTATATAACCGAATTCGTCATTATCCGCAGGCGCGCCTCCATCATAGTGATGATGGTTGGTTATGGTATGACAGGTTTCACATACGTTTTCATTGTGAGGAGGGCCATCTGCAAACGAATCCTCTCCCTGATGGCTTGTGAAAACTATATTGCTATCCGGTATGACACTACCTGAAAGAGTTGATCGTATAAGCTTTATATTTGTTTGTTCGAACATGGGATTATGACAATCCACACAGGAATTGTTGTAGATATATTTGCCAGATCCGTTTTCCGAGGTGTGGGCAAGCACATCCGGCGCTTCCGGAAAGCTATCTTTTAATATGCCTAAAGGCGTATGGCACTGCTTGCATTTTGCACTTGGTATTTCAGCACTGTAATCAATAATTCCGTTCCAGTCATCCATGTGACAATAGTTACAGTTACTCAGGAAATCCTCTGTATTATGCGGCGGCTGGGGTGTTGCTCCTGCCGGTGAGAAACCTGCGGAGTGGAGATGGCACTCAGTGCATTTTTTGCCGTCATTATGCGACTGTCCACCCGGGGCTGTTCCGTCGTTTTGGTGATGATTGGTTCGGGTATGGCAGGTTTCGCATATGTTTTCATTATGAGGAGGACCGTCTGCAAACGAGCCCGGACCTTCACCGGCCGTAAATTCAACATAGCTTTCGTTATGTTTACCAGTGGCTTGGTTGTCTAAACAGATATATTCTTTAATAAGCTTGCCGTATGATGTCCCGTACTTACGGTTCTGCTCCTGTTGGTGAGGGTTGTGACAAGTTACACAATGCATATCCCAGTCTCCATACTTGGTTCCCAGTGTCAACGAGGAGTGAACCTTTACGTTTGGAGCAGAGCCGAAGCCGTAGGGAAAAGGATCTGGATATTGTGCTTTTAGCACTCCGTTTAGAGGATCAGATGTGTCAGCCGGATCTGCATGACAACGTTGGCATTGATAGTTTCCGCCCGGTACCGCATTGCCTTCCGCATCTTTATAATGACACTTGCCGCAGCGCAGCTCTGTATTGTCAGGGTGCAGGGATTCGTCCGGATTAAGCAGGTCAGCCAGATGCGGCGGGTCTTTTGGTGTTGTTTTGGTTCCGCAGGTCGGTGGACCGCAGTCGGCGATATCATTCTCGTCTGTCTGGCTGTCACAATCATTATCAATGCCGTCGTCACAGACCTCTCTTGCCTCTGGATACCTTGCCGGATCGTTATCGTCGCAGTCGCCGGCGCACCATGCTACACCATCACCATCTGCGTCCACATCAGTGGATGGCCTGGCTCCGTCACAGTTTGAATCCTTGCCGTCGCAGATCTCAACAGCGCCTGGATAGACACTCGAGTCATTGTCGTCACAGTCTATAGGACCGCACGCCCCACCTGAAGTTGAATATCCGTCTCCGTCCACGTCTGTTTCCACGCAGGTAAGGCAATTTGGATCTGTTGCACAAGATGAATAATCAGCGCAATCGCTAAGCCCGTCGCAGTTGTTATCCTTGCCGTCACCGCATAGCTCGATAGCTCCTGCATACACATCAGGATCACTATCATCACAGTCGTCACCACCACAAATCGTTAATGAATGTCCGTCACCGTCGTTATCCGGACAAACACATCCTGCCTCATCCAGGCTACCGTCGCAGTTGTTGTCTTTATTGTCTCCACAGATTTCAATGTTGCCGGGATATACTGATGCATCAAAATCGTTGCAGTCGGGCGGATTGTCACAGAGCCTTACTCCATCTCCGTCTGGGTCTCTTTCGTTATAGGGCAGTATACCGTTACAGTCGTCATCAATTTTATTACATAGCTCTACCGCGCCGGGATATCTCGCCGGATCGTTATCATCGCAGTCGCCGGCGCACCATGCTACACCGTCACCATCAGCATCCACGTCAATAAATGACTGATATCCGTCACAGTTTGAATCCTTACCGTCACAGATCTCGGCTGCATTTGGATGTACTTTGGCATCCTGATCATCACAGTCGGTCTGGCTCCCGTTTAAGCAACTTGTATCTCCGGGGTTGCCGTAGCCGTCTTGATCGATGTCAATACACTGCGCCCGAAGATTCGGAGCCCAGACTACCAGAACTAAAATACAACTCAGAAGTAGCTTTAAAAAAAACTTCATGACTCCTCCATAGTGACGCATAATAGGGTGTTTTTTTGTTTTAGGTTACTTTTAGGTTAATAGCTGAAACCCCGATGATTGCGTCCATGGCACCGCAAGTAGCATCTGCCTTTGAATGTTCCTAAGTCTTCGAATTTTAACTCACCACTCATTCTTTCAGGAGAAACAACGGATGTGTCAAAATTGATAAGATGTGCGTTATTAACAGCATTCCCCTGAGAACTGCTTATGCCGTGAGGGTCGTGACATATTGCACATGGCGCGTTTTGTCTTACTATATGAAAGTAGTGCCTGGCAAAACTTTCGTTGCCCAGTATGCTGTTTCTGTCGTGGCACTTATAACATAGCGCGTAGTTGTCAGGGCTTTCACTTGTGTAATCATTCATTATGTATTGCCTTTCAAGAAGGTAAGGATTTTGTGAGCCGTGAGGTCCTGCCGGGCCTGACCCTCCGGCCCCGGGGCCATTGTTATTGCTGTGACAGTCGGTGCAGTAGATGACACTGGCTGTTGTGTATCCAGGCAGAAGACTTGGAACGTTTGGGTTTCGTCCAGGCCCTTCGACCGGATGGTATGCCGGGTTACTTAAATCAAACTGAAGCCGTCTGTTTAACTGACGTATCTGTCTTGGCACCGCTGTTGTACCCTCGGCGCTGTCTCCATGACATTTAAAACATATCTCATATTGGTAAGAAGCTGTTTTTACGGGCACTCCCTGGGCATTTACTCCGGTTACTCCCATTTGCACGCCTTTTACGTTTGGGGCGCTTGCCTCTGAACTGTTCACCTGGTGGGGGTTATGGCAATCCATGCATTCCACGTGTCTTTGTACTGTCAGAAAATTTTCTTTTGGTTCATGAATTCCGGCTGTACTGGCCACAGGATGAAAGGAAAGTTTTGAAAACTGGCTCTCGATATTCAGGGCAGCCACATTCCCATTATGACAAGGGAAACAATTGTTTTCTTCTGCATACTCATTAAGCAACCTTTCTTGACTGCCGGCGCTGTGTGGACGGTGGCAGTTTTCACATGCATTTTCTGCGACAGTAGTCCATTCGGTATGTTTCCATGGATCTGGAGCTATTCCGTTCCAAGTGGACGTAGAAAGATTATGCGAGCAGGAAGACCATCCTGTTTTCTGATGGCACTTAAGGCATAAAGCCGATGATGAATTGACCACTCTAAGAAACTTACCATTGGCGTTGTTATGTGGGTCATGGCATGAAATACACTGTAACTCATTGTTTTTATCCAGCTTGACTTCATCGATAAGCAGTGAAGGGTTTTTGAATTCAGGGTTTACTATCGAAAGATAGCTGTCATATACAAAAGAGATAGGATGATCGTCCGAAAGGTCACTGGTAAGTGCTGCTGGACCTGAATCCAGGTATCGTTGTGTCATATCGATTTCAAGTAGTCTGGAGCCGAGATCACCTAATGCTATGGTTCCGTCATGACAAGTCAAGCAGAGCCTTGAAGCACCTGTTGGCTGTCCGATGTTTGTCTGAATTGTTGTGCTGCTATAAGGTATGTAGGTGGCGGTAGAGTCCCGCTTATTCCATAACAGCCCCACTCCTTGCGCTTTGTGCGGTGTGTGGCAGAAAACGCATACTTCGCCTTCACTTATAGCTTTTATGGTTCCCGGGCCGGAAACCGAAAGATTGTGCTTGGAATCCACGACACTCATTGATGAGGCCGGCAGAGCTGACAGCAGGAGGATCAGCGGCACGGCAACATAAAACAACCATGTTGTATTAGATGAATTTATGAATTTTTTATATATATACGGTCTCTTCATAGCCTTTTTGGACCTCCTTGTTTTTCGGTTACATATTCCAACTTCTTAGGTTATTCCTTCACGTACTGGAAAACCTGTATTCTTTGGTTAAATGAATCGGATACATATATGCGGTCGTTACTGTCAATTAAAATGCCTGCAGGTAAATAGAACTCGCCCGGTTTACGGCCTGGAGTTCCAAAATAAAGCAGAGCATGCCCTTTGGGGTTGAATATCTGAATATTGTTGAATTCTGCATCAACCACATATATGTGGTTGTCACTGTCCACAGCTATGCCTCTTGGCTTGGAAAACGCTCCGGGGCCGTCGCCTGCTATACCGAAACTACTTAGAAAACCGCCGTCATTACCAAAAATCTGAACTCGGAAGTTCATAGAGTCTGTAACATACAGGTTTCCTTTAGTATCCAGACATATATTTGTAGGGTAATTAAATTCACCAGGCTTCTCTCCACGTTGACCTAAGTCAAATAACAGCTTTCCATTAGTACGGTTATAAACACGTATTTTATGCGCCATGGTATCAACAACATAAAGTTTTTCAAGCAGGCTGTCTACGACCAGACCGGTAGGCCTCATGAATTCACCAATTGTTGTTTCCAGCAATCCATCTCGGTTAAATACATAAACCTTCTTTGCCACAGAGTCTGATACATATATTTTCCCATCCTCGGCCACATCTACGTCGATTGGGGAAAGGAAAACCATATTATCTTTTTTGGCAGGGATCTGACGGTATTTACCGTCCGGCAGATGAAATATATGTACTAACCTGCCTCCTGTGTCAACAATAAGAAGATTATCTTTTTTATCCAAGGCTAACCCGTATGGACGGATAAGCAAAGGCATATTTTTACCTAAAAACAGTTCTTTAACCCGATTTAAAAAGCCTGTGCTTTTAGATATATCCCTTGGAAAGTTTATCTCTCTTTCAAAAACTATCCTTGCCTTTTGTGGTGGCGGTGGCCATGTGATGGCCTGACTGTTTTTTTCTTTTTGCTGGAGTTGAGTTGTTTCAGAACATCCTGCAAAAAAAGCGCTTACGAGTATTAACATGCAGAAGATCTTTATTGCCGGAAAAAACGAAAGCCTGGCTGTTTTTGAAATTAACATCAATTGTGTTTTACCTCCTGCTTCCAAAGAGCCTTCGAGCTCTGAGGTAGATGCGCTCACGTTTTTCTTTTCCAATGGTTGTTTCCTGGTTTCGATTAAGGTTTTCATAGGTTAAGGTTATATCCAAAGTTCTGTAGCGCCAACGTAAATTAGTACGGAAGTTGAATGAAACCTGTTTTTCACCCACAAGTTCCTGGTTGCGGTACTGTGTTTCAATATCACACTTTGCTCTGTATGGAAGGAATAAAAACAACTTTGCGGAAACTGTACGGTCGATTGAATCCTCAATATACTCGAATGTGGATGTTTCAGAGTAGCTGGCGTTTAGATTTAAAACAGGGTTGAAATATCGTAAATTTTTTAATCTGAAAATGAGGACTTCGGAGTATTTTGTGGTTTTATATGGATTTCTAACAGACTTATGAATAGTTTTTTCTGCTCTGGTTGTTGAATTTTTCCACTTTATTTCAGTGCCGAATGACTTGTCTCTTATATCTTCAAGCCTGCCGATATCGTTTCCGCCTTTTAGCGATTGATCAGAACTGCCCGCATAGTAAAATACCCTCCAAGCCCTTTTTATATCCAGTTGTCCCCCATAAGTTTGAGTTCGCGTTTCGAATTCGATTGGAGGAGTAGGTTCAAAGTCGTAGCTTATATAAACTGTCTTACCTAACAGAAAATCTCCATATGCCGGTAAGAGTCTTATTTTGGTAAGTGTTCCGGATTTTTCCAGTCTGTAGTGAAGCCCTTCTTCAATAGGAAGTCCGGTTACTGGATCGGTGATCTCAAGGCTGTCTTTATCCTCTATTTTAATTGTCGCCTCATCTACAAGATCCCGTTTTAGAAGAATTACATCATCGCCCTCCGGGTTTTCTCCAAAAAAATGTTCTTCTCTTGAAATGTGGCTTTTGTCTTCAGAAAAGTTTTCATCTGTGTTTTCTATGAAAGTACGGTAGTTGAGAGTCAGCCTGCCAAAAGAAAGGCGTTTACGGTAATTGAAACGTAATTCTGCAGAAAGTGTATCTTTTTTGCCTGAGTTTAATGTGTAATTTTCTCCGTTTAGTTCGACACCTGTACTAAGGCTTTCATAAAGTTGGTGTTTCAGGCCGGCGCGGTACCGGTGTTGTTTTGTCACTTTGCCTACCAGCCTGGAATCCTCATAGTCGTAACGATAGTAGGAATCAAGGTTTTTTGTATGTCTAATATAGATGTTTTCTCCTACTGTAATATCTCTGTATGGAATTGTGCCTGTCTGGTCTCGCCAGCGAAACAGGCTTGTCAATGCATGCTGCTCTTTAGAACCGAAGTGGTAAGTGTTTGAGGCATTGACCAGATCTGTCTGTAAATCCAGATGTGCCACAGCTTGGGACCTTCTTTCGTTTTCATACCTTAAGGTACTTGTCCCTAGCATGCCTTCGTTACGAATGCTCAGGTATGCTCTGTTAAGTTTGTCATTGGTTTTGTCCTGTCCCTCTCCAACAGAGCTCAGCGTGTCATAACCAAGGTCTGTAGGAAACAATTTATGCCGGTAATGAAGAGCAACCCCTTTTTGGGTGGTAGTGAGACGTTGGCTTTCGAAAAAACTGCTGTTTGTATCCTGAGTGTTTCTGTTTGCAAGCAGGGTCATTGATATGGGATGAGACTTTAAAATAAGCATTGATAGGTTGTAATCAGTGTACTTGTCTCTTAACTCCTGCTGAAACTGCATATTGGATGTTTCAGACTCCTGCTTGAAAATAAACTTCGTGTCGGCTTTGAATTCGAGAAGGCGTGGGTGATAGACGTAGCCATCCACGCCCAATCCCAGTTCTTCAAATAATGCTTCGTCCAGTTCTTTAATAGGCATGTTCGTCCGCAAATTTTCGCGGTAATCATTTTCCCGCTCAGCTCCAAGTCCGATAAAACCTCCTAGTCTATTAAAACTGACTGAAGTGATAGGGGTAGTCTGGTTTTGGGCCTGTAATAAAGGAACCTGTAACATTATTATATAAAAGCAGGTGATAATTGCTATTTTAAATCTTTTTACTATGTTGCACCTCGTACATCACGTATTGAATTATTTTTTGTTTATACTTCGCTGATAAAACCATTAAAAACCATTAAAATATTAAACCGGCCTCACTCTGTTTTAAGCATAAAACGGGCCTGGCTTCCATGAGGGTCATGACACTCTGTACAGGCTGTATCGTCTATTTCCTCATGAATCACTGTTTTTAAAAGTCGATTTTCGTTGTGGCATTTAAAGCAGAGCTTCTGAATAGGCCAGATCTGCAGCATATACGGGTTTGCGGTTTCATGAGGATGATGACACTCCAAGCAAGCCCCGAATTGAACAGGTGCATGTACCCATGCAAAAGTTTTGCCCAAATCCTCTTGTGACATATAGTCATGACATCTAAGGCAAATTCTGAGTTTTTTATCTAAAAGGGTGAAACCAACCGGAGCTGCAATAGTCCTTTTTGTTGTCTGGTGGCATCCATAACACATTTTTACGGCATATGGTGGATGTTGAACCGTTGTAGGAGACAGCTCTACCGGAGCTTTAGTTTGATCCTGGGTGTTTCTTTTAGCGGCGGTATTAAATTCTTTCCGGTCGGTCGGTTTGATCTCCGGTGGTGTGTCAGTTGTTTTTTTTGTCTTTTGTATTGGCGGAACGCCATCGAAAAAAAAGGATAAAACACGGTGTTTCGTCATCTGGTCACAACCCTGTAGCATAAAAAAGGCTATGAAAATTGCCGCTATCAAAGTCAATATTTTTTTTTTGATCATGCTATTTTGTCTTTTTATTTTTTAACGCTTTTGGAGCTCCTGACCCATGTTTTTTACCATATTCTTTCTGATTCTCAACTTCCCCTTTTGCAAGGGGGCTTCCTTCTCTTGCATTACCAAATCCATAAATATTGATGTATGGCGGTCCGTATTGGCTTGTGACTAAAATCAGGTGTTCTAAAATGAAATCATCATGGCTGAGCGAATTAAAATAAGACAGCAGGCTTTTGTCTGTTGTAATTCCGGCTGGAAGCCAGAGAGCTCCGGGCACCATGGCGTCTCCCCATCCACCAAAGAAGAGAGCCGGTTTTCCCTCTGCTGTGAATATTTGAACATTTTCAAACGCTGAATCGACGACATAGATGAAACCTTTATCATCAACAGCAACTCCCTTTGGCCTGGCAAAGGTTCCAACAGCATCTCCGCATTGTCCAATAACAAGGAGGACATTTCCATCCGGGTCAAACTTCTGTATTCTGCAGTTGAGCGTGTCCGAAACGTAAAGATTTCCATCTTTGTCAATTGTTAGATTTGTCGGGTGATAAAACTGTCCTTCGTCCTGTCCAGGATCACCGATAATGCTTAAACGTTCTCCGGTTTTTTTATCCAGGACTTCAACTTCATGGTCTCTTGAATCAGCAACATACAACTTATCCCCAAAGACGGCAACATCAGTCGGCTTAAACTGTTCTTTATTGCCAAAAGCCCGCTTGAAATTATTATCCTTATCAAACACAACGACCTGGTGGCGGTCATAGTCGGCAACATATTTTGTCCCGTTTTTATCAAAAGCAATATTTATAGGGCGAATTAGATTTCCGGCTCCCTGGTCGTGAAACCAGTCAAACTTGTTGTTTACAACGTCAATAACCATGACAGTTCCGAACTGGACGTCACATACATAGATAATACCGTTATACACTTCTATTCCGTAAGGTTTCCCAAAGTTTCTAACGCTTTCTCCTCCAACAACAAAGGTTTCGAATGCGGAGCGTTTCTCTACATCCCTGGAAGATGAGATACGTTTAAGAAACTGTACTTTTGGCGGTTGAGGCGGAGGTGGAAAGAACCTGGTGCCAAGTTTTTGCCCGGTTGTTGCGCATCCACTCATAAGCAGAAGGGTAGACAGGCATGTAACCATTAAATAAAAGGGTGTAACAGTATGTGAAAGGAACTTTATAACTATGGTTTGCATGCTCTTTCCTCCGGCTTTAATGTGCTTTATAATATATTGATTTTATTCAGTAATGTAAACTTTATTGCCAAAAAAAATCAAGGCATTATTTTGCCGAAAAAAAGCCCTGCGCTCTTAATCGGGGCACAGGGCCATAAATATGGTTGCTACAAATGCTATTTATTTTATATGACAGGTTAGGCAAAGTCCGCTGGCTGTTCCACCTTGATTCGCTGATTGAGCTACTCTCAACAGGTGAGTGTTAGGAACGGACTCCTGGTCATGGACGTCATGGCATGAACTGCACTGTACCCTGCCGTTGTCCAGAACATCTGAGATGGTTCCTGAGAGCCCCATAACCCTGGTTGTCGGATCCCAGAGATTTGGATCAGCTACATTATTATATTCAATAGATATCGGATGAGTGTTGCTCATGTTTTTGTCGCCGCTTACGTCCGGGATGCCGGGTATCTGGAACTGGCCGCCTGCAAAGCTGTCAATATAAATTGATCCGCTATTTCCGTCAAACTGATCAATGCCTATTGTTCCATCGTGGCAGCCCAGGCAGAGCTTCGAAACACCCATGGGTTCAGGTTCGGCAGCGCCGTCTATGAAGTTGGCATGACTATCCTCCGCATACATAAGATAGGTAGAGGAGCTTAGATCGTGGTTCCATAAAAGTCCGAAATCAGCTCTGTTACTGCCGAAATCATGGGGTACATGGCATACACGGCATATTTCACCGCTGGTATTCCATGTTCTATCGCTAAAATCATGAGGAGATCCAACAATTCCTGCTCCGTTACCTTCTGCAAAAGAGATGGTTGCAGTCATGCCTATTACCATTATTGCTGTACAACACAATGTAGCTAATTTTTTCATTTGTAACACCTTCCCTTAACTTAGTATTTAATTTAAAATTTATTTTGAAACTATATATGTATTTCTTAAATATTTTTACGTAAAATTAAAATATTATCAGAACCCTTCACCTCCTTTATTTTTATTAAAAACTATCCCTCCAAAATATTTTTATAGTTGATTTGCTTTTGTAACTGCAATTACCGGGCCATGATTGGGTTTATCAGGTGACCTGCTAGAAAGCCTTGCTATAATTAAGATAATTATAGAGAGTTTGATTGTTGTTAATGATCGGGAAAGAAAAGAAGTGCGTGTTATTTCCCACCAACTGAGCCAAAGCGCTCAGTTGGTGGGTGTAAGTAAAGGTCTTTTGTGCCGCTTATTTTCAGGATAAGAAGTGGTTTTCGACCCCAGATTCAACGATTTTTCACAGCTTTTTCCCTGTTATACTTTCTTGGAAAGTGACATGCTGGTGCGCATCCGCCGCCGTTGTCATCTATCTTGAAGTTAAGTGGAAACTGCCATTTACCGAATTTTGTGATTTCCCTGATATGCTTTGGCCCTTTAGATCCATGGATATCATGACATACAACACATCTTCGTCCCTTTTTGGGGTCTTTCTTAACATGAACGTAATGGAGATTGGTTGTTCCGTTTCTAAAACCGGTGCTCTCGGATGTCTCCTTTTCTTGAACGAGTTCCTCATCATGGCAGCCGAAACATAGGCTATACTTTTCCGGCGCAAACTTGGTGTAAAACGTGGATGGAAACGCTCTGCGTAACATTCTCCATTCGTTTGAGCCATGAGGATTGTGGCAGGCGGCACAATCACCATCCATCAAAATCGGACCATGAAGTTGCGGGCGCTCTTTAAGCCATCTTTTCATGTTTATTAGTCTGCCTTTGTCGGTTTTTATTGCACGGTTATGACACTTCAGGCAGAGGTCCATAGTCTCCTCGGCTTTGAGCTGCTTTGGGAAATCTGATGCGTGTGGATCATGGCAGTTTACGCAGCTTCCCTCGGCCTGGATGGCTCCGTGTGGGGTCTTTACCTGTGTTATATGTTCTTCTTTATCCGAATGGCAGCCATAGCATAGCTCTGGTGGTGATAGAAGGAGTTGGTATTTATTTTCGGTGCCGTGTGGACTATGACATCCGGTGCACCCAACCATCTCAATGGCTGCGTGGACATACTTCTTGGTTGTAATTGCCTCTTCTTTATCGACATGGCACATAAGACAGACATCTTTGCCTTCAGCAGGCAGCCGGAAAGGATAGGGGGACTCGTGTGGATCGTGACATATTGTGCACTCTCCTGCTGCCACAGGAGCATGAACATATTTGTGTGTAGTTTTATCATCCTCATGACAGTTAAAGCAAAGCTTGCTGACCGGAGAGTCTAAAAGTTGATATGGGTTGGGTGATTGGTGAGGACTGTGACACATGGTACAGTCTCCGGATGCCACCGGTACATGAACCTCTTTTTGAGTGTTTTTCGGATCATGACACATGTAGCACAAGACGTCACCGGTATCGATAACTTTAAATTTATTGTCTTTTGTAAGTTCATGACATACCGTGCAGTCCCCCATGGCAAAGGCGGCGTGAACATAGCCGTCTGGTGGAGGGGTGGCAAGATCTTTGTGACATTTAAAGCAGGTTGCAGGGTTTGAAGCATCAAGTCCTGCATGGCCGGCTTCAGCTGAAAAAGCAGCTTGTGGACTAAAGAGGAAAAGCCGGGAAATAAGTATGCCGGCAAAGATAATTAAAGTTTTTTTCAAAAAGTGGTTATTGTTTAGATAATATTTTGGATACAGCACTCCTGACCTCGTTTACCTGAAAAGGTTTATTAATAAAAGTAGTGACTCCGGCTCTTTTCGCTTCTTCTTTATCTAGCAGCGAATCGTATGCTGTCATCATTATAATTTTTGTGCTTGGTTGTAGTTCCATGGTTTTTTTCGCCACTTCTATGCCGTCGCAATCGGGCATGACAAAGTCGGTTATGATTACATCAAAATGTTTCTGTTTTATTTTTTCTATGGCTTCGGTTCCGTCCGAGGCCGAGACAACGTTGAATTTATCTTTGCCCATGGACTCTTGAATGGACCACCTCACAAGTTTTTCATCATCCACAATGAGTAAATTCATTTTATCTCTCATCATGGCCTTGTTTATATGACTTTAGAGGGGTATCCATGTTTAGTTATATGCAATATCAATGCCACATGTTTTGCCCCTCCGTTTTTACCCGCTCAGAGAAGGTAGTATTTTTTCATGCGATATCTAAGGGCGTCTCTGCCCATGCTGAGCAGCTTTGCAGCATGGACCTGATTGCCATGTGCCGCTGCGAGAGCTTGTTGAATAAGCTCTTTTTCGACCTCTTCAAGTGAAACGCCTTCAGAGGGAAGGCTGACGGTAGAGCTTGCCGCGCTTAACGCCTTTTCAGGTTGAGTGATTTCGATAGGCAGGTGCTCAGGCAGAATAACCTCTTCGTTTTCTAGGATGATTGCACGCTCTATCACGTTTTTCAGTTCACGCACATTTCCGGGCCAGCGATAGCGTAACATCATTTCTTCAGCTTTTTGAGAGATTCCTTGAACTTTCTTTTTGAAATCCCTGTTAAAAACATTTATGAAATGTTGAATCAAAAGCGGGATATCCTCTTTACGCTTACGCAGTGGTGGCAGGAATATTGGAAATACCTTCAGACGATAATATAGATCTTCCCGAAAAGTGCCTTTTGCAGAGGCTTCTTTTAAATCTTCGTTGGTTGCGGCTATAATTCTGGCATTCACCACGGTCTCCTTTATACCGCCCAGGCGTTTGAATGATTTGCTTTCGATCACTCTAAGAAGTTTTGCCTGTGTACTCATAGGCATGGCTCCAATCTCATCAAGTAAGATTGTTCCGCTGTCAGCCAGTTCAAAAAACCCTTTTTTCATGGCCTTTGCATCTGTGTAGGCGCCTTTTTCGTGGCCGAAGAGTTCACTCTCGATAAGGGTTTCTGGAAGAGAAGTGCAATTAATTTCCAGGTAAGGGTTTTCTGCTCTCTTGCTCTGGTAGTGAATCGCCTTGGCGATCACATCCTTTCCCGTCCCGCTTTCTCCTTGCAGAAGCACTGTTGTTGCATCACTCTTGGCTATTTTTTCAACCATTTCGAATACATTTTTCATGGCCTCAGTCTGCCCTACGATGTTTTGCATTCCGTAAAGGCTTTTCTGCTGATTCTTAAAGACATGGACTTCCTTTTTTAGGCTTACAGTTTCGAGAGCCTTGGAGATAGTTATCTTCAATTTCTCAAAATTAAAAGGTTTTTCGATGAAATCATATGCTCCAAGCTTCATGGCTTTTACCGATGTATTGACGTCTCCGTACGCAGTCATCATTATAACCAGCGAATCTTCACGCAGTTTCTTTACCTTTTCCAGGATTTCTATTCCATCGGCTCCTGGAAGTTTGATATCTTGAAGAATAAGATCAGGACGTTCCTGTTCTATGATTTCCATGGCTTCCTCTCCGCTGTTTGCGGTCAGAACTTCGTAGTCTTCCTTCTGCAGGTTTTCTTTAAGAGACCAGCAGATTAATTTTTCATCGTCCACTACCAGGATGGTTGCTTTAGACATTTCTTAACTATGCTCCTTTGTATATCTGGCAATATACTCCGCTAGGAGTTTCCGGCAGTGCTCATCACACTTTGTAAACCGGATACCTTTGCCAAAGACGGATTTTCCCCCTTTTTCAGCTTCTCCGGACCAGACTACTTGCCCGGATATCCGCAACGGTTTTATTCCTCCAGGAGGGAGTGAAAATTCAAGTTGTATCTCGGTGCCTATTCCCATAGGAATGTCTGTTTTTATAAAAATTCCCCCCTCTCCTATATTAACCGCTTCCACCTCATATACTTCCTTTCTTTCTTGCTGTCGTACCCAGTATGTTACAATAATCGACAGCGGTACACGCAGTGATAACCTTTTTTCCCTAAAGCTCATATGTCTAATCTTGTCACTTTGTCTTTTTGGCTGGAAGCAGAACTGTAAAACATGTTCCCTCCCCAATACGGCTGTTTACTTCTATCCTTCCGTTGTGTTGCTGGACAATCTTCTGGCTGATGGAGAGTCCCAGGCCAGTTCCGGTATGGCGTGTTGTGAAGAAGGGGGTAAAAATTCTGGACATGTCTTGAGGATATATTCCTTTGCCGGAATCTTTGACCCATATCTCTACAAAGCGTTCTTTGTCTGAGGCCTTCCAGCCTTTCGAAAATATTCTTAAAACTCCACCGTTGGGCATGGCCTGAATTCCGTTGAGCCCAAGGTTTACCAGTACTTGCTGAATCTGTTTCTCGTCTATTTCGACCTTTGGAATGGTTTCGTCAAGTTCTGTAACCACCTCTACTCCCTTCTGTGCTGCTCGTTCTTGGATCAGAAACACCACTTGGCGGATCACATCGTTGATGTTGTGTTCAGCAAGAGCTGGTTTCGCGGTTTTTGCATAGCTTAATAGATCCTTGATGTTTTGATCTATCCGGTCGATCTGTTTCAAAATCTCTTCAAATATTTCGCGCCTGGGATCATTTTCAGGCAGATCTCCCATCAGGATTTGCATCGCTCCGCTAATACCGGCGATCGGGTTTTTAATTTCATGGGCGATACCGGCTGAAAGTTCACCCAATGTCGCAAGTCTGTCTGCGCGCTGCATTCGTTGTTCATGAAGTTTCTTTAAATCCTTCTGAGCCGTTTCCAGTTTTGAGATCATTGAGTTGAAGTTTCGGCCCAACTCTCCGAACTCTACTGTTTCATCCGGTTTGACTCTGGCCGTCAGATCTCCTTTTTCAGCTTTGCGCATAGTGGTTATCAGGCTTTTTATAGGGCGGTTAACCAAGTATGACAACAAAAACACAATCGAGATGACTAGTGCAAAAAGAGTGACCAAAACAGAGATGATCATGAATCTTCGAACAGTAGAGATGCGTTCGTGAAACTTTTCCATGGAGACTTCAACTTCCAAAACCCCATTGATTTGATTAAGTACGGAACCGTGGCAACGAAAACATGGCGGTTGATTTCTGATAGGCTTGATGATATAGAAAACCGGCTGCTCAAAATTTTTCTGTTCAAATATAGTGTTGAAACTCTGCCGGTGAAAGGTTTCCAGCTCATCTGAGTTTACTTTCCTTCCTTTTTCTTCAGGAAGGCTGGAGAGCAGGATAGTTCCGTCTTTTGAAAAAATCCTAACCTTCTCAAAATCCGGAAGGGTTCCCACGGCTTCAATTATATTTCTAACCTCATTGCTCCATCCGTTCAACATGAAGGTTTTAAGGGTTGTCTCGACAGTTTCAGCAATATCCATCAGCCTTTCTTTCGAAACATCCATGAGTTGATTGTACTGGATACGAAGATGGAGATATGAAGAGACACTGATGGCAAGTGTCAGAATCAGGGTGAGAAAAACTATGAACCTGACTTTAAGGCTTCGATTTAGTTGTTTAAATGTTTCCATAAGACAGAGTTACAATCGCGCTGTATCAGATTGCTGTATGGATGCTATAACCTGTAAATGTTAACATAAAAGAACCTGTAACACCCCGGTTTTTCTTAAGTCTGGGTTTAGTTGCAGCTTATATATGAGTTGACTTTTTATTCCGTTTTGTGATAAACACTCTGAAGTCAAAGCAGCTTTGGCTGTGAAATTTAAAAAATTAAGGAGGGGATGGTAGAGAAATGAAGATGAAAACCTGGATGGTAATTGTGATGGCTGCGATGTTGGCGTTTGCAGTAGCAGATGGTGTAGATGCTGCTGATTATGTGGGGGTAAAAAAATGTAAGATGTGCCATATGAAACAGTACAAAAGCTGGAGCAAAACCAGAATGTCAAAGGCTTTTGAACTTCTGAAACCGGGCGTCGCAGCAGAGGCCAAGAAGGCTGCAGGTGTAGACCCAAACAAGGACTATACTGCAGATGCTTCGTGCCTGGGATGCCACACGACCAATGGAAAAGCTGATATGCCTGGTGTTCAGTGTGAGGCTTGTCACGGTGCTGGATCGGACTTCATGAAAGTCATGATGACCAATCGGAACTATAAGCGTGAGGATATTAAGAAGAAGGGGTTGAATCCGGTGCCTGATGAAGCTGTATGTAAGAAGTGTCATAACAAGTCGAGTCCGTTTTATAAAGAGTTCAATTATGCTGAGCGTGTAAAAAAAGGAACACACGAGCACTTTCCGTTGAAAAAGCAGCATTAATACTTGCGGACAATATAAACTGTTTTAGTAGCTAAAGAAAGCCGGGTATATCGAATTCCGATACCCGGCTTTCTTAATCAAAATGGAAATCTAAAAAAAAAAGGGGGACAAACTCGTGACAATAGCTGAAGAACTTATACGTAGCAATTTATTTAGAGGGCTTTCAACCAGTGAGCTGGAGAAGGTGGCTGTAATTGCTAAAGAGGTTACTTTTCCTGCTGGCTTCCGAATATTTTCAGAAGGTGAAAGGGCCGAAACTCTTTATGTTATTAAAGAAGGTATTATAGACCTGACGTTTGGCTTTAAGCTAGGTAAGGTCAAAAGTGAAATTACCATAGAAACCAAAGGCCAAGGTGATTCGGTAGGTTGGTCCGCACTTATTCCACCTCATATCTATACCCTTTCCGGTGTAAGCCGAAACTTTGTACAGGCTCTGGTTTTTGATGGGAAATCCATGCTCCAGGTTTGCAAGGAAGATTCAAAATTCGGGGCCGTCTTTATGCAAAATGTTGCGGAACTGGTTGGGAACAGGCTTACACGGCTCCAATCCATGTTTATTCAAGAGGTTCAACGCGGAGTTTCTGTTATATAAAAAGATTTGAGCATCTCTTTTTATAATACCCGCCTTCAGACATATCCTTTCCTTAGCTGGATGCCGAATGTGTCAGTCCCGGCTAATGCCGGGAAGCATGACACTTTAAGTATCTGATTATAATTATTTGTCTTTGTTCTTGAAGATTGAAGACGTCTCGTCCGACAACAGTCCGCATGCCGTGTAATTGACCACCCATAGAAGAATACTAGCTAGTGGGATAGCCACGATTGCCAGACCTGTTCCTGGTCCGGTAGATTCGTGCAGCAGACTGGCAGAATGAATCATGTAAAAAAACCAGCTGAAGAACGAGAGAATAAAGGTGTTAAAACCAAGCACCATTAGAATTTGAACAAAGTAGGCGCTTTTACTGTGCTTTGAAGTTTTAGTCATTTGGAGATCCTCCTTGATTAGGTAGTTTTTTGCTGCTGTTGGAATTAGCCTGAATAACTTTTTCATCCCTGTCGATATGAATTTTCATTTCGGTCTTATGAATCAAGACAGGGTTGTAAAGATAACTCACAGAGGCACTGACAATAACACTCTGATCCGCAGAAACCATAAACTTGAATTCTTCGGTTCGGGTCTCATTTGGGGTAAGACGGTTGTCATCAATAACCCGGCAAGGCTTCAACATAAGATCTGAATCATCTGTAAGTTCTTGCCCGTTTTTTTTGTATACAACTCTTTTTTTGTAAATTTGTCGGCGGATCATGGTTTCACCTTTTGGAGGTGTCCTGACTTCACAGACAAGAATGAGGCCTCGACTCGGCATGCCTGTGGGAATCATATGCCCGTAACCTGTATTTGTAACCTGTACAACTACTTTTAGATGTCCGCCGTTTCTTTCAACTTTATTTATTTTGACACTGATGTCATAGTCTATTATATTGAAACCGGAACTGTTTTGAGAACCTGTCTGCATGGCTTCTGCTTGACTAGGCAGGTCCTCCCTGAACTTCACCATTCGATGATCTTTCAGGTCATCTTTTTGTTTAGGCATATGACAATCCTGACATTCCACACCTTGTGCAGGATAGGGTCCTTTTTTCCACTCTGTAAATGTTCCCATCAAAACAACGTCATTTTCGTTTGTATAGTCGTGACAGCCGGCACAGAATTCTGATGAGTTGAGAATATCTGACTGTTTACTGCCATGGGACCAAGGATCTATCCCCCCAGCAGGTACGGCTTTCATCTGACTTTGCTCTATAACAAATGGATTTTTCCGGTTAGAGAGGTCGATCCCGGTTACTGTATGACAGAAGTCACAGGTAACCCCTTCCCGGGTAATTTCTAGTTCCTGATTAAAATCTCCAGTGATAATAGTCGTGGGTGCGTGACACCTCAGACATACTTTTGCAGCCCTTCCCCATGTTTTAGTATACGCTAGCGCATAAGTCGCTTTGAATATAGGATCATCCATTGCATGAGCATGCATTGAGTTATTCCACATGGTGTATATTTTGGGATGACACTCCCTACAGACCTTAGCCGAGACGTAATCTCTTTTTTTTATTTTTTTATTTATTTTGCTTTTTACAGCAATGTTGTCTTCAGCTTCAGCGCAGGCATATGTTGGTGCCAATACCTGAGCCGTAGATATAAGCATAATAAGAACTCCAAACAAGAATGATATCGAAAACATTAATTGTAGTGGCTTACAATAATATTTAATGTTGCAACGGTTGTGCCACCTTAATCCCATTTTTTATTAAACATTAAAACATACTGTTTTTCAAGGGTTTTTATTAAAAGTAGTCTATTTTTAACTAGTGTCCGTAAATCGGACAGTGTCTAATAATTGTAAATCTTGTATTTAGTCTTTATTTTCAGTGTGTTGTTTATGAATTTTCTTTCTGTTTTCAGATCGGTGTACGAAATTCGGTCAATATGCTGTGTAGGGGAGATGATAAGGTTAAAAGAGATACTTTATTTTATAAAACAATAGGTTAGATACTATTTTTAGTTGTGCTCATAGTGTTGGCATATGACTTGCTTAATATCAGGACATTAAAGTATTTCGTGACATCAACTTGTGATGGAAGGGTGTGTATGAGACAAAACCTGTTTAAGACGATATTTTTTACTTTGGTTTGTATCTTTTTTATTGGAGAAGGTGCAGGTGCGACTGAGCAACCTATTCAGTATAACCACTACAAGCACACCCAGGAACTGGAGCTGGAATGCAGTATGTGTCACCAGGGGGTAAAAGACAAGGTTCGGGCTACGATTCCCAGTGTTGAGGTCTGTATAGAGTGTCACTCTGAACCGGTTACAGACAGCCCTGAAGAAGAAAAGATTCGAGAGTTTTACTCAAAAGGTGAAGAGATTCCCTGGCAGCGGCTTTTTCGGGTTCCTGAGCATGTTTTCTTTTCCCATAGACGGCATGTGACTGTGGCTGGTATTGAGTGTGAGAATTGTCATGGAGACATGGCAAAAAGAACAAAGCCGCCTTCTAAGGCTCCTATGAAGATAAGCATGAATAAATGTCTTGCGTGTCACAGGAAGCTTCAGGCTAAAACAGATTGTGTTTCGTGTCATCGTTGATCCGGTGTATAAACGGTGCGGTTTGAGATTTTGACACTTTAAACGAGGTGAAGATGAGTAATATACGGAGAAGGGACTTTTTAAAGATCCTGACAGGCGCTTCATCCTTTGGTCTTGCATACAGCTATGGGTTGTTCCCTAATATCGTTGAGGGAAAAACACTGGCAAAACAGATGGCTGATGCCTCGCTTAGGCCACCAGAGGAAAAATGGGTATCGTCGCTTTGTCAACAGTGTTCGGGCGGTTGTGGTATTCTTGTCCGCGTTTATGGAGACAGGGCGGTTAAGATTGATGGAAACCCCCTTCATCCCATCAACAGGGGGAAAGTCTGTGCCAGGGGGCAGTCAGGCCTTCAATATTTGTATGATCCTGACAGGATAAAGGGCCCCATGCTTCGAGTAGGGGAACGGGGTTCTGGAAACTGGAAGCAGATATCTTGGGATGAGGCGCTTGTTTCCGCCGGTGAGAAGCTGAAAGAGCTTCGTAAGCAGGGCAAGCCGAACTCGGTTGTTATGTTGACAGGCTCACAGGATAAGCTTGCTCAAGATGTTTCAGAGCGCTTTATGGCGGCTTATGGTTCTCCTAACCTGGTGCATTGTGGTTCAGACCATGCTGCAACCGGAATGGTGCCGGCTATTAATATGATGCAGGGTTGGGAGGCTGGTGTTGTATATGATATTGAGGCATCTTCCTTAATTGTCTCATTTAATAGTGCTTTTCTTGAGACACCGTGGTCTCCTGTGCAGACATTTCAGGCCTTTGGTAAGTTTCGTAGAGGGCAGGATGATGTTCGTGGAAAACTCATTCAGATTGAGCCTCGTCTTTCAGTGACTGGAGCAAAAGCAGATACATGGGTTCCGATCCGCCCGGGAACCGAAGGCGTTCTTGCCTTGGGTATTGCTTCGATGCTGGTACTTGAAAGAAATTATGATGAAGATTTTATGGCCAATAGAACATTTGGTTTTGAGGACTGGACGGATAAAAAAGGGGTTCTTCACCCTGGTTTTAAAACTATGCTTATCCAGGAGTATCCCATAAGCAGAGTTGTCCGGGAAACCGGTGTGCCAAGAGATACCATAATAAGTATATCCAGGGATCTTGCCAGGCATCAACCGGCATTGGTTATAGGCAATGACGCTGACGGTGTTGGTAATCAAGGTATTTATAACCGCATGGCTATACATGCATTAAACGCATTGATTGGTAGTATTCAGAAAACAGGAGGAGTGCTTTCACGTGCGAGAACTCCGGATTTATCGTTTCTTGCGCCATTTAAGCCGGATGCCGTAGCTGCCGCAGGATTATCCAGGCCCAGGGTAGATGGCGCTGGAAAAGACGTCTACTCATTAGCCCGGAATGTTCCGGCACGACTGGCCGAGCGGATTCAGAAGAAGCAGCCGTACCCTGTTGAAGCTCTTCTTCTAAACGGAGCTAATCCTCTTTTTAACAGCCATGACCCTGAGCAGTTCTTGTTGGCGATAAAACGCCTGCCGACAATTATCAGTTTTTCTTCATTTATGGACGAAACAACACAGTATGCTGACCTTATTTTACCGGATTCGACTTACCTGGAAAAATGGCAATTGAGCAGTGCTCATACATTAAAAGGCAATCCGGTGGTCAGTATAGGTCAGCCGGTGATTGATCCTGTTTACGATACTCGTGACAGCGCCGAGGTTTTGATGTCTCTGGCTCAAACAATGGACAAGTCTGTTGCTGGTGCATTTCCAACTGCAAAATCTCAAGATCTTATAAAAAGCTCGATGAAGACACTTCACAAGGCCGGCAAGGGAACGTCTTTTGGGGCTCCTTTGGAAGAGCTGTGGACCAAACTATTGGAGCGAAGTGGCTGGAAGGTTCGGAGTCATGAACAGTTTGAAAAGTTTCTGATGGATGTTCAGGGGCAAGGAGGGTGGTGGGACCCTGTTTATTATCAGTGGGAGTGGAAACGTGTTTTAGGTACTCCGTCAGGAAAATTCGAGTTCTACTCTCTTGCAGCCAGTAAGTATATTCGTAGTTTGAAAAGCATGGAAAAAGATGTCTTTCTTGAAAAAACAACAGAAATGACCCATCTTGACAAAACGGACACAGCTTGCATGCCGCATGGTGATCCAGGTGTTCTCAAGGGTAATGAGTCGGTTTATAACCTTGAGTTGAATCCCTACTCTATTCCTATCTTAAGCGGGCTTTCCCATACAAACCAGGCCTGGCTTCAGGATATCACGGGTTTTCACGTTTATCAGAATTGGCATACCTGGGTGGAAATCAATCCTGAAACAGCTCATAAAGCAGGTGTTCATAATGGGGATAAGGTTTGGGTTGAGTCTTTGCAGGGTAAAATAGTTGCGAAGGTCCGGATTTATGACGGCGTAATGCCGGATGTAATTAATCTGCCGGTTGGGCTGGGACATAAAACCGGTGGAAGATGGACTGAAGGAATTGGTGAGAATGTTCTTCAGATTCTGCAGTACAAGAAGGAACCCTTTACCGGTGAAATAAGATTTACAAGATGCCGTGCCCGGTTAATAAAAGCAACGGCGTAAAGGAGTAATACGAATGGCAAAATGGGGGATGGTAATAGATCTGGATAAATGTTCAGCATGTCAGGCATGTGTTGTTGCCTGTCAAGCCGAAAACAATATCCCAAATTCGAATCCTGAAAGTGCAGCCAAGGGAAGAAATATTCACTGGCTGGAGATGATACCTTTTATCGAGGAAGAGTATCCAAATACACAGATGAAGCTTGTGCCTCGTCCCTGTATGCATTGTGAACACCCACCTTGTATCAAGGTTTGTCCGGTTGGGGCAACCCAAATCAGCTCTGAAGGTATTGTTGGTCAGATTAACGCCCGGTGTATCGGATGCCGTTATTGTACCGCAGCATGTCCATATACGGTGAAGTCGTTTAACTGGTTTAAACCTCAATGGGCAAAAGGTATGGAGAGAGCCCTTAATCCAGATGTAACTGTTCGCTACAATGGTGTAGTGGAAAAGTGTACTTTTTGTCATCACAGGTTGCAAAAAGCCAAGGACAAGGCTCGTTATGAGGGACGTGAGTTGGGGCCGGATGACTACATACCTGCATGTGTTCAGACTTGTCCCAGTGAGGCAATGTACTTTGGAGATCTGGATAATCCTAAATCTAAGGTGGCTATTCTTGCGCGAAGCAGACGAGCTTTTCAGTTATTGGAAGACCTTGGTACCCATCCCAAGGTGATTTATTTAAATGAAGGAGTATGACATGGACCTGAGCAAGGCCTTTGAACATGATGAAAAGATTCTCCTCAAGCCCATTCAAGAGGCGAATCGTAACTTTTACATTACAGTTGGTCTCCTTTCTCTTATTGTGGGTTGGGGATTTTATGCTTATTTTCAGCAGTTCCAAAATGGACTTGGTGTTACTGGTCTAAACCGACCGGTATACTGGGGATTTTATATCACTAACTTCGTTTTTTTCATAGGCATAAGTCATGCCGGAACTCTGATATCGGCTATTCTTAGAATTGCCCAAGCCGAGTGGCGCCGGGCGATCACCCGATCCGCGGAAGTTATAACGGTAATGGTGATTCTGTTTGGCGTGGCCAGTATTTTGATGGATCTTGGCCGTCCGGACCGGATAATTAATATAATAAAGTTCGGGCGTTTTCAATCACCTCTTCTTTGGGACGTTACGAGTATAACCATCTACTTGACCGGTAGTACGGTCTATCTGTATCTACCCCTGATTCCGGATATCGCTATTATGCGCGACAAGACCAAAAAGAGAAAGTGGTTATACACTGTTTTGGCCCTGGGATGGGAAGGTACTCCAAAGCAGTGGCATCGCCTGGAGTTGGCTATTTCGGTTATGGCGATTCTTGTTATTCCTGTTGCTGTTTCGGTGCATACAGTGGTTTCTTTTGTCTTTGCGATGACTGTTCAGCCTATGTGGCATTCGGCAATCTTTGGACCCTATTTCGTGGTCGGGGCTATATATTCGGGTATTGCAGCTTTAATTGTTGCTATGGCTTTAATTCGCTGGGTGTACAAGTTGGATGATTACCTGAAAGACATTCATTTTACGAACCTGGGAATACTGCTCTTTGTGTTTACTTTGTTATGGACATACTTTACCTTTGCAGAGTACCTAACTACTTTTTACGGGGCAGAGCCCACCCATATGGCAGTTTTTTGGTCCAAGTTTAACGGAGAATACAAATATGAATTTTGGGGAATGGTGGTTTGTTGCCTTGTCATACCGGGTATCATTTTAAGCAATCGGAAGTTGCGTACTATTAAGGGGAGTGTTTTTGCATCCTTGGCCATTACAGTTGGAATGTGGTTAGAGCGCTTTATTATTGTGGTTCCTACCCTTGCCAACCCACGCCTTCCTTATGAACGCGGGGTTTATCACCCAACCTGGGTGGAATTGTCACTTCTGGCTGGTTGTTTTGCTTTCTTCATTCTGTTGTATGTGCTGTTTACCAAGTTTTTCCCTATTGTCTCGATTTGGGAAATAGCGGAGGGAAGAAAGCATGCGGTTGCTGAGGTGGCTGGCAGGGTTAAAACATACCTGCCCGATACCTATGGAGAGATGCACGGGGTGGTAGTCTCTGGGCAGGAAGAAAAAACCATTCTGAAAGACATTCAACAGTAAAAGTGTTCCGGGGGTATAACATTATGATAAAAAAACATCAGGTCAAATTATTAAAAGCGATCCCTTACCTTGTTTTTGTTACGCTCTGGACATTGGTTTGGACGGGGATCTCCATGTTTCCCGGTCTCCAAAGGGATGCAGTAGCCGTAGAGGACGTCTCGTTGGTTTTTCCCGAGGACGCCAGTACGGGGTGGAAGCTCTTTCTTTCTAAAAATTGTATTCGTTGCCATTCAATCTGGGGGCAGGGAGATGCTGTTATCGGGCCAGATCTTGGCAGGATACATATAAGTCACCTTTCTGAGGGGCAGCTTGCTACCAATATTGTCAATCATCTGCCTCAGATGTGGGAAAAAATGAGAGAAGAGGGAATCCGTTACCAATCTATGACCGAAGATGAAATGGCCTCTTTATTCTCGTTTCTTTACTTTATTCGCTATGTGGACGAGCCGGGTGATCCTGCAAAGGGGAAACTCTTATTGTCTGCCAAAGGATGTACAACCTGTCATTCTATTCTGGGCAAAGGCGGTAAGATCGGACCTGATTTGACCAAGTGGGGACTTTATATTAACCCTATCGTCTGGGCCCAAAAGATGTGGCAACATGCTCCTCAGATGGAAAAAGAGATGAAGAAGAGGGGGATTTCATGGCCCAATCTTAATGCAAAAGATATGGTCAACCTGGTGGCATATGTTCAGACTATTGGGGGGAAAATCCAAGAGGAGTACCATCTGGAACCAGGATCGCCGGTACGTGGAAGAAAACTTTTTGCAAAAAATGGATGTAAGGATTGCCATTCTGTAGAGGGTTCGGGTGCACACGTGGGGCCTGATTTTGGAAAGATAGAGTTTCCAAGAACCTTAGCGGATATGGCATCTCGGATGTGGAATCATTCTCCGGATATGATGCGGATGATGAAGATCAAGAACATAAAAAGGAGGGATCTAACACCTCAGGCAATGGCGGATGTTATCGCCTATCTATTTGCCGTACGTTACTTTGATCCACCAGGGGATGTTCTTCGTGGTGAAAAAATATTTGAAGAAAAAAACTGTGTTATTTGTCACACGGTGGGACCGGGTGGAAGAAACGGCTCTATTGGTCCGAACTTAAGTCGTCTTCCTAATATCTCTACGATAAAAATAACACAGTCCATATGGAATCACGGCCCTAAAATGATGAAAACAATGCGTGATTATGGTTTTTCATGGCCGGTTCTTAAAGGCACTGACATGAACGATATCGTGGCCTTTTTAAAGTCAGTAAGCGTCCATAAAAAGAAATAAAACTCCCTTTAAAATATTTAAGCATTATTCTATTGGCTTGCATAAAAGTACTTATTTTTATGCAAGCCTCTTTTTTTAGTGAAATTGCTTGATTTGTTATGCAGAAAAAATGCGGGATTGTAGTCACAACGGCTGCTCGTTCCTTCCCCCGGTATGTACCCTTGGTGCGATATGCAAGAAGACAGTCAGCATCCGGTGATTCAACCTCTAAACTCCTGTTTGTTTGTTGAATTTACTTGCTGAATTAATCCGACTCGTGAAGTATTATAGGGGATGATCAGTTCGTATCGCTTGTACGGATCTCTATCCAGGCAGGTGGACCTTCAAGCTGTTGTTCCGGGGCATCAACAAGCAGAGTCACCTTATACTTGTAGGTAGCTCCTCGATCTACGTTTTGGTCTGAAAATGATGGCTGGAAAACAATTTTGCAGGTTTTTGAGCCGTCTTTTTCCATACGGCATACTCTGTACCTGCCTGAACCGGACCTCTCAACAGGCAATGACCATAAAAGGTAGATGGTGCCGTCCACAAATAAGCCCTTCAGGTTTTCAGGTGCGCCAGGTGCTATAGCAGAGGATGGCTTGGAAGCAGTGGTAACTGTTTCCTCAGGTTCTTTATCTTTCTCAAAGCTGGCAGCAGAGGAGGAGCTAGTAGCTTCTGCCGACATACGCCTGGAAGCATCAGGGGGGAGAGTTAAGGGGCCTTTTTTACCACAAGAAAAAAGGCATGGAATGAGAAGCAGTCCACCTATGGCCAAAAAGCTTCGGCTAACGCTTTTTGCCCTTGAGTTCTTTAAGTCTTGCAATAACGAGTTCCTTGGCCGTTCCGCCAAAAGATTTTCTGCGTGCCGCTGATCCTTCAACCGAAAGCCAGTCATATACATCCTGAGTTACTCCGCCGGCAAACAGAGCCAGCTCCTCCAGGCTGAGGTCCTCAAGCTTTTTACCATTTTTATTTCCAGCTCCATGTTGTTTCAAACAGTATGCAACCAGTTTGCCTGCCGCTTCATGAGCCTGCCTGAAAGGCATTCCTGAGGCAGTCAGGTAATCTGCAAAATCCGTGGCGGTTGTAAAACCTCCAAGCGCTGCTTCTTTCATCCTATGTCTGTTTATCTTGAGTTTTTGAAGCATTCGTCCCATAAGGTCTAAGGCTGCCTTAACAGTGTCCACAGAATCGAAAAGAGCTTCTTTGTCTTCCTGCATGTCACGATTATACGCAAGTGGCAGTCCCTTCATAACTGTAAGAAGGGCAAAAAGATTGCCATAGACTCTTCCTGTCTTTCCCCTTGTAAGTTCGGCTACGTCCGGGTTTTTTTTCTGCGGCATAATGGAGGAGCCGGTTGCAAATGCATCCGGAAGTTCTATAAATCCAAATTCACCTGACGCCCACAGTATGATTTCCTCGCTGAGACGGGACAGATGCATCATGAGCACGGAACAGGCAGATAGAAACTCTATTACAAAATCCCTGTCGGATACAGTATCGATACTGTTTTTAGAAACATCCGGAAAACCAAGCTGCTTAGCCACGTAATGCCTATCAATAGGAAATGATGTTCCTGCCAAGGCTGCTGCTCCAAGCGGCATAACATTTATGCGTTGAAGTGCATCCTGGAAGCGTTCTGCATCTCTGTCAGCCATTTCGTAATATGCCAGTAGGTGGTGAGCAAACAGAACAGGCTGGGCCCTTTGAAGATGTGTGTAGCCCGGAAGAACCGCATCTATATTTTTCTCGGCAAGCTTGACCAAAGATTTCTTAAACCGGCTAAGAAGGTTAATGATGGACTCTGTTTCTTCGCGAAGATAGAGCCGCGTATCAAGAGCCACCTGATCGTTTCGGCTTCTTGCTGTATGGAGTTTTCCACCGAGAGGCCCTATTTTCTCTGTAAGCCTTGCCTCGATATTCATGTGTATATCTTCGTGTTCTTTTCTGAACTGGAACTCGCCGCTACTTATTTCAGCAGCAATCTCTCGTAGCGCAGCCACTATCCTATCGGCCTCAGACTTCTTGATGATTTTCTGGCGGCCAAGCATTCTGGCGTGGGCAATGCTGCCTTTTATGTCGTACTGCCAGAGTCGGTAATCATATGAGATGGATTCGGTGTAAGATTCCACAATATCGTCAGTGGTATTGTTGAATCTTCCGGCCCAAAGTTTTTTCATGATTTTATATTTTTAATTAAAAAATCCAAAGAATAAATTTTCCAAAGTTTGGTTGCTGTAAGTAATGCTGCAAACAGAAAAGTCGGCATCCAAGCAAAAAATATCTCAACTTGGGTAAAAACTTTTCGCATCAAAATATTAGCATATTTCATCGCTACAAATCATCACGGTTTAAGTAGAGTAATAAATGGCTCTATACCAGCCGGTGGCGACCGACGGCTTGACAAACCAGCTGCCTGGCCTTGCCTTTTAGGGCGTCTTTAATTATACTTAATTGTCATGCTTCAGTTTATGCAAAAACATGCGAAGTGGTTCTTTCTGCCATTTCTGATGATAATCGTTACATTTATTTTCTGGGGAGTCGGTACCAATAACGCTAACCCTGTCCAGGTAGTGGCGGAAGTCGGCCCATACACAATAGATTCCCAGAGTTACTGGCGTAATTATGAGCGTATGCAAGATCTTTACCGGAATATTTTTCAAGGCCGGCTTACAGAAGAGATGCGGAAGAGTCTGGACTTAAAAAACAGGACCTTGGAAGAAATGATTTCTCAGAAGATTCTGCTTATAGCCGCGAAAGAAAATGGTATTCGAATAAGCGACAAGGAGCTTCAGAAAGCTATAATAAACGATCCTAACTTCATGCGTGACGGCCGCTTTGACAGGGATTTTTACCTAAATAGACTTAGGTTGAACAGAAGTACTGCTGCGCAGTATGAACAGTTACTCAGGGAGGATATGGCTGCTGACAGGATCAGAAAGATGGTAATGGAAGCCTTTATGCCGTATTCTTCCAAAGAGGCTTCTGGTGATAAAGACAATAAAATAGACAAAGCTCCGATGCTTAAGCGGCAGCAGACAGCTCTTAAAGCCTATATTGAAGGCTATAAAAGAAAACTGAGAAGACAAGGCGAGTACACTCTGAATCTGGACGTCATTTCCTCTTCTTAGTAGAACTCAAAGCCGGTATCTTCTAAGCACAAAGATTATTTCAAAAAAAAGCCTTGACAGACAGACCTTGCAGGTATGCCTCTATTTGGGTAGCGCCTTAAACTCCCCGCTTTTCCCTCCCCGTTTTTCGAGCAGGTGTATATTGGTTATAGAGATTCTACGGTCTACGGATTTACACATATCATAGATCGTAAGGGCGGCTGTTGAAACGGCTACAAGGGCTTCCATTTCCACACCGGTTCGTCCGTTTATTCTTACTGTAGAACGGATTTCTATTTGAGGAGGAATTTGCTTTACTTCGATGTCAACAGTTACAAAATTAATGTTTAAAGGGTGACAAAGAGGAATCAGAGAAGATGTTTTTTTTGCCGCCATAATGCCGGCTAAACGGGCTACTGCCAGAACATCACCCTTTGCTATACCACCCTTCTGTATCAACCGCAGGGTTTCAGGTGCCATATTTACGATCCCTGCAGCCACAGCTTCACGTAGAGTGACCGGCTTTTCGCCCACATCGACCATACGGCAACATCCGTGTTCATCCAGGTGCGTTAGTTTATTATCCACCAGAAAATAGCCTCAGATTCTGCGCAAAGACAACCCCTTACCTCGTCGTTTTGCTGATAGCCTTGAGTTTTCTTTTTGCAAGCTCTGCCTGGTGGGTTCCCGGAAACTTCTTCTCTACTCCATCGAGTAAAACTCTGGCAGTGCGCTCATCGCCGAGTTCTACAAAGGCGTAACCCTGTTTAAGCATAGCTGCTGGTACTTTTTCGCTCTGCCTGTACTTTCTGAGGACATCTTCGTATGCCAGTATAGCGTTTTCATAATCCTTTTCGGAGTAATATGTTTCGCCGATCCAGAACTGTGCATTTCCAGCATATTCATGGTTCGGAAATTTTTCTAGAAATGCTTTAAATGTCTCACGAGCTTTTACAAAATCCTTGGATTTATAAAGGTTATGCCCACGTTTGTATAAAGCCAGCGCTGATTCATCGGGTGTTTGGTCAATAACCTCCTCTTTCCCTTTAATTCCAGGAGATGCTGTTTCAGCAGCCGGTTGCGTGGGTAATGGTGGTGTTTGGGTGGAGGGTGTTGGCGAGAAAAGCCTAAATCTTTCCTCAAGGGCGCTGATTCTTATCATCAGCAGATCTTTCTGATCGTTGAGTTTGTTAAGAGCCTGTTCCGTGTTGTATTGCATTTCGTCCAGGCGGCCCAGAAGCGATCTTGTTTCTCGATACAGATCTTCCAGCCGGAGTCCTAACTCTGCCTGGCTCTGTCTTATGTTCGTAAGAACTCCATTGTCGTCTGTAGCTGGCTTGTCAAATGCCTGGCGACCTGTTTCGCTTATAGCAATACGATCACTTATTTCACGAACCTTGTTACGGTTTTCATAGGCAATTCTACGAGCTTCGTTTAAGTCGGCCTGCACTGTTCGCAAATCTTCAGTCGTAGCGCAACCGGCTATTGAAAATATGATGCAGACAGATGCCGCAAGCAATAAGCAGCGGCTGGAACCGACCCTATATGCGTTTTTCATTTATTTATCTGTTTATTCTATTATGACAAAGTGACCGCGGCGGTTTTTTCTCCAGGCTTCCTCGTTATGTCCAGGGTCAAGTGGCCGTTCTTCACCATAAGTAATTGTTGCTATACGGTCTTTATCGACTCCTGAGGCTAAAAGATAGTTTTTTGCAGCCCTTGCCCGGCGTTCTCCGAGTGCAAGATTGTATTCGTCGGTGCCTCGTTCGTCGCAATGCCCTTCAATAGTAACCTTGCTATATGGGTTTTTTATCATCCAATCTGCCAAACGTGCCAACGTGGCTTGATCTTCAGGTCTTATATCATACTTGTCGTAATCGAAGTGAATGTCTTTAAAGTCTTTCTGAATTTTTTCTTCTTCCACGACGGCAGGAGGCTGTGTGCCAACATCAATCTGTTCACGAGGGACTCCTGCAACCTCCACTTCCTCCGGGCTTATAGGTTCTACTACCTCCACTCCTGAAACAGCCGGTTCAGCCTGGACATCTTCCTGTTGCTGCGGTTCCGGTTGAACCACAGTATGTTTCTTTGAACAAGAACTGAAGAGAACTGCTGTTGCAAGCAGAATCAATCCTGTGTAAAATCCTCTTTTCATCATTATTATTATCCTCCATTAAGATTTAGTTGTTTGTGTTTGTTCGGACGCTGCTTTGTCGTTCGAAACTAAAACGTAACATTCATTTTATATTAAATGTTTTTTTTGCTCAAGTCTGTTGGCTTTTTTTCTTTCTTTAATCAAAATTACAATACTTATTTTTTAATTGTTTAACTCAAAAACGAAGCAACGGCGACCAGCTGGGTGATGTGGCATTCTGGCCTTTTGACGATATACGGCGTTTTTTATCACCGTTTGCCAGCATTATGTAAATAGAGCTTTCACCTTTCCAGCCCGACGAGAAAGCTATGTAACGTCCATCCGGGGACCATGCCGGAGAGTCGTTCGACCTTTTACTGGTAAGTTGTGTAAGCGCATTTCCCTCAGGAGTGACCGTAAATATATGCAAGGCTCCATCTGTTCTTCCGACAAAAGCGATCCTGTCACCCCTTGGAGACCAAGCTGGGGATGTATTGTAATTGCCTTTGAATGTTATGCGCTTGGCAGGACCGCCTCTTACGCTCATAACATAAATCTGGGGTGTCCCACCCCTGTCTGAAACAAAAGCTATTCGCCTTCCATCAGGGCTTACCGTAGGAGATACATCAATTCCTATGTCGTTAGTGATTTTTCTCAAATTTTTGCCGTTCAGTCCTATTCTGAACAGTTTTGTACCCCCTTTTTGCGAGGCTGAGAAATACAGGGTTTGGCTGTCAGGATCGAATGAACCGGGCAGGCTTAGATTGCTGTTTCCGTAGAGAAGACGTTCGTCCGCCTTTGAAAGGTCCAGCAGGTAAAGCCCCCACCTGCCTTGACGAAGTGATGAGTATGCCATGTAACGTCCTGTCCGAGACCATTTTGGAAGCATTGTAAGGGTATGGGTTCTCGTCATTCTTCTGGCACGTTTGCCATCCCAGTCCATGAGATAGATTTCTTTACCGCTGCCTGATTTTACCACGTAGGCTATCCTGGTACGAAAAACACTATCATGCCCGGTAAGCGCTTCATACACGTCACTCGAAATCTGGTGGGCCAGGCTTCTTAGCAGTGTAACATCGCTTTGATACTGACGCTGGAAAATAGCACGGTTTTCTATTGGGTCGTACAAAGAGGCCTCAGCCAGAAGTTTCTGGCCTGTTTTATCAAACTTTACAGTACCTTTCAGCACTGCTTCAACATTTAAAGGTAACCAGTTGTCCTGAGAAAAGGGAGAACCTGGAGACTCTAAATATGCTTTTGGATTGATCACCTGAAATGCATGTGTGAACTCAAGGTCACTCCGTATTATTGCTGCCAGGCCGGGATCTGATGTGAAGTTTGAAATAGCCACCGGCATACGAATGTCAAAAGATGTGATATCAATATATACCCTGGCCAAGCCACGCACCGGCGAAAGAAAAACGACGGCTGCAACAACAACTTGAAAACAAAGCTTCAGAAGATATTGAAATTTTGATTTATACATTTATTGAATATCTTCAGGCCTGAACCTGAATTGGATCTCAGTGTCTACACCTTCCGGCGGTGGTGGAAACGGAGAGGCTTTGGCTATCGCTCTTAGCACAGAACGGTCGAAGTCTGGATTTCCTGAACTTTTTACAATACTTTGTTTCTGCACGCCACCCTGTTTACTTAATGAAATAAGCACTTCAGCCTCCAGCCTGTCAACTGCTTTTCCGGTGTAGACCCACCGCTCAAGCACTCGATATCGAATTATACCGTAGTAAACCGCTGTAGCCTCCGGCGAGATGGTTTTTTGCCTTTTGGCCGCAGTCTCCTCACCCTCTTTTTCCAGTTTGTATCCGCCGATAGAAGCCCTCAACTTTTTCAGCCGTTCAAGCCGGTCAATTTTTTTAAGCCTCTCTATTTTGTTCCTAACTATTTCTTCGGGCGACTCTTTCGACTCGGGTTCCGGCTTTTTTGTACGATTGTTGCGGAGCGCCGGACTGCTGTCCGGCTTAACTGCAGGGGGTTTCTTTTTTGCTTTGGCTGCTGGTTTCTTCTTTGTTGCCTTTTTTGTTTTCTTAGCCGCCGGCTTTTTTTTCTTTTTTATCGATTTTGGTGCTGGTTTCTTTTTTTTTGCCGTTTTTGCCGATTTCTTTGGTATTTTTTTAGCCGGCTGCGATGGCGTTACCAGGTTTACAAAATAAGGATTTGGAGTCACATAACGGCGTGTCTTAAAGGAAAAGGTCAGTCCTGAAAGCAAAATGACCGCAGCATGCACCAGTAGCGATACGAAAGCCATCCTTCCAAACGAGGGATCACGTCTTAAAAACACCCTGTTTTACCTCTGAAGGGGCTCTGTTACCATCCCCAGTTTATCTATTCCAGCCTCCCGTATCTCACCCATAACCGTTGCGACCAAACCATAGGGTATGTTTTTATCCGCTTTTAGGAAAATTTCTTTGTTTTCCCTGTTTGCGAAAATCAGCTTAAGTTTTTTTTGAAGTTCAGGCACTGCAATTTCCGCCTTATTGATGTAGACCTTCGAGTTTTTCTTTATGGTAACAACAACCCTTTCCTTGGCCGGCAGGGCTTTTCCCTTGGCTTGGGGAAGGTTTACATCCACGCCTTGCTGTAACATGGGTGCGGTAACCATAAATATGACCAGAAGAACCATCATGACGTCAACGAAAGGCGTCACATTGATTTCAGACATGGCACGGCCTCTTAATCTATTGCTCTGCATCGCTCCTCGTGAAGTACTCCACCAGCGCCTGGTCGAAGTCTTCCATCTGTATTGTGATCAGCCGTACTCGGCTGAGATAGTAGTTATATGCTATTACTGCAGGTATAGCGGCCACAAGACCGGCTGCGGTGGCGATTAGAGCTTCCGCTATACCAGGGGCTACCACAGCCAGGTTGGCTGCTCCAGCAGCGCCTATACCGCGAAACGAGTTCATAATTCCCCATACTGTTCCGAAAAGCCCGATAAAAGGGGTGGTCGACCCCGTAGTCGCCAGAAAATTAAGGTATCGCTCCATCCTGGCTGTTTCAAGCCCTTCCACTCGTCTGACAATATGCCGATATTCGTCCCGGTCTGTTCCTGGCGGTTCTTCGGCCATAGCTCTGAACAGGGTGGCCATAGGGCTGTAACGCATTCCACGAATTAGACTTTCGATGTTCTTGTGCCGCTGGAAATTTCGGGTAAACTTATCGTTTTCCTTTTCTACCCGTCTGAGAAATGAGAATTTATACAGTATAATCGCCCAAGAATAAACAGAGAAGAACAAAAGAAGCGCCATGACCCCCTTGACCACAAAGTCGGCGTTTGAGATAAGATGGAAAATACTGGTATTCATAGCTCCTTGTTAAAACCTCAATGAAAAAAATGAATTGTTATGGTGCCGGTGTTTCATTTACACCCAGGCGCAATCTATAATAACAGAAAGTAAAAAATATGTTGACCCAAGAAGTTAATTTAATATGATTGACAAATTTCACGAGGAATGCGGTGTTTTAGGTGTTTACAACCACAGTGAAGCCGCCAACCTGGCGTATCTGGGTCTTTACGCACTCCAGCACCGCGGGCAAGAGGGCGCCGGTATCTGCTCATCGGACGGCAAACAGCTGCATCTTGAGAAAGGCATGGGTCTTGTAGCGGATATTTTTACCGAGAGACGTCTTCAAAAGCTTCATGGACATATGGCGGTAGGACATAACCGTTACTCCACGGCCGGTTCTTCGGCTTTGAAGAACGTTCAGCCTATACTGGTCAACTACTCGCTTGGTTCTTTAACCATAGCTCACAACGGAAACCTCATAAATGCTTCTGAAATTAGAAAAGAACTGGAAGAAGAAGGAGCTATATTTCAATCGAACTCCGACAGCGAGGTAATTGTTCACCTGATTGCTCATGCCAAGTCGGGTGATCTGCATGAACGCATAGTAGAGGCGGTAAAACGAATATCAGGCGCTTTCAGTCTGATTCTGATGACGGAAAGAGAAATGATCGTAGTGCGTGATCCGTATGGTTTTCGGCCCCTCTCCATAGGCGAACATGATGGCGCCTGGATTATCAGCTCTGAAACCTGTGCTTTTGACCTGGTCGGAGCCCAATATGTGCGGGATGTGGAACCGGGGGAGATACTGATAATCAACGAGAACGGTCTTCAATCTCTAACGTTTTCAAACGCGCAGCGGCAGACGCACTGCATATTTGAGTTTATCTATTTTTCCAGGCCTGACAGCAATATTTTTGGAAACCTGAGCGTGAATGAAATCCGGAAGGACCTTGGGCGTGAATTAGCCCGTAACTACGGTGTGGAGGCTGATCTTGTTATTCCGGTGCCTGATTCAGGTGTGCCTGCCGCTCTTGGATATGCTGAAGCCAGCGGTATTCCTTTTGACTTCGGACTTGTGCGTAACCATTATGTCGGTCGTACGTTTATCGAGCCGCGGCAGACTATCAGACATTTTGGGGTGAAGATAAAACTTAATCCTGTCCGAAAGCTTCTTGAAGGCAGGCGGGTTGTTGTTGTGGATGATTCTATCGTGCGGGGTACCACAAGCAAGAAGATTGTTAAGATGCTAAAAGAGAGCGGCGGCGCAAAAGAAGTGCATATGCGAATCAGTTCACCACCGACAATTGCTCCATGCTATTATGGTATTGATACGCCAAGCAAAAGAGAGTTGATAGCATCAAACCACAGTATTGAAGAGATAAAAAAATACATAACCGCAGATTCCATGGCTTACCTGAATACTGAAAACCTTCTGAGTGTGGTTCCAAACCCGGATGACTACTGCACAGCCTGTTTCGACAACCAGTACCCGCTCAGGTTTCCGCTTCAGCAACTTAACCAAATGTCGTTGTTTTAAAACAGAAATTGAGTATATTCTTATATGTAATATTTACTGGTTTAGGATTGATTGGCTTTATGAGATTGACGTGGCTTATTTAGTAAATCAACCAGTGTATCTCCTTGGCGGTTTTATACTTATTTTCGTTCTACTTATAGCGGTTTACACTAAAACGCTGAATTTCAACGTTAGTGTCTGAAGGATCTATGCCGGCCTTGCGCTTAGCAATATCGATTTGTTCCAAAGCAGTCTCAACACCTTCGATGTCCGGAAGAAGCAGGCCTCGTGCATTTCCTTTTGTTACAATAACTCCGAAACGTTTAGGATCAAGATCCTCAGGCCCTGTAACTGGCTCTGAAGGCCCAAGAACGTCTACAGTATAGCTGAGTTCACTGAGTTCCTCCGGTCTGACAGCAGGAAAGCGCGGGTCTTTTGAGCATGCACTGATCGCATTTTCGATAACTTCATCGGCCATAGAAGGTTGTTTTGGTGTAAGTGTGCCTATACAGCCACGCAGCTGTGCTGATTTTTTAATACAGATAAAAACGGCAGAAGGCCTAAGAAACTCGTCTGCTATATCTTCAGGAACAGCTAACCGCTCTTTGTGTTCAACAAATGTTTCAACCGCTTTTTTTGCGAGCTTTACAAGCGGATGCATGTTAGTGTTCCCGGTATAGGGCGTAATCTGCAATAGCCAAAAGCGAATCTTTGGCGCGGGATGGCGGAAAATCACTCAGCATTGCCTTTGCTTCCTCCATGATTTCCCTGGCACGTGCAAGGGAAGTCTCCAGGGTGCCATACTTATTGAATAATCCCATTATATAGTCCAGGTCTGATTCTTCCAGTGTGTCCGAGGCGATAATGCTGCTTACACGCGAGTGTTCCGAGGGGTTGGCTTCGCGAAGAAGGTATATAACAGGCAAGGTGATTTTCCCTTCGGCAAGGTCTTTGCCCAGGCTTTTGCCCAGTTTGTCTTCCGCCGCCTTATAGTCGAGAAGGTCATCCGCTATCTGAAAAGCAATGCCCAACTTCAACCCGAAACCGGCCAAGGCCTCTTCCTGCCATGAAGGACCTTTAGAGAGTATCGGCCCCATACGGCAAGCGGCTGATATCAACGCTGCTGTTTTTCCTCTTACTATCTGCATATAGTCGTCTTCAACAATAGATGGATCGCCTATCCTTGATAGTTGCAGGAGTTCAGCTTCGGTCATGCGGGTTGTGGCCTCTGAGAGAGTGTCCATTATTTTCTGGCTTTTAAGGGAAACTGCAATTCTGAGGGCGTTTGAGTACATGAAGTCTCCTACAAGCACTATCACTTCGTTTCCCCACACGGAGTGGGCCGCAGGCTTACCGCGCCTGACAACGGCATCATCCACGATATCGTCATGAAGCAGAGATGCGGTATGAATGGTTTCGATAACACTGCCAAGCACTTTGGTGTACTTGCCGGTATAACCGGATATTTCAGCGCCGAGTATGACAAGAAACGGCCGCAGGCGTTTGCCGCCGCATACAAGGTACCTGCCTATGGCTGGAATCTGAGGAACAGGTGAAGACAGGTCCTTAAGAATCTGCTCGTCTACCTCGTCCAGAGTCTGCCGGTATGCATCCCAGATATCCTGGATGGTCATGTCTTTCACAATCATGATTTAGATCTCGCAGCGGTCGCATCATTCGCGGTGGTCGCACCACTTGAGACCGTATCAATACGGATTGCTTCCAGGTCCTGGGCAGGGTCTTTTAGTTTTTTCAGGTCTGACGGACGAAAGGCTCCTTTTTCCGTAAAAAAAGCAGCTACATAGCGTGCCGGTGTAACATCAAAGGCCGGGTTGCGCACCTTGACACCCTCAGGGGCGATTCTACATCGTCCGAAAACGTTAGTCACCTCTTCGCTGTCTCGTTCCTCTATTGGTATCATAGCGCCGTTTTTTATAGAAAGGTCGATACTGCTCAGAGGAGCGGCTACATAAAATGGAATACCGTTTTCAGCGGCCAGCACAGCGACGGGGTAAGTGCCTATTTTATTAGCAACGTCTCCATTTCTTACTGTTCTGTCCGTGCCCACAATGACAAGATCGACTTCGCCATTAAGCATCAGGCTGCCGGCCGCAACATCAGAGATCAGTGTTACGTCTATTCCGTCTTCCATGAGTTCCCACGCTGTAAGACGCGCACCTTGAAGCACAGGTCGTGTTTCATCCGCAATCACCTTTATTTTTTTTCCTTGCTCATGCGCTACACGGATAGCTGCTGTAGCGGTTCCGTAATAGCCTCCAGTGGCCAGGGAGCCTGCATTGCAGTGTGTAAGAATTGTATCTCCGTCACGTATAAATGATGCGCCGGCTTCACCGATTGCGCGGTTGATCTCTATGTCTTCCTCCAGAATCTTCTGCGATTCGTCTTTCAAGCGTTTTTTAAGCGCTTCTATCGACTCATTCCTGTGTTTTTCCAGCATATCGAACATGTGTTCCATGGCCCATTGTATATTGACTGCTGTAGGACGGGTGGCAAGAATAGAATCACGTACCGGCGCCAGTTTCTTTATGAACTCTTCGTATGTTTCTGCCGAAAGATCGGATGCTCCCAGGGCAAGACCCATGGCTGCGGCTATGCCTATGGCGGGAGCTCCCCTTATCCAGAGCTTTTGAATGCCTTCCGCCACTTTAATGTAGTCATCACAGTCAACATAGATGGTCTCAAGGGGAAGGCGGCTCTGATCAAGCATCTTTACGATACCGTTTTCCCAGTATATTGTTTTTATCATTACTCCTGCTCCCCCTTCTTGTTTAATAAAACTTATCGTTTAAAATTTTGGATACCGCCACGAAACAACACGGCTATAATTTTAGCACTAAGGAAGCCTTACAGGCAATAAGCTCCGGGCTTATAGATTTAGAGCTATTTGCCGAAACAATAATATAAGGGTAAAATTGTAACGTTTATAGCTATGGATAATAATGATAATTCCTACATAGTTGTTCTGGTAACGGCTTCATCCCCGGATGAAGCGGCAGGTATTGCTAAAAAGCTTGTGGCCGACCGTCTTGCGGCCTGTGTAAACATTCTGCCTTCAATCCGTTCCATATACAGGTGGCAGGGCAAGATCTGTGATGATTCGGAAGTGTTGCTTGTAATAAAAACGCAAGATCGCAAGCTGGATCGTCTTATGGATAGAATCAAGGAGATTCATAGCTACGACTTACCTGAGATGATAGTCTTACCCATAATCGGGGGATGGGAGCCATACCTTGCGTGGCTGAAAAAGGAAACAGCCGATGATTGTCTGTAGTAACAGCCTTAGAGTCAGCTTATATAATTACCTTCTTAAATAGATATTTTTTTAATGATGATAAGTAAAGCTAATAAGCAGACTTTGGTTCCAGCCGGAGGAACATTTCCGGGAGTTCTTCTGGAGTGCATGGATGAGGCAGTGTTTGCAGTTGACTGCGATGGAAACATCTGCCTTGCAAATACGGCAGCCGTCTCTATATCCGGTTATACGGTGGAAGAGCTAAATGGAGCGAAAATATCAAGTATAGTTCCCTTTCTGGCTGATGACTTAAGAAGCACAATGGCTGGCTGTACTAATTCAGCGGTCCCCCAGACTTCAGTGGCAGACAGTTCTACTTCGTTGGCCGAGGGGCTTCTTAGAAAAAAAACATCTGAGACAATCGAGGTCTTACTCCGCTTGAGTCGATTTTTGCATGAAGGAGAAGACCTGCTTCTTGTTCTGGTACGGGATATAAGCGAGCTTAAAGGGGCTAAACACGAGTGCGAAGAATTGAGGCGGCAGGTCATACGAGCCCAGAGGCTGGAGTCCATAGGAACTCTGACAGGAGGTATAGCCCATGATTTCAACAATCTACTTGGAGGAATACTTGGTTATGCGTCCTTCTCTAAAACGTTTGTTGATAAAAACAGCCGTGTTTTTAGAGCAATAAGCGCCATAGAGACCACAGCAATTAGGGCTGCAGCTCTTACCAGGCAGTTGCTCGGTATGATTCGTGGAGATACATATGAAGTACGACCGACCGACCTTAATAAGGTCGTTATGGAGGTGGTGCGTCTTCTGAGCCGAACAATCAACAAGAACATCTCGATCGAAACTTTTTTAGAGGATAATCTGCCGGTTGTGAAGGCTGATGATGGGCAGATCCAGCAGGTGCTTCTTAATATCTGTATAAATGCCAGGGATGCCATGCCGGATGGAGGCAGGCTTATTATCAGCACGAAATCTTTCGAGATGGATGACGAGTTCTGCCGTATGAACGAAGGTGCCAAATCTGGAAAGTATGTTTACATAGTTGTAGCTGACACCGGTATTGGAATGGATGACTTGACCAGAAGCAAGATATTCGAACCCTTCTTCACCACCAAGGACAAGAACTTTGGCACAGGTCTCGGCCTTTCCATGGTATGGAGCATAGTGAAAAATCACAAGGGATATATAAAAGTTGAGACCAAGCCGGGAGAGGGGAGCACGTTTCATATTTACCTGCCTGTAACGGATTTACGAGCCGGTTATAAAGACTTGCCCGGGAAGGACCGCCCGATTCAAAGCGGCAGTGAAACAATTCTTGTGGTTGATGATGAAGAGGTGATTCGTGAGATGACACGGCAGGCTCTGGAAGGATATGGTTACAAGGTTCTGACCTGTTCATCAGGGCAATCGGCGATTGATATATTCAAGAATAGGCATGATGAAATTGATCTTGTTATCATCGATAGGATTATGCCGGATATGAGTGGAAAAGAAACTTTTATAGAGCTTGAAAAGATATCCCCTGACGTAAAAGCTCTTCTTATTACCGGTTATGGAGCCGAATCCGAAGTCCGGGAAGAGTTGGGGTTGGGTATTCGTGGGTTTATGCAGAAACCGTTTCAGATAGCAGATCTCTGCGAGGAAATAAGACTAATAATCGAGGAAAAAGATTGAAATCCACTTAACAATCACAATTAAAAATCTCACTCATCACTCAGGGCGCCCTCTGTGATTTTTATTTATCACAGAGGGCGCAAAGACCGTAAAGGTTACTGAATCACCACTACCTGTAGTGGTGTTGAACTGCAGTATGATGGCGCACATGCGTATGCTTCGATGCACTCTTCAATTGTTTCTGCTCCCAGTTGGCCGCTTCCGTTACTTCCCCATATCCATACTGTGCCATCGGCTCTTAAAGAAACAGTATGACGGTCTCCTGCGGCTACGGCTACGACATCTGTTAGTCCACTTATCTGTAGTGGCGTGGTGTTGCGAACCGTCGTTTCATTTCCCAGTTGTCCTAATGAATTCTCTCCCCATGTCCATACTGTCCCGTCGGTTTTAACCACAATGGAAAGATGGCCGTCACTTATTCCTCCGCCCGCAATAGTGGCTGCGTCTGCAATGCCGCTTACCTGTTCCGGGATTACAGCATATATCAATTCTCCATTTTCCAATATACCTAACTCGTTGTTTCCCCACATCCATACCGTGCCGTCGGTTTTAAGCGCAAGCGTATGATAAGATCCGGCTGAGATGGCTGCTATGTTTGTAAGCCCGCTTACCTGAACAGGTGTGAAGCTGTCTATAGTCGTGCCGTCGCCAAGTTGGCCGTACTGGTTATTTCCCCATGCCCATACCGTGCCGTCGCTTTTAAGCGCGATAACATGACGGTCTCCGACCGTTATTGATGTAACGTTTGTTAGGGCGTTTATTTGTACAGGAGTGTAGCTGGATGTTGTTGTTTCGTCACCAAGTTGACCATATAAATTATTACCCCATGCCCATACTGTACCATCGTTTTTAAGTGCTACGGTATTGTGACCTCCGGCTGCGACTGCTGTGATGCCTGTAAGGCCGCTTACCTGAACAGGTGTGAGACTCATTGTAGTGGTTCCATCTCCAAGTTGACCGTAGATATTCATGCCCCATGCCCATACCGTGCCGTCGCTTTTAAGTGCTATGGTATGAGCTACTCCAGCGGCCACGGCAGTGACACCGGTAAGGCCTTCTACTTGTACAACCACGGAGCCGCCTATTCTTGTTCCGTCACCAAGTTGACCATATCCATTATTCCCCCACGCCCATACCGTACCATCGGTTCTAATCGAAACGGTATGGTTACTGCCTGCGGCTATGGCTGTGACATCCGTAAATACATTGAAACATATGATATTTATATCGGTTACATTTGCGGCGTTAACTCTTCCGCTGGTGACACTACTGCATACCTGATCTAGTGGCTGGTTTAAAATTGTTACCTCATAAACTTCGAGGTCTGCAAGTTCTGCAGTAAAGGTGAACGGTCCATCTGCCGTAATCGTAATATCGTCTACATTGTTGTTTTGAAGTACCAGCGTACCAGTAAGACCGCTTACCGTGCCGCCAATACTGTAAAGGTTGGTTGTGCTTTCTCTTGTTGACACAGCAGTTAAACTGCAGTTGACATCAGAGTTATCACCACATAAATCAGTTGTTACTGCGCCTAGTTGTCCTGAACTGTTATCTCCCCACGTCCATACCGTGCCGGTTGCGTTAAACGCGACAGAATGGGTCATGCCGGCAGCTATACCGCTTGTGCCTGTAAGGCCGCTTATCTGCAACGGTATGAGGCTGTTCGTAATTGTTCCATCTCCCAGTTGGCCGTACTGGTTATTACCCCATGCCCAGATTGTGCCATCGGTTCTTTGTGCAATAGTATGACTATCTCCGGCTGCTATGGCTGCGATATTTGTGATGCCGCTTACTTGTACCGGAATGGTGCTTCTTTCTATTGTTCCGTTACCCAGTTGCCCTGCGTTGTTATCGCCCCATGCCCATACAGTACCGTCGGTTTTAAAGGCAACGGTATGGAATCGTCCTGATGCTATGCCGGTAACTTCTGTAAGACCGCTTACTTGTACCGGTGTGATGCTGTCGATCTTTGTGCCGTCTCCCAGTTGTCCGCGCCAGTTATTTCCCCACGCCCATACAGTACCGTCGGCTTTAAGCGCGAGTGAATGTACTCCTCCGCTTTCTATGGAAGTTACATCTGTAAGCAGGGCTGTCTCTACCGGTATGGTGCTGCAGGCTATAGAGTAACTACATGTTTCTGTTGTTTCAGCTCCAAGTTGGCTGTATTGGTTGCTTCCCCATGCCCATACAGTACCGTCGGCTTTAAGCGCGAGTGAATGAGCGCCTCCGCCGGCAACGGCAACAACATCAGTCAATTCCGATACTTGAACCGGAATGGTGGAGCAAGGCACGTGTGCGTAACATGTTTCTGTTGTTGTAACTCCGAGTTGGCTGTATTCGTTCCTGCCCCAAGTCCATACGGTACCATCGGCTTTAACCGCAATAGTATGGTCTTCTCCTGCGGCTATAGCGATAATGCCTGTAAGCCCGCTTACCTGTATTGGGGCCGGACTGTTCGTTATTGTTCCGTCACCAAGCTGGCCGTACTGGTTATTTCCCCAGGCCCACACTCTGCCGTCTGACCTAAGTTCAATTGAATGAGAACGTCCACCCACTATTTCGATGGTTTTTGCAAGCAAAGTGGAGTCAAAACAATTAATCTGTATGTCTGTTACATCTGTGGCTTTAATGCTTCCAGTGTTGCTGTTTATGACTTCGCAGGCCTGACCATCCGGCTGACCTGAAATTGTTATTTCGTAAACAGCAAGATTTTCAAGCTTTGTTGCAAATGTAAACGGACCGTTTTCTGTGATTATCAGACTATCTCCGCCATTGTTTTGAAGTTCCAGTGTTCCGAGAAGTCCGCTCACTGTGCCACCTACGCTGTAAGTAACCTTAACCTTTACAGGTGTAACGCTGTCCGTTGTTGTTCCATCGCCCAACTGTCCACTGCTGTTGCCACCCCATGACCAAACATCCCCACTGCTTTTAAGGGCTACGGAATGGAAAGTGCCGCCTGCTATGGCGGTTGCATAACTAATGCCGCTTACCTGCAAAGGAGTCGACTCATACGTTGTCGGTCCATAGCCAAGCTGAGCTGAGTCGTTTCTGCCCCATGCCCATACAGTAGTGTCGCTTTTAATTACGATCGTATGAGATGTTCCGGTTGCAAGACTTACGACATCTGTGATTCCGCTTACCTGTACAGGCGTGAGTTGATTATTTCTTCCCCACTCCCATACAGTGCCGTCTGTTTTAAGCGCGCTGGAAAATGAAAGTCCCCCGGCAATCACTCTTATGCCTGTAAGGTTGTTTACTTGTACCGGCGTTGTACTGTATATATTTGTTCCGTTTCCAAGCTGCCCTGAGCTGTTATCTCCCCAAGCCCATACAGTGCCGTCTGTTTTAAGCGCGAGTGAGTGAGCGCCTCCGCCGGAAATTCTTGCAACACTTATAAGACTGCTTACTTGTACCGGCGTTGTACTGTATATATTTGTTCCGTTTCCAAGCTGCCCTGAACTGTTATCCCCCCAAGCCCATACAGTGCCGTCTGTTTTAAGCGCGAGTGAATGAGCGCCTCCGCCGGAGACTGCTATGACATTGGCAAGGTTGCTTACCTTAACAGGTGTGGTTCTATCTGTTGTTGTCCCGTCACCCAATTGTCCTGAACTGTTATCCCCCCAAGCCCATACAGTGCCGTCTGTTTTAAGCGCGAGTGAATGAGCGCCTCCGCCGGAGACTGCTATGACATTGGCAAGGTTGCTTACCTTAACAGGTGTGGTTCTATCTGTTGTTGTCCCGTCACCCAATTGTCCTGAACTGTTACTTCCCCATGTCAAGACAGTCCCTCCACTTATAATTGCGATTGTATGCGCATTTCCAGAGGCAATGGCAACAAACTCTGTATGTGGATAGCGATGCCTATGGTCTCCCCTTCGTCTCGTATCACTGTGCCGTGCTTCTGCAAAATCTCCGGCAATCCACAAACCGGCAAAAAGAAGAACAAGTGTACTCATAAAAACAATAAACCAGGTTTTTTTCACCATAACAAACTTCTCCCTTTCTTCCCCCCCAGTTAAGTTGTTCTCTTTTTTAATTTGCGTTAATCTTTGGTCGATAAGGTTTTAGAACAGAGTTTTCTGACAAATTACTCAACCTGAAACTAAATTAAAGTTTTACATTAAGTCTACCCAGTTTACAGTTAGGTGGCTAATGTAAGTTATTGACTTGATTTACCCGGGAATTTGTCTGAAATATCAAGTTCTAAAAATTGACTTTTTGAATATCTTATATTATTATATATTATTCTAATAGTTTCTGCTAGTTTCTGTTTATTGCACTCTCTAGCTATATTCAGAATTATCAATATAAACAAGAGATTTATTTAATTAAGGAAATGTATTAATGATACTTGTTGTTGGTGGGGCAGGTTATATCGGTTCACATATAAATAAACTTTTAAATAAAAAAGGTTATAAAACAGCTGTATTTGACAACTTGATCTATGGTCATAGAGAGTTTGTTAAGTGGGGAGATTTCATCTTAGGGGATCTGGCTGATATTGAACAGATCAGGCTCGTCTTTAAGAAAAATCCTATTAAGGCTGTTATGCATTTTGCAGCTCTTGCATATGTTGGAGAATCGGTTGAAGATCCACAAAAATATTATATAAATAATGTTGCTAATACATTAAATATCTTGCGGGTAATGAGAGAGTTTAATGTAAAGTTTTTTATCTTTTCATCAACTTGTGCAACCTATGGTAATCCGATAGAAACTCCAATAGTTGAGAATCACCCTCAGAATCCTATAAATCCGTATGGACAGAGTAAATTAATGGTGGAGAAGATTCTTTCCGACTATAATAATGCCTATGGACTAAAATACGCTACTTTAAGATATTTCAATGCTGCGGGTGCAGATCCAGATAATGAAATTGGAGAGTGGCATGAACCTGAAACTCATTTAATTCCATTGGTATTGGATGCTGCTATTGGTAAAAGGGAAGACATAAAAATCTTTGGAACAGACTATGATACGCCTGACTCGACATGTATAAGAGACTACATACATGTTACAGATTTGGCAGACGCTCACATATTAGCTTTAGAATACCTGTTTAATGGTGGAAAAAGTGAGGTTTTTAACCTTGGAAACGGCAATGGGGTTTCAGTTATAGAAGTTATAGAAACAGCAAGAAGAGTAACTGGAAAAAATATTAAGAGTGTTGAGTCTCCAAGAAGACCCGGAGACCCGGCAGTACTTGTGGGAAGTGCTCGGAAGGCAACAGAGATTTTAAATTGGCAACCAAGATACTTCGGGTTAAACAATATAATTGAAACCGCTTGGTCTTGGCATCAAAAACAGCAGAACATTCAGGACTGAATAAGGAATAATTAATGTATCTAATAATAGGCTCAGGCCTGTCAGGTATTGTAATTGCCGAAAGAATAGCAAACGTATTAAAAAAAGAGGTATTGATAATTGAAAAGAGAAATCATATTGCCGGTAATATTTATGATTTCAAAGATGAAAATGGAATTTTTATCCATAAATATGGACCTCACGCATTTCATACCAATAGTAAAAAGGTCTGGGATTATTTAAGTAGATTTACAGGTTGGTATCCATACTTCCATAAAGTCAGAGCCGTAGTTGATGGCATAGAAGTGCCGCTCCCCTTTAATTTAAACTCTATCTATAAGGCGTTTCCACCCACCCTTGCCGCTAAATTGGAAGCTAAGCTTATTGATAGCTTTGGTTACAATGAAAAAATTCCGATTCTTAAGTTGAAAGAGTTTGATGATAAGGATTTACAATTTTTATCAAACTATATTTATGAGAAAGTATTTCTTGGATACACTTTAAAACAGTGGGGACTAAGCCCGGAAAAACTTTATTCTTCCGTTACTGCAAGGGTGCCTGTATATATAAGTAGGGATGACAGGTATTTTCAGGATAAATACCAGGGAATTCCTGAGAACGGCTATACCGCCATGGTCGAAAATATCAGGGATAATCCTCTTATAAAAATTGAGCTGAACACGGATTATAAGGATATTAAAAATAAACTCAAATTTGAAAAACTTATATATACAGGTTGTATTGATGAGTTTTTTGACTTTAAGTTCGGAGAGCTTTGCTACAGAAGTCTTAACTTTAAACCCAAAACTTATGATGTTGAGTTTTTTCAGTCCCTGGCACAAATGAATTATCCTGAAAATCATGACTACACAAGAGTTACGGAGTATAAATATTTTTTAAATACACAAGCTTCCGCAACAACTGTTTCATTCGAATATCCTCAAAAATATGAGACCGGTAAAAATGATCCTTACTATCCCATACCAAACGATGATAATAACAATATGTATATAAAATACAAAGAAGAAGCTGAGAAGCTTGATGATGTAATTTTCGTCGGAAGGCTAGCGGAATACAAATACTATAACATGGACCAGATTATAGCAAGGGCGCTGGAAGTGTTCGAGACGGTTTTTTAAATGCTTGAGACGGAATTACCCTTACTAACCGTTAATATACTTGCATATAACAGGAAAGAAGAGGTAAAAACGACTTTAAATAATATCATAAATAAGCTTGATTATCCAGGAGAAAAATTAGAGATTATAGTCAACGATAATGCCTCAGTTGATGGAACATCTGAGATGATTTCAGATGAGTTCCCTCAGGTTAAACTGATAAGGATACCCGAAAATGTAGGAATTGCAGGATGGAATTATGGTTTTGTAAATGGTAGGGGGGAGTATTTTATTGTCTTGGATGATGATTCTCATCCTGTTGGGGGGGTAAAGGATGCTGTTGTTTTTATGGAAGAGAACAAAAATATAGGCATTCTGGCATGTAAAATAATAGGGGGAGCTTTTAAAACAGAGGGCCTTACAGATCTGCAGGATTGGATAGGATTTATAGGCGCTGGAGCAATAATTAGAAAAGATGTTATCACTAAAGTTGGTGGTTACGGGAGCTGGATGTTTATATACTCTCACGAGTGGGAGTATGGAATAAGGGTATTAGATGCAGGATTTGATATTAAATATTTCGAAAAGTGTGTTGTAAATCACAGGACTTCAACCATAAACAGAAGTTTCAAACGTTTGAGAACCTATACGACAAGAAATGAGCTGGCAATAATTTATTTATCTTTTCCGTGGAGGAAAATCCCTGCGCTGCTTTTCCGGACTGTTTTCTGGAATATGTTGAGATTCAGAAGGGAAGGGATCAATAGTCTTTTTTATCCTTTAAAAGGATTTATCTTGTTTCTAACGATCATTCCTGAAATTAGGGTAAAAAGAAAGGTTGTAAATGATAATGTACAAAACATTTATAGTTCAACCTTCTGGTCTGTTCGACCAGTTTTAGGACGAGTGCCTAAAAAAATAAAATCACTAATTGTTGGACGATCAAGTCATGTTTGATTAATAGCATGGGGTTTGAATATTAATAAGGATAATTATGACAAATACAAATAACAATACGCTACCATTTGTTGCCGTTCTTGTAAATAACTGGAATAGAAAAACGGACCTTCTTAATCTTTTTAGCGCACTACGAAAAATAGAATACGACCGTAACCGATATAAAATAGTTCTTGTGGACAATGCGTCTACAGACGGATCAGTGGAAGCTGTAAGAGAGCAGTTTCCAGAGGTAATAGTACTCCAGAACAAAGAAAACCTCGGCAGTACCGGCGGTTTTGATTCAGGCCTTAGGTATATTCTGCAAGGGACAGCTGGCGAGTTTGACTATATCTGGCTTCTTGACAATGATGCGCTGGTTGAGCCATCGGCACTTAGAGAGCTGGTAAATGTTGCAGAGCTGGACCCGAATATTGGATTGGTCGGGTCGAAGATAATGAATCCTGATATGCCAGACAATATTGTGGAGATTGGAGTGCATATGAGTTGGCGGTACGGAACCGTTTTACCCAACCTGAGGAATATCCCAAACAGGGAAGGGTTGAAAGATTATTATGACGTTACAGCGGTTGCAGGATGTTCTGCAATGGCAAGGGTTTCAGCTATTAAAAAAGTCGGACTCATGGATGAACGGTGTTTTGTTTACTGGGATGATATGGAATGGGGGATTTCGTTTAGGCGTCACGGATATCGAGTGGTAGCCGTTACTAAGTCGGCTGTTTATCATCGTTCATTTTCTGAAAGACGCGTCTGGTCTCCTGCCAATGGATATTATGAGGTTAGAAACCGCTTGTTGGTTTTCAGCAAACATACAAGAGGGGTGAGCCGTATTTTATCCCTCTTTAATATTGTTCGTACGGCTACGAAGAAGAACTGTTCACTCTGGATTTCCGGTAGGACCAAGATGGCTAAGCTTCAAATGTTATCTTTTCTAGATTTTATTCGCAACAAATGGGGAAAGTATAGTTACGATACGAGTTTGCCTAATAACAATAATTATATAAAAAATTTCTCCGATTATAAGCGGTTTATAGTCATACCTTCAGGCGATATATCATCGTTTGAAAATACGATTAAACAGATTCGGGAACAAGTAAAAAATCCTTATATATGTTTGTTGGTTACGATAAATCGTCTCAATCTTTTTTCGGACGCTGATGCTGATGAAACAATAGTTTTGGATTTCACGAAAAAGAATGCCTATTTAAAGACTTTAATTACTCTTCTGCGGAAAAAATTTGATATCGCTGTAGTTCCTCCGCACGGAACACTGGGAACCTTTAATTATCTTGCCTATACGGTGAAGAAAACCTGTGTGTTAGATGAAGATAAAAACCTTTTCAGGCTGGATCAGCCGGGCGGCAAGTTATGGAAGCTACCGCTGTCGATAATTGTAGGAGAAGTCTTTTCATGCCTTATATTTCCGATCATTTTCTTGTCCAGTTTTCGTTACAAGACCAAAATTGTTGACGAAACACTTCTTGATAACAGAAACTAACTTATCAGATAACCTAATTATTGCATAAACTTTTGTATTGAGAGCGTTTTCCGATAGTGTGTTTTGATAGTCACTGTTGACATTCCGACAATTTGATATTACTCAGGTATAGTGCATGATAATAGCAATAGATGGGCCTGCCGGTGCCGGCAAAAGCACTGTTGCACGCCTGCTGGCAGATAAACTTGGTTTTGCCTACCTTGATACCGGGGCTTTGTACAGGGCTTCGGCGCTTAAGGCCAAAAGGATGAACCTCTCATTTGAGGAGTCACCTGAAATACGAACTATGATGTCTGAAATCGATATTCGTTTTGAAGGGGATAGGGTTTATCTGGATGGTGAAGATGTGAGTGAGGAAATCCGGACTCCTCAGGTAAGCCATCTTGCTTCGGTTATATCGGCTATACCTTCTGTGCGCGAGCTGCTTCTTCCGCTTCAGCGTCGTGTTGGGCATGCGCAAAACACCGTGGCTGACGGCCGTGATATGGGAACGGTGGTTTTTCCCGACGCAGAGAATAAGATTTTTCTTGATGCATCATTAAAAGAAAGAGCAAGAAGGAGGTTTCTGGAGCTGCTTCAAAAAGGAGAAAAAAACAGTTCAGAAAAAGAGGTGGCGCAGGAAATAAAGATACGTGATGAACGCGATTCCTCACGGGTAGCAGCCCCTCTTAGGCGGGCTGTGGATGCAGTATATATAAATACGGATAAACTGAACATAGACAAGGTCTTGGAAAAGATGCTGGAGTATATTGTTCTGTGAAGGTTATAACAGCAGGTAAGGCGGGGTTCTGTTTCGGTGTCAAAAGAGCTATTCAGATAGCTTTTGACACTGCTAAAGCTGATCCGACCGGAGTATTTACACTTGGTCCGATTATACATAACCCACAGGTGGTTGAGAAACTTAAGCTCGAAGGTGTGGGTGTGCTTGATGTAATGGATAATTTTGACGATGTTCGTGTTGTAATAGTTCGCTCTCACGGTGTTTCGCCGTTTGTTCACGAAGAGATAAAAAATAAGGGATGCAAGGTGATTGATGCCACCTGTCCTTTTGTTAAGAAGGCCCAGGGTTATGCCCGAGGTCTGCACAAGGAAGGGTACCAGGTGCTTATTGTGGGGGAAGAGGCGCATCCTGAGGTGCAGGGAATACTCGGCTATGCTGGTGGAGACGCTTTGGTTGTCGGGAAAGACGTTCATCTTGATAATTTTTCAATCAAGCCTAAAATTGGTATAATTGCTCAGACAACTCAATCGTTCGGAAACTTGCAACGGGTTGTTAACGCTGCTTTACCCAGAGTAGCCGAACTTAAGGTTTATAACACCACATGTAACGCTACCAGAAAGCGACAGTTGGAAACAGCAAGGTTGGCCGGACAGGTTAACCTGATGTTTGTGGTGGGCGGCAAGAACAGCGCTAACACCAAGCGGTTAAAGACTATATGCGTGGAGAAGGGTGTGCATGTTTATCACGTGGAAACGGCCGAAGAGATAAAACCGGAATGGCTGGAAGGCATCGAAACCGTGGGCATAACCGGAGGCGCCTCCACGCCTGACTGGATCATCCAGCAGGTGGAGAATCGACTTAAGGAGGTTAGCCAGACTATCAACAATGACTGAGCCAAGAGAAAAAGAAACCGAAAAAGAAACATCAAAAGATGCTGGGCTGGAGGCGCTTTATGCCGAAAGTCTGAAACCTCTTGAGTCAGGCACAATTGTAAGAGGTGTGGTGGTTGATGTAAATCCCACCGGAGTAATGGTTGATATCGGATACAAGTCCGAAGGTGTGGTGCCTGCCGGAGAGTTTTCGGAAGAGGAGATTAAATCACTTAAACCCGGTGATGATATTTCTGTTTTTATTGTACATGTGAATGAATCCGAGGGAATAGTCTCTCTTTCCAAGGAGAGGGCCCGCAACGTTGAACTCTGGGATCGCCTGGAGGATGCATTTGCCAATAAAACGCCTGTGGAAGGTTCTATCGTGGCTAAGGTGAAGGGTGGAATGAGTGTGGATATAGGCGGCGAGACGGTATTTCTTCCAGGTTCGCATATAAGTTTGAAGGTAGTTCATAACATGGATGAGTATCTCGGTTTGAAATGTCCCTTCAGAGTTATAAAAATAAATAAACATCGAAGAAATGCTATTGTTTCCAGAAGAATACTGCTTGAAGAAGATGTTCGCAAAAAAAGAGAGCAGACTATAGCCTCTCTTAAAGAGGGGGCTGTTATTGAAGGCACCGTTAAAAACATTACTGATTACGGTGTTTTTGTCGATTTAGGCGGTATTGACGGTCTTCTTCATATTTCTGATATTTCCTGGGGGCGCATAAAACATCCATCTGAAAAATTTTCGGTGGGTGATTCAGTTTCTGTAGAGGTTTTAAGCTACAACCGGGAATCTGGAAAAGTAGCGCTTGGATACAAGAAAACCCCGGATCCATGGATTTCTGTAAACGAACGTTATTCTGCAGGAGACAGGGTTAAGGGCATAGTAAGAGGACTCACAAATTATGGCATTTTTGTAGAGATAGAGGAAGGGGTCGAGGGGCTTGTCCATGTTTCAGAGCTGGTTTGGGGAGCCCGTCCCCGGCATGCCTCAGAGCTTTTCTCAAAGGGTGATACAGTTGAAGCGCTTGTCCTTAAGGTTGATAGTCAGAATAGACGAATCTCCCTCAGCATGAAGCGTCTTCAGCCTAATCCGTGGGAGACTGTACATGAACGTTACCACGAAGGGCAGTTGGTTCGTGGCCGAATTAAGAATCTTACAGATTTTGGGGCATTTGTGGGGCTCGAAAACGGAATCGACGGGCTTATACATGTATCCGACATGTCCTGGACCAAGCACATAAGGCATCCCTCAGAAATATTGAAGAAGGGTGATGAGGTGGAAGCGATGACGCTGTCAGTTGAACCGGCAAGGGAGCGTATAGCTTTGGGGTTGAAGCAGTTGAGTCCCGATCCATGGCTTGCCGGACTTCCACAGCGTTTGAAGGTTGGGGATGTCTTCCCGGGACGTGTGATCAAAATGGTCGATTTCGGAATATTTGTAGAAATAGAAGATGCGGTAGAAGGCCTTGTTTACTCGTCTGAAATAGACCAGGAACTGAATAAGGATCTACGGGAAAAAATTCACCCCGGAGACGTTATTAACGTTCGTGTTATTAAAGTTGATGCGAATGAGAGAAAGATAGGGCTCAGTATACAAGGGATGTCTCAGCAACATAATCAACAGTAGGGGGTATTTCTACTGATGAAAAAAGCTGTTTACGGTGATATATTATGAAAAAAGGTTGTATTATAGCTGCGGGATTCATAGCTTTTTTAATCATAGTGAGCTTGGGTTTAACGCTGATTAGCGGGAGTCCGTCATCGGTTTTAAAGGGTAAGGTTGCTCTTGTAAAGATAGAGGGAGTTCTGGGTATGGATGTTGATGCTTCTTCGATTATCGAGCAAGTGAAACAGTACCGTAAGGATTCCTCCATTAAGGCCATGGTGCTTCGTGTAAACAGCCCTGGTGGAGCGGTTGCTCCGGCTCAGGAGATTTATGCAGAGCTAAGAAAGTTCAGTGAGGAAAAAAGCATTGTTGCATCTATGGGAACCCTTGCCGCATCCGGAGGATACTATGTGTCTATTGCTGCCGAAAAAATATTAGCTAATCCCGGCACTATGACAGGCTCTATAGGTGTTATAATGGAAATCCCAAATGTTGAGGGATTAATGAGTAAAGTTGGTATAAAAACCGAAGTCATAAAAAGCGGACGGCATAAAGATATGGCTTCTATGTTCCGCAGAATGTCAAAAGAGGAGAGGGATCTTCTTCAATCTCTTCTGGATGATGTTCATGATCAATTTATCGAGGCTGTTGCCGAGGGAAGGAACATGGATGTTGCTGATGTTCGTAAAATTGCGGACGGAAGAGTTTTTACGGGTCGGCAGGCTATGAAGATGGGTCTGGTTGATGAATTGGGAACTCTTGAAGACGCGATTCTTATGGCCGCACAGTTTGGAGGAATAGAAGGAGAGCCGGAGGTTGTATCCAGGAAACGACATTTTTCAATAATGGATTTTTTGCGGGGGGATCTAAACGAAATGTTTGCTCACCTGGTTGGAAGAAGAGGTGTAATTCCGGCAATAGGATTGAAGTTCCTTTTCTCACCATAACGGCTTGGGCTAAAATAATTAATTAATACGGATAAAAACATGTATTGCGATATGCCTTTGCAGCTTTTTAATTTTCAGTCTAAATATCAAATTAAAGGAGAATTGGATTATGACTAGATCAGAACTTATGCGTCTTGTGTCGGAAAAGGTGCCTGGTTTTACCAAGCGTGAGATCGAAAATATAGTCAAGGAGATTCTCGAAGGCATAAAAGAGGCGCTTGCAATGGGAGAAAAGGTTGAAATTCGTGGATTTGGAAATTTCAAGTTACGTCACCGCCGCGAACGTAGGGGCAGAAATCCTAAAACAGGAGATACCGTGAATGTCCCTGTAAAAAAGGTTCCATTTTTCAAGGTAGGCAAAGAGTTCAGAGAGATGGTTAACCGGAAATCCTCTGCCGGTGACTGAGGACTCTCTTAGATGGGGAACTCTCTGCGTGATATGCTCAAAGAATTAAATAGCATTCAGCACGGTCTGAGCCGACTGGTTGATGATGTAAGGTTGCGGCAGAACGAACGTTTGCAGGGGGGGGCATGGTGCCCTGCTGCTGATGTTTACGAATCTGAGAGCACCGTGGTTGTGAAGTTGGAAGTTCCTGGTGTGCAGCTTAATAATCTTGAAATATCATTTAAACACAACAGGCTTATGCTTCGCGGCGAGAGGCGGTTTTCGAAAGACAGGGATCTGGAGAATTATCACCGTCTGGAGCGGCCCTACGGGGCTTTTAATAGGATTTTTCTGTTGCCAATCATTCCTGACCCCTCGTCTGTAAAGGCTGAGTACAAAGACGGCCTGCTAACTATTACAATACCTTTTTTGTAAGAAAGGGTTGAACGGGTAGGTTTGCCACTATAATTTTCTGCCAAGCAACTTGCGCATAAAGTTAGGTACCAGCGATGTTTTTTCTTTTAAAAGGTGTTTGATAGCCGGTAGCGATCTCTCTGCAGCCTCTTGTCCTTTCTGTACGCATTCTTCAAAGGACTCAAAGTCCGCCCAACTGATCTCCGGAATTTCCGGGACAATAAGAAAATCCGCATCCTTAGCCTGAAGATTGCTGAGGGTATAGCGGGTTATAGCGTTAGTTCTGCGTAGGATATCAAGAGCATTGTCAAGGGAATAGTCTTGTTCCAGCTTTCTGGCCACATCTACGGCTATAACTATATTTGCTCCCAGCTTCCGGCATGGACCTACCGGAAGTTGGTCCACCCATCCTCCGTCCACGAGCAACCTGCCGTCAAAGTCTATTGGCGGGAATATGCCGGGAATGGCTGAGGATGCAGCAACAGCCGGTCTTAAAGGGCCTTCTGTTAAGACCATTTCTTCGCCGGTATTGATATTTGTGCAGATTACAGCAAGTGGAACTCTGGTATCCTGTATGGATATGTCATCAATTACGGAAGATATGTTTAGCATGTAGTTTTCGATGCTGACATAGGACTGCCTGGTCATTGAGACGCTGTAAAATATGCTTTTCTTCAGGTAGCGGGAAACCGCGGCAAAAAGACCATCTTCTACCGCAGCCTCATCTGCTACTTTCAGGAGATCGAATTTGATTTTACTGAATTTATCACTGCTTAAATATTCCCTGATTCTGCCAAGGATGATATCCGTATCCATATGCACGGCAAAGAGTGAGGCGATTATGGCTCCCATGCTTGTGCCGACAATTATATCGGGCCTTATGCCTTCTCTGAGAAGGACTTTAAGCACGCCTATGTGGGCAAACCCCCTGGCGGCTCCTCCACCCAGAACAATACCTATTTTTTTATGTTTCATAATCAGGTGATTTGGGTGATCTATTTTCCGGTTACTCCGCCGGATACTATGAATGTCATTACCCTGCCGCTTTCGGCGTCAAGCGGCGTCACCTTGTCTTTCGGCACCAAAATCAAGTTGCCTGCAAAGTTGTAGGATTGCGGCAGGTAGACCGCCACACGGTCGGCATGTCCCCACTCTGCCATCGACTCCCTTGTGACAAAACCTGCAACCTTAATGCAGCCGTCTCCTGTTAATGTTACCAGCACGGGCTTATCAAAACTTTTTTTGTCGCCCACAAAGGCGCTCACAAGATCTTTTATAGAGGAGTACAGGAGCTTGATAAGAGGAAGTCGATTAAATATTTTATCCAGTAATCCCAGCAGCCGGCGTGTAAGTATGTTGGATGCCAAAAATCCTATTACCGTGATTACTGCGATCGTTACAAGGAAACCTGCGCCTGGAACAGGCAAGTCGATGAAGTTGTCAATTTTAAGAAATGCAATATAGAAAACATAAACAGTAACAGCTAGAGGCACAAGAAACAGTAGTCCTTCAAAAAAATATTTTGTAAGTCTCTTCACGTTTCAATCTCCTTATTTAAAAGATCAAGACAATTATACAAATTAAAATTATAGTCTTGCTTTACGAATATAACACCTGCCTTTGTGCAAGTTAAAAAGCACCGGACCGTTATGTGCTAAAACATGATACTTTTTTCTTGACATACATGGTACAGGATGCTAGTTTGATACTATCCATGATACGGTAAAACCGGCAATCACGGTGCCTGCTGTTTTATGAGTTTTTTATGAATTGTTATTAATTACAGGACCGGCTGTTGTGCCTGCCCCGTTTAAAGGAGAAGAACATGGAACCACCTGTTGTTGAGTATCGTTTTGTAAACTCATTCCATAAAATTTTTTTATTGTTAGTCTTAATCTTGTTGTTTAGTTATCCTGTTTTGTTTCCTGTGTATGTTTCATCTGGAGAGCCGCAGCAACAAACTAAGAAAGAAAAAGAAGAAGCTATATTAATTCTTCAAGTAGGGATAAGTTTAATTAAGCAAGAAATTAAGAGGGATCAGTCGATTGTTTCTGCCGGTATCAGGGTTTCAAGGGACATAAGGAGAGTTAGGGAAACTTTAAGAAACGGTATAGCTAAAAAAGAAAAATTAATAGTTGACCTTAGATCATCGTTAGCCTCCAGTCTGCCTGCTGAAATTGATGCTTTGCAGGAGAATCTTGACCAGGAAAAAGAAATCTCGGGTGGTTTCATAACTTCCTCCAGAGTAAGAAGGCTGACTACGGAGACTATTAAACAATCTATCCCTGTAAAGCAGGATGTTTTGGCTGCTTTTGAACAGTTATTGTCAGAGTTAAAGCAGGATTCAACTTAAGTTTTTTCACAGTCATCCCATAAGCTCGTAAAGCAGGCCTAAAACTCCTTAGTCCCTAGCGAATTTCCTTAATTTGTCTCGCAGTTTTACTTGACATGTGTAGTTTAGAGTGATAGTTTTGTTGTACAAATACATGATTCAGAGTGGCGGCTATTTAGTAGTTGGTGCGGTCTTTCTTTGCCTGGAGGTTTGTTTCTATGCAGAAGAAAGTTATTCTCCTGGTAGAGGATAATGCAGATGATGAAGATCTTACTTTACGTGCGCTTAAGAAAAGTAATATTCTGAATGAAGTTGTGATTCTTACATCATCAGATCAGGGTAAGGATGTTGTTAAAAGTTATGATTTAGGCTGTAACAGCTATATACGCAAACCTGTGGGTTTTACCCAATTTCACGAAGCGGTTCGGCATCTGGGTTTGTACCGGCTCCTGCTGAACATTGCTCCATCCAGGTAGGGGGGCTTAATAATGGGTAGACCAATTCGTGTTTTAACTGTTGAAGATTCTGAAGACGACGCTCTGTTGCTTGTGCGTGAATTGCGGCGTGGCGGTTATGAGCCGTCTTTTAAACGCGTAGAGACAGGTGAAACGTTTTCTTCGGCCCTGGAAAATGAAACATGGGATGTCATCATTTCTGATTATTCGATGCCTGGATTCAGCTCGCCTGCTGCACTGGAACTCTTGAAAAAAAGCGGGCTTGATCTGCCGTTTATTATTGTTTCCGGAAAGATAGGTGAGGATACTGCTGTTGCAGCCATGAAGGCAGGGGCGCATGACTATATTATGAAGGACAATATGGCACGGCTTATCCCTGTGGTCGACCGGGAGCTGCGCGAGGCGGAAGTGCGCAGGCAGAGAAAGCGTGCGGAAGAGCAGTTTTTACAATCACAAAAGATGGAGTCTATCGGCAGGCTGGCCGGAGGTATCGCCCATGATTTCAATAACCTGTTAACGAGCATTCTGGGTTATGGTGACTTGGCGCTCAGGCAGTCCAGCAAGAATAGTCCTCTTTATAGGGATATTAAAGAAATGATAAAAGCGGGTGAGAGGGCTGCAGTATTGACACGCCAGCTTCTGGCTTTCAGCCGTAAGCAGATTCTTGAACCAAATGTATTGCAGTTAAACAGTATTGTATCCGGCATAAACAAAATGTTCAGCCGTTTGATCGGCAAGGATATTGAGCTTGTTACGATACTTGATCCTAAGTTGGGACGTATTAAAGCTGACTCCGGACAGATTGAGCAGGTAATTATGAACCTTGTCATCAATGCACGCGACGCCATGCCTCGGGGCGGAAAGCTCACTATCCAGACAAGTAACGTCTGCCTGGATGAAACATCTGTTCTTACGCATGATGAGGATATGCCGCCGGGCCGTTACGTAATGATGAGTGTTTCCGATACGGGAGTTGGTATGAACCATAAAGTTATGGCTCATATCTTCGAGCCTTTTTTTACCACAAAGGAACAGGGTAAGGGAACGGGGCTGGGACTTTCGACTGTTTACGGAATTATAAAGCAGAGCGGAGGCTTTGTTTCTGTTGAAAGTATGCCGGGTATGGGAACAACATTTAATGTATACCTGCCGGACGTGGAAAAAGCGGCTCCGGTTGTTATGCATGAAGAATATCGAACCAACTCTTCTCACGGCAGCGAGACTGTTCTGGTGGTGGAGAATGAGGAGAGTGTTCGGGAATTGGTCTGTAGAGTTTTAAAGATGCAGGGCTATAATGTTCAACAGAAGTTTAAGAGATAAAGTCTCTTTCTGTCTGTAACCCCGCAGGAGACTCTATATCTATTAATAACTGTCGCCTGATGAATTCTTGACATTAAAAGTTTTATTATATTATTTCACACAAAAGCAGGTACCCACACCTGCAGGTCTGCCCTTACTGCGAACTCTGCCTAGGAAAAGTAAAAACTTTATGACACGACATTCAAAAATAGATCTGGTTATTTGCCGAGAGCTTCTCGTTCGGCCTGGGGGCTTTCGGCGAACAGGCCCAACAGTCAGAAAAGACGTTTCGTTTCTCATCTGTCTGGCCGTATTATTGTTTTTGTTTACCACGCCTGCGGTTGCTATCGATGGTCTTTCGGAAGAAGAACTGACAACACTGTCCATGTTCTATGATGAGAAAGACCTTGTGGTCACGCCCACCAGGGCGCCGAAGCCCATCTCGCAGGTTGCCGAAAACATGACCATCATCACTGCCAAGGAAATAGAGCAGATGAACGCCCACACCGTGGCCGAAGTGCTTAACCGCGTCACAGGGGTGTTTGTGGATTTTAACGGCCAGGATTTCGGGAGCGCCTCTATGTTAAAGATTCAGGGTTCTAGCGAACAGCAAGTTCTTGTTCTGCTTGATGGTATACCCTGGAATTATTTTAATTCTGCTACTGCCGAGACAAACACTGTTCCCATACACGCTGTTGAACGCATAGAGATCATCAAGGGGCCGGCATCCTCGGCCTGGGGTTCATCCCTGGGTGGCGTAATAAATATCGTAACCAAATCGACAGGCAAGACAAAAAAACCAAAAGGCACTGTGAGCGCCTCGTACGGCGAGCAAAGCTCTATGGAGCAATTCGCTGATCTATATGGAAAATCAGGCGCGGTCGGGTATTACCTGTATGCCGGAGGGCAGACGTCAAACGGTCTTAGGGACAATAGATATTTTGATAATTACAGCTTCTATTCCAAACTGAAAATAAATACAGGCAGCGATTCCGCTGTTACGCTTACAGCCGGCTACAGCGAGCCGCACCTGAAGTGGGGGGATTTCCCGGACAACGATCTTACCTCGAGCGGCATCCTTCGCATATTCTTGACAACGGCATCTTTTGAGGCCGGCCTTACTGAGGGGCTTGATCTTTATGTGTCTCTTTACAGGTTCGAACAGAAATTTGTACAGATGAACGATGTGCTCGGCATGGGCATGTACGGCAATGCAGGGGATCTTTTCATGGACAATATCTATGATGAGGAGACCACAGGCGTACGTAGCCGGCTGGTATGGAGAAAGGGAAGGCAGACCCTGGTTGTGGGCGTAGATTACAGGTACGGAAAACTGGACTATACATCCAATAACGGGCCCTGGCTTCAACAGGGAGGTGGCCTGCCGGCCGCTTCCACGGCAACACCGGACCTGGAGGAATGGGCTGTATATGCAAACGATTCCATAGCCGTTGGTAAATGGTCGGTTACTCCGGGAATCCGCCACGACCACAACAACATAAGCGGCCCTTTTACAAGCCCGAGCCTCGGCATAACATACAGGCTTTCGCCTGACACCATCCTTCGCACCTCGGCAGCCCGCGGATTCACATCACCTTCACTTGCCCAAACATCCACAGGAGGGTTATGGCTTAATCCAAACCCTGATCTTGACCCTGAAATGGTCTGGTCTTACCAGGCCGGGGTCGAATCCGTGCTGGGCAAGCATCTCAAGGCAAAGGCCACGGCCTTCCAGCACGACCAGAAAGACAAACTGACGGTCGATACAGACATTACGGTAAACGGCGGGAAGGTCAGGCGCCGGGGCGGCGAGGTAGAGGCTGAAACAGTGCCGGTTCTGAATATATCGTTCAAGGGCGGCTTTGCCTACGTAGACTCAAAGGACTTCACAACGTCAGAAACATCAAACAGATATACCTGGAACCTGGGGCTTGCCTACGACGATCTCCGATCGATCAGGGCAGAGATCTTCGGCCATTACGTCTGGTGGGACAAGAAAGCATCATTCGAGGCCGAATACAGCGATTTTCTCTGGGATCTAAATATTATTAAAAGACTAACAACCTTCTCCAGCATAAAAACCGAACTGTTTTTTACGGTCCGTAATATTCTAAATGGCGAGCAATACAGCGCTGCTTATGCCAAAAATCCAGAGAGATGGATCGAGAGCGGCATCAGGGCCAGGTTCTGAAATCATGAGCCAACCTTGTGATTTTGCAGAACCTTTATGATATTTGTTTGTCGAGCTTACTAAAGTCTTCAATGTTAGTGACGATATGTAAGGTAAGACCCAAGCGGGCACCCTGTCTTTCGACAGGCTGATACTTTTATTTGAAGGAGGAAAAAGTGGAAGGAAAAAAGATTATCGTGCTTGACACCGGTATTGATATGGATGAGATAAGCTTGAGCTTCGGCTGCTGTTCTGGAGCAGTGTCGCCGTTAAAACCAGGCGACGATTAGAAAACCAGCGGGGAGCTTTACGCTCCCCGCGTATTTCTCTGAATTACGTTAAATTTTATGCATTTATCCCGCTATTTAAAAATCTACCCATACGAAGAAAAGCCAGGCTACCTGCTTCTTTTCTCCACTAAAAAAACCTCCAAGGTTCTCATCACTGAAGAAACATACCGGGCCGCCAAGGCCGGTACGTTATCAGATTCCGACCAGAAGCTTCTAATAAAGCTCGGCATGCTTGTGCCGGACAGAGATGTTGAAAAACAGGAAATGCTCGGTTTTGTGGATGAGCTTAACCGCAGAAACACCAGCCTCAACATCACGGTTGTTTTAAACCTCGACTGCAACTTCGCCTGCCTCTATTGCTACGAGGGCGGCATAAAAGGCAAGCTTTACATGTCGGATAAAACCGCTGATTCAGTTATAGACTTTATAAAAGCCAGGCTTACAAACGGTAAAAAATTTCTTAACATCGACTTCTACGGTGGTGAGCCGCTTCTTGCTGTTGATACTATTAAGAGGATAACCGGGACGCTGAAAAAACAGGCTGAAACCATTGGAGCATCCTTCAGCTTTACACTTGTGACAAACGGTTCCCTGCTTACTCGCAATAGAGTTGAGGAGCTGGTTCCACTTGGCTTAAAAGGGGTAAAGATTACCCTGGACGGCCCGCCGGAAAACCATAACCGGTACAGGCCATTTAAGAGCGGTGCTGGAAGTTTTGACGTAATTATCCAAAATATAAAGGATTCTTGCGATATTCTTAAAATAGGTGTGGGCGGCAACTACGACAGAAATAATTACGAACAATTCACCAACCTGCTTGATCTTCTTGAGGCCGAAGGTCTCACGCCTGACCGGCTTGCCAGTGTGAAGTTCGATCCGGTAATGAAACACCCTGAAGGGGAAGAAGCTCCAAGCGACTACCGTGACGGCTGTATGTCGGTTAACGAACTTTGGATTACAGAGGCAGAAAAACTGCTGCGCGGTGCAATAATCAAAAAAGGCTACAATACTTCTTCGCAGAGGCCATCGCCATGCCAAATAGAGTTTGGTGAGATGCATGTGATCAACTTTGACGGCAGATTGTATAAATGCCCGGCCTTTATCGGCAAGGAAGGATTTGATCTGGGCGATATAAAAACAGGCATGGCCGGCGACATAAACAGCGTATACAGGCCCGGCATATGGAAAAACGAGGAGAAATGTTTTGACTGTGAATACCTGCCCTTATGCTTTGGCGGCTGCCGATACATGGCTTATCTTCAAAATGGAAGCCTGGACAAACTCGACTGTAAGAAGGAGTATCTCGACCGCTCCCTGGAGATCTCGATAAAACAGGATATTTTAAACAGTCCAGGTTGATCTTTTTTCCTGCCTTTGAACTGTTTTTTCCACTTAAAGAAAAATATATTTATGTTTACGACCTCTCTACTGGAAGGAATATTTTTACTCCCCTGGGAAGTTTTTTAAAATCCTTGATTTTATCTCCTGTTTTTAATGTTTTATTCGGAAACAGGTAAACCGTTTTATGGTGGTTGTACCTAGTCCCTGCAACTTTACCGGGAGGCTTTCTTTTTGTAATCCTGTAGGGACCGTGATATCCGACTATTATCCTGGTATGCATGGGCAGTTCATCCCAGTCGGAGATACGCCTGCCACTTTTTATTTTGCCATCCGGGAAAAAGTAGAACGTGGTCTTTTTTTTATACTCGGCACCGGCAAAAGTCCAGGCTGTCAGTCCATTTGTTATTGTCTTAACAGGTCCTTCGGATAGCTTAATGTTTGACTTACGTTCCTGGTTAAGCATAACCACTGTGCCTTTGGGTATGCGTCCCCAACCGACCCTGGAAGCTATCTGGTCACCAGGCAGCAAACGTCCGTCAGGCAGCCGGTACAGAGTGGAAGAAGAATTATAGTCTTCGCCCGCTATATTCCAGGCAGTGTTGGCTGGCGAAATTATGTTGGATTCCGGACGCCTGACGGTTTCAACCTTGGGACCATAAAATATTGAAGCAAGTTTTGGATCCGGTTTCAGGCGCCCAGACCTGACATCCGGGTCGTAACTCCAACCAATGCCTACCCCGGCCTTGATTCTATCAAAGTTGTCGGCACAGCGTTTGCGTCCACGGTGATCTCTTTTTATCCACCTGTTCGGCCTGCCGTAAGCTACCTGGCTGTGTGTCAGCACGGCTCGGTCGTTGAGCTTATATACGCTCTGCAGGATATCTATAAGAATAGCAAGCGATCTGTACTGCTTACTGGTAATATCGGTGTAATGATACCCTACTAATTCTATTCCAACAGAGACACTGCTGATATCGGTCTGTCCATTCCAGATGCTTAAGCCCGCATGATCCGCCCTGTATTTTTTGTTCAAAGTTCGGTAAGTACGGCCATTGCGGGCAATAACGTAGTGTGTGTGTCCCCCGTAAGTGCGCTGACGGCCACGAAATTTTTTGCCTTTTGAAACCACCTTCAGAGTGCTTTTAAGGCCACCTTCAGATGTATGAACTATTATGTAATTAGTGCTCTTTCTACGAATTTTCTTGAACTTACGATTCAGGTTGCGGCGGTAGTCAACAATCGACTTTTGAAAGGCACGTTTATCGGCCTTTGTATAGGCGTCGGCAAATGAAACAAAACAGACCGGTGACAACGCAGTCACCAACAATACTAACACCGGTATTAATCTTTTAGTAATCATAAAATAATATTGTACGCTAAACGGTTACAATTTTTATTAACCACTATTTTAGTCGTCCCTGAAAAACTATCCAAGTCCTTGTTTTAATTGGTAAAAGTTGCCATGTTTATGGTATAATAAACACCGGAAATCGTTAAAAATCTTACGAAAGCTGGTGATTTATGCGACCTAAAAA
>JALUUO010000017.1 GCA_027021335.1 Nitrospirota bacterium
CGTAAAGCTATAATGTACCCAGTACAGACAAACTGAAATTTGCTGTTTTATCAGTAATATCAATAGGTTTGCGAATTAATCCAGGGGGAACTTCAGTTTAATAAATCAATTCGTTTCATGTTGCCTCCACGTAATAAGAGTATTAGTACTCTTATTATAAGAATAAAAAAATACAGATATGTCAATATCTGTTTCGGCTTCTTTGTCAGTATCGTAAAAACAGCCTTCTAAAGCACTAAACTGTTACGGTTTTCCTTCCTGTCTTCTTGCTTCGGTCCAGGATCCCTGCATCCTGCACCCTGACAACTGCCCCCTAAACAATCAGTAACGCAGCCAAACCCAGGAAGACAAAAAAGCCTACTACATCAGTGGCTGTAGTTACAAGAACGCTTCCGGCCAGTGGAGGATCCACTCCAAACCGCTTAAGTATAAGAGGAATCATCCCTCCAAGGAAAGCCGCGGTGACCAGGTTAATGCCCATGGCCAGCGCAATTACAGCTCCGAGCATCCAGCTTTTAAACCAAAGTACTGCGGCCATGGCCACAACAGCCGCAAACAGCAGACCGTTAAAGAATCCCACAAGGACTTCTTTTCGTAGCAGGTCCATCCTGTTTGCCGAGGATATCTGCCCAAGGGCAAGACCCCGAATTACGACTGTCAAGGTTTGATTCCCGGCATTTCCGCCCATGCTTGCAACTATCGGCATAAGTACTGCCAGAGCGACAAACTCTTGGATAGTGGCCTCGAACAACCCGATAACCCAGGATGCGGCAAAGGCGGCAAGGAGATTTAAGCCCAACCACAGGCTTCTGCTTTTAGTGGTTCTGGGTACGGAAGCAAACAGATCCTCTTCCTCTGATACTCCAGCCAGGTTCATCATTTGCTGTTCGCCGCGGTCGCGGATGATATCCACCACATCATCCACGGTAATACGTCCCAACAGCCGGTTATTATCGTCAATTACACCGGCCGAAATCATATCATAGCGTTCAAAAAGAAGGGCTACCTCATCCTTTGGTGTATTGACATGAATCGTCCGGGGTTTGTGAGACATTATAGAGCCTACCGTGGCATCTTCCGGGCTCGAGACAAGGTAAGAAAGTCTCAGGCTTCCCTCTAGTACTCCATTTTCATCCACCACAAAGAACTTGTCTGTGCGTCCGGGAAGTTTTTGACGGCGGGCATCTCTCAGCACATCCAGAACAGTCGAATCGGAACTCAAGGTGAAAGAGACCGGCTCCATGATACCGCCTGCGGTCTCTTCTTCGTAGGAAAGGGCTTCCTCAATACGGGTTCTTTCCTGCACGCTCATTGCGTCAAGCAGGTCCTTGGCTACTTTTTCAGGAAGTTCCCCAACCAGGTCGGCGGCATCATCCACCTCCATGGTTTCGGTTGCCTGGCGGAGTTCTGCTCTGTCCATCTCTTTAACCAGAGATAGACGTACGCCTTCGTTCACCTCAGCCAGCACAGGTCCGTGTTTTTCAGTCTCTATGAGATTGAACACCACAGCACGGTCTTCTGGTGGAAGACTCTCAAGGACGTGCGCTATATCAGCAGCATGAAGGGTTTTCAGCCTTTCAGCAAGACCGGTGAGGTCACCTTTGTCAACAGCTTCAAGCACATGTTCAAGGATGTCGCCGTTAAGTTCTGTACGTGTTGTAAATTCTTCCATGGTTTGCTATCAGGATAGGCACTGAAATCCCGTTAATTTTAAGGGTCAAGGTGAGACTAGTCAAATGTACTTACGATATTTTTCGCAATATTCTTGTGTGCAAAGGAAAAAGCCGTGCCTACAGCAACAGTGACCGAGGCAGATATTACTGGAAACCACGGCCAGGAAAGCTTCAACTTTAAGCCGCTTGCTATCCAGCCTATTACCGGTATAGCGGATACGCTTGGCAGATCGATATAAAGTCCATGTGTACATACCGCCAGGAGCAGCATACCTGTCAGTGCCCCGGTAAAGGCCGTGCCTCCACGCGCAAAGGGCATGGCCACGGCAAGAATGAATATTCCAAGAAGAGATCCTGTAAAAAGAGATGTAAAGTACAAAGCTATATGAAGCAGGCTTGCGTCGAAGCTGGAAGCGAAAAGTGCAGCCAGGATTCCCATAGTTCCCCATACCAGGACTGAAAGACGGGCTGTTTTAAGCCGCCTGGTTTGCGGAGAACTTGGTTCTTTATTAGACATAAAATCCACGACCGTGGTGTTTGCCAGCGCACTTATGCCTGAGTCCAGGCTGCTCATGGCCGCGGCAAATATTGCCGCAACCATAAGACCCGAAAGCCCTTGGGGCAAGACTGAAAGAATAAAGAGTGGAAATACGCCGTTAGGTTCTGTGCCGGCCGGCAGAGCAGCAGGATGTTTTGTGTAATAACTGAATAGAAAAGCTCCTACCATGAAAAAAAGCCAGGCCGCAATCGCTCCGAGCATGGCTGAAAGAACAGCCGCCCACTGTGCCTTGCGAATGTTTTGAGTAGAAAGATAGCGTTGTATGAATTGCTGATCGCAACTTCGAACAGCCAGGTCGAGGGCGATATAGGCTACACCTGCCGATAAAAAAGTGTGAGCGTCTCCAGGATCAAGGTTGTTATTGAACCATCTGAATTTACCTGCGTTTTCGGCTGTTGCAATAATAGTTGTAAGCCCACCCTCCACACCATAGGTAATAAAAAGTAAGGTTAAAAGCCCTCCGCCCAACAGAATAATAAATTGAATCACGTCGGTCCAGACCACTGCACGAATTCCGCCCATCCAAGTATAAGATACCGAGAGAACTCCAACAGCCATTATTGCGCTTGTTGTTGACCAGCCAGTAATAGCGGCAAAGACAATAGCCGGTCCGTAGATCAAAATACCGGTTCTAAGAAGTACATGGCATGAATATATTCCAGATGCAAGAAGACGGGTTTTCCGGTCAAAGCGTTTTTCGAGTATTTCGTATGCTGACCGGACATTATTGCGGCGAAAGTAGGGAATAAATACCAGGGTGGTGATTGCAATAGAAACAGGTACGCCAAGGTTCAGCATCATGTATGTCATATCGCCGGCGTATGTTTCAGCCGGATTGCCAAGAAACGTGGTGGCGGATATGGATGTGGCTATCATGCTTATGCCGACCGCCCACCAGGGCAGTCGTCCGCCGGCAAAGAAAAACTCGCCGGTTGATATGTTTTTACGGGAAAATACAGCGCCGATGGCCAGCATGCCGGAAAGATAACCGGCTAAAACCAGCCAGTTTATAACCCCGAATTCAGTCATGGTTTCACTGTGGGGCCTTGGAGAGCAATGTTGTAATTGCCTTTTTTATTTTTTTTCAATAGCTCTGCTCAGTTCCGGGAAATATGCCGTTTTCCACTTCAGCCATATACTTTTTAATAGCATCAACAGAAGTTGCTTTAATGTTTGCGTATCGTTTTACAAACTTAGGAGTAAATCTATCGAACAGTCCAAGAAGATCATGAATAACAAGGATCTGTCCGTCACAACCTGGTCCTGCGCCTATGCCTATGGTAGGAATACTTACGGACCTGGTAATGCTTTTACCTAGTTCTGGCGGAATGCCTTCAAGAACCAGTGAAAAGGCTCCTGCTTCCTCCACGATTTTGGCCTCTTCAAGAAGCTTGCGTGCGGTTTTTTCATCCCTGCCCTGAACTTTATATCCGCCGTAACGATGTATGGATTGAGGTGTTATCCCTATATGTGCCATAACCGGAATGTCATACTTTGTGAGTTCTTTAATTATATGAACCACATTGCTTCCGCCTTCTATTTTCACCCCCTTTGCGCCAACTTGTAGAAACCGTCCGGCGTTGGTTACGGCCTCGGATAGTGACGGCTGGTATGACAAAAAAGGCATATCACCAAGCACCATGGCTCTTCCGGCAGCCCGTGCTACGATTCTGGTGTGGTAAAGCATTTCATCCATTGTGACCGGCAGGGTATTGTCAAGGCCCTGAACCACAACACCTAATGAATCGCCCACTAAAATTATATCTACGCCGGCCTCATCCACAATCGCGGCAGTCGGGTAGTCATATGCTGTAAGTGCGGTTATCTTTAGTCCTTCATTTTTCTTTTTAATGAGGTGTTGAATTGTCGTTTTTTTCATCTTTTTAAAAACTCCTTGATGCCTGGTTCATCTCTTTTGTAGCTATATAGACAGGCGTGATATGTTTTTTAGGTAATGGGTTAACCTGTAATTAGAGTCTGTCCATTTAGATATTCTAACCCATTATCAAAATTATTTTTTTAAGTTAAGTCAAATTTCTTATGTTACAGTATAAAGTGGCTCGGGTACAGAGGGCCGGTTAAATTCTATGTCAAAATTGCTTGTTTTTTATCTGTAAATATTTTTAGAATATATAACGTGTTTCTAACTATGCAAAATTAACAACTTCCTTTTCTTTTGTCTCGCCTATTTTATTTGTCCTGTCGGAAAGTTCGGAAAACACACTTATGAATATTGGCGACATCTCACTTGCAAATAACCTGGTTTTAGCTCCGCTTGCAGGTATTACGGACCTGCCGTTTAGGCTTATAGCCAGGGCGTGCGGCGCTGGACTTGTCTACTCTGAGATGATAAGCGCCAAGGGGCTTGTTTATATGAATCACTCCACAAGGGCGATTCTGTCCACTGTTGCGGAAGATAGGCCTGTAGCCTTTCAACTATTTGGAAGTGACCCTGTTTTTATGGCGGAAGCCGCTAAGATTCTGGATGGTTTGGAGATAGATATTATAGATATTAACATGGGATGTCCGGTCCGTAAGGTTGTAAAGCGTGGTGCCGGATCTGCTTTGCTTAAAGATCTTTTGCTTGCAGAAAAAATTATTCGTGCCGTTGTAATGAACACCAGACTTCCGGTAACAGTAAAGATACGTTCCGGTTGGGATGCTAATTCTATTGTTGCTGTTGAGGCTGCCGGCATGGCCGAGTCTGCAGGGGCTGCCTCTGTAATTGTCCATGGGCGTACATCACGCCAGATGTTTGCAGGAACTGTTGACCTGCATGTTATCCGACAGGTAAAAGAGGCTGTATCAATCCCCGTGATAGGAAATGGTGACGTTACCTCGCCTGGGGATATTGAACATATGATGTCGGAGACAGGGTGCGATGGTGTGATGATCGGCCGGGGCTCGCTTGGTAATCCATGGATTTTTTCACCGGCAGGCGGGCCGGAATCCGTGGAGGAACGACAGGGCTTTCTGTTGCAGCACATCTGTCTCATGGAACGGTTTCTTGCCCCGAGAGAGGCTTTGTTTAAAGCCCGTAAACACGCTGGTTGGTACGCAAAAGGACTTCGTGGCTGTTCGGGGTTCAGAAAGAGACTTTATGATGCGCATTCTCTCCAGGATTTAAAAAACCTGATATATGATTTTTTTACAGGAGAAGTTCACGAGTCCGTTGCAGGTTACGCAGGTCGTCGTATTCATGCTTCTTTGGAGTCTCAAGAATCAACGGCAGTTTCCTGAAAGCTTTGTGATTTATAAAGAGGCTCAGGCCTTCACTTCCTATCATGCCTTCGCCGATGTTTTCGTGGCGGTCCCGGCCCGATCCTGCTTCGCCTTTTGAATCGTTTAAATGTATCAACTTGATTCGATCGCGTCCTATGTAATTATCAATTTCTTTTACCAGCTTGTCTATGCCGGTCTTTGAGGCTATGTTGTAACCTGCGGCAAAGGCATGGCATGTGTCAATACAGATGCCTCCTATAAGGTCATTTCCCAACTCGTTCATAACCGTACCCAGATCTTTCATGGATGATGTAATATCCCCTCTTTCTCCGGCAGTGTTTTCAAGCAGGATTTTGGAGGTCTTCCAACTTCCAATCCCGGAGAGTATACGAAGGCAGTCCACAGCTTTGGCACGAGCCATGTTTGGATCCACACCGGATGCGCTTCCGGTATGAAGAACAACGTACTCAATGCCGAGAGCTTCTGCGCGGTCCATCTCGATCTTCATAAGTTGTATTGATTTTTCCAGAAGCTCATTTGTTTTTGCAGACAGGTTGATGAGATAGGATGTGTGAATTACAGGGAGTATCGCAAGCTGTTCCCGAAGTTTTCTGAAACGAGCGATTTCAGTCTTTGTTAGAGGTTTTACATGCCAGCCACGAGGGTTATGAGAGAAAATCTGCATGGCTGTGCACTCAAGTTCATTTGCTCGTTCAAGGGAGAGAGAAATCCCTCCGGCTATAGATGTATGAACACCTATAGGACGGGTGTTTTTATTACTCATGACAGGCTTGAATAAAGTTTTTTCTGTTTTCTAGAGATTTTACCTGCTATCCAGCCTACAAAGAAAACACTGCCCCCGGCTATAAACCATCGTATCATCCCTGTGCGCATGAGTCGTTCATTTTCCTGTTGCAGGTGTTCCACTTCGGCATTAAGACTGTCATGTGTCGCCAGGAGTCTGTCTCTTTCTTCTGCTATTTCCAATACGTTTTTTGACTTTTCAAGGAGAGCGTTGTATTTTTCGGTAATCTGCTCCAGTTCTTTGCTAGTGCTGTAGGCATCCTTCTTGTTTTTATTTGCAATCTTTTTTAATTCTTTTGCCTCTGCGGCATGTTTTTGCTTAGCTGTTTTCAGCTCATTCCGGGTAGATGCCAGAGATGTCTCCAGCTTCTCCATCTTTGTTCTCAACCGGCCGGCCTCTTTCTTTAACCGCGCTATGACTATCGCTTTTGGCAACTGTGGTGTTATGTACTGCTTAAGCACCCAACCCTCCTCGCCGTCTTTGGTTCTGGCTCTGAGATAATTTCCGCTTTCTTCCAATACCTCCAAAGGAGTGCCGGTTTTAAGAGTCTTCTTTATTTTGTATTTGCTGCCCTTGCCTTCCCGGAGGGTGATAACAAGTACGTCCGACACATACTGAGTATCCGCATATGCAGAACCAACAGAAACCAGCAATGTTATAACCAGTGCCAAAAGAATTATGAATTTTAAACGAGTGTTTTTAATGTTTGTCATATTATGTTCCTCCAGGTTACCTTAATCAGGACTGATCAAACTGCTTTGACCAATCAGACTGCTCAGAAAATAACATCTATATATTACTTATGCCTTTCTTTGTCGTACGGCTTCATAAAGCAGAACAGCGGTAGAGACAGCGGCATTTAGGGAATCTGCGCGGCCTTGCATCGGAATACTGACTTTGATATCTGCTTTGTCCAGCCAAAAGCGGCTCAGGCCGCGGTCTTCGCTTCCTATTACCACGGCGCAAGGACCGGAAAAATCCGCCTGTGTGTAGGCAATGTCAGCGCCAGGTGCCGCCGCCACCGTATACAATCCATTCTGCTTGCACCACCGCAGAGCCTCACTTGAAGATACCTGTGTAAAAGGCATGCTGAAAAATGTGCCCAGGCTTGCTCGGATCGTATTGGGATTATATATATCCGTGGCGCAGTCGCACAGAAGAATGCCCTTAACCCCGGCTCCGTCGGCCACTCTCAAAACAGCCCCTAGGTTGCCGGGTTTTTCTATCCCCTCCAGAATTACGATTAACGGTGATCTTCCAAGACTGATATCTTCCAGTCTTTTAACAGGTTGCATGGCAACAGCCAGAAGTCCTTCAGGTTTGTCTCTGTATGCCATTTTGCATGCTACAGGTTCGTTGACAAAAATGATTTCTACGCCCTGTTGCCGCGCGCTGCTGAGTATATCCTTCTGCCCTCTGCCGTTAAAAAGCGACTTGCAGACATAAAGGGTTTTTAGTTTCACCCCGTTTTTTAAGGCCTCTTCCAACTCGCGCCTGCCTTCAATCAGCATAAGTTGGCTTTTGTCACGCTCACTGCGTTTCCGGAGCCTTACAACCTCTTTAACCCTTGGATTTTTAAGGCTGCTAAGCAGATTGATTTCATGTAGGGGTGTTTTCAATTTCATGCTTTTATATCATACTGTTGCAGCTTTTGCAATTTGAAAAAAACTGTGATATAGTAATTCCGCTTATGGCTATAGTAATCCCCTTCAAGGGAGTTCGATATAATACCGGTAAAGTAAAGGATCCTGCCAGAGTTCTTGCTCCTCCTTATGACATCATTTCTCAGAAGCAAAAAGAAGAACTTTATGAGCTCAGCCCTTACAATATTGTTCAAATAGATTTTGGAAAGGTTTTAGAAACCGATACTGAATCTGAAAATCGTTACACAAGAGCATCACACCTGCTGAATGACTGGATGAAGTCAGGTGTTCTTATTCGTGATGAACATCCCTGTTTCTATTGCTACGAGATAACATACACATTACGCGGAAAAGAGTTGAAATTCCGCGGACTCATGGGGCTTGTCGGGCTTGAACCATTTGAATCCGGAGTCGTTCTGCCACACGAAGAGACCCGTTCGAAACCCAAGGCCGATCGTCTAAACCTTATGCGTAGTACAAAAGCCAATATCAGCCCGATATTTTCACTCTACAGCAGCAAACGTAAAATCGCATCTTCTATCTTAAACTCCGTAACCATCACCTCAGAACCGGTGATCGAAGGGACTGACTCCATGGGCGGTATTCACCGCTTGTGGCGTATTGACGATGAGGCGGACATGCATGCCATTTCCGGAGAGATGCAGGATCTGAAGATATTTATAGCTGATGGTCATCATCGTTACGAGACTGCACTGGAATATATGCGTGAGATGAAAGACAAAGATTCGACAGGCGGGTCCGGCTACGTTATGATGTTTCTAGCCAATATGGAGGATTCCGGTCTTTCAGTCTTACCTACTTACAGGCTGATTAAGAAAGTTCCATCCGATATGATTGACAGATTGAAAAAACGGTTTAATATGGAATCTGTCACCATGACTGCTGATTCGCTTAACTTTCTTGATGACCTGACGAAAAGAGAAGGACACTGCTTCGGGGTATATTCAGGAGGTGGCTCCGGCTTTGTATTTAGAGCTGAAAGCGGAGCTTTCGCTGATATGAATATGCCTTCTCCCCCACTTGGGAGTCTGGACGTTATCGTCCTGCACCGCCTTATTTTGGAAAAGATTCTGGATGTTAATGAGTTTTCGTACGAAATGAGCGCAGCCGAAGCGATTAAAATGGTGGATAGTGGTGAATTCGAGGCTGCTTTTTTTCTAAAGGCCACGCGTCTTCATGAACTAAAAAATGTGGCTTTGGATGGAAAGCGCATGCCGCCTAAGTCCACATATTTTTTTCCGAAGCTTATGACCGGTATGGTTTTGAACCTACTGGACTGATAAAAAAAAGGGACGAAGAACAAACCTGTCTTTAGCCCCTTATTTTACTTAGGAGGAATTGTTTATGAAAGTTGGAATCAATGGATTTGGCAGAATTGGAAGGACAGTACTGAGGGCTGGTTACAAAAACCTGGATGTGGTTGTTATTAACGACCTAACCGACGCTAAAACTCTTGCCCATCTTCTTAAATATGATTCCGTGCACGGAATATTTGATGCGGATGTGAAGGCCACTGATGACTCCATCATCATAGACGGCAAAGAGATCAAGGTAACTGCAGTAGCTGATCTGAATAAGCTTTCGTGGGGAGATTTCGGAGTGGATGTGGTTCTTGAGTGCACCGGTTTGTTTGTAGACAGGGCAAATGCTTCTAAGCACCTGGACCGTGGTGCCAAGTGGGTTCTGATTTCAGCGCCGGCAAAAGAGCCTGACTTTACGGTCTGTCTGGGTGTTAACGACGATAAACTCGACCCGGAAAAACACAGGATAATTTCGAACGCTTCGTGCACAACAAACTGTCTTGCCCCACTGGCTAAGGTGATAAACAACGAGTTCGGCCTGGAGCGCGGGCTTATGACTACTATACATTCCTATACAAACGATCAGCGGGTTCTGGACTTGCCGCATAAGGACCCAAGACGTGCCAGGGCGGCAGGTCTTTCCATGATTCCGACCACGACAGGCGCAGCCAAAGCGGTGGGGCTTGTTCTGCCGGAATTAAATGGAAAACTTGACGGTATGGCAATTCGCGTGCCTACGCCTAATGTTTCCGTAGTGGACCTGGTCGCGGAAGTAGCCAAAGACACTACAGTCGAAGAAGTAAACAGCGCTCTTAAGGCAGCAGCTGACGGTCCAATGAAAGGCATACTTCAATATTGCGAGGAAGCATTGGTTTCTATTGACATGAACGGAAATTCTCATTCATCCATTCTGGATGTCAGGTCCACCAAGGTGCTAAATGGTAGAATGGTAAAAGTGATTTCCTGGTATGATAATGAATGGGGATACTCAAACCGTCTTAAAGATCTCGCCTTGCGAGTAACCGGGTAACAGCAATCATCAAAGGAGGTTGCTTGCTATGAACAGCTCTCAAGATGAACAGACAGGCAAAGGCATACTTAACAAGCTTACGATAGAAGAGCTTAATCTTGCCGGAAAACGCGTTCTCATCCGAGTGGATTTTAATGTTCCATTTGATGACAATCTGACCATAACCGATGACAGGCGTATACGGGAGGCTCTTCCTACCATTAACTACGCTATTGATGAAGGGGCCAAGGTTATACTCTGCTCTCACCTTGGCAGGCCGAAGGGAAAGGTTGACCTAAGGTACAGTTTGTCTCCAGTGGTAAAAAGGCTTAAGCGCTTGTTAGGCAAAGATGTTCTTTTTGTTCCGGACTGCATAGGCGAATCAGTCACAAAAGCTGTAAGCAAAATGAAGCCTGGAGATGTTCTGTTACTTGAGAATGTCAGGTTTCACCCTGAAGAGGAAAAAAACGATGAGCAGTTTGCCAAAGCACTAGCTGCTAATGCCGATTGTTTCATTAATGATGCTTTTGGGACTTCGCACCGTGCCCATGCATCTACTGCCGGCGTGGCCAAGTTCCTGAAATCAGTAGCCGGTTTCTTGATGAAGCGAGAGGTAGAATATCTTTTGGGTACGGTACATAATCCACTTCGGCCATTTACAGCGATTCTTGGTGGCGCAAAGACATCGGGTAAGATCGGTGTTATAGAAAATCTGTTGAGTAAAGTAGATCGTGTAATTATAGGTGGTGGCATGGCTTTTACTTTTCTTAAAGCCATGGGCTATGAGGTTGGTGACTCGATGGTGGAAGACGATATGCTTGAGACAGCGGAACGTATCTACCTGAAGGCCAGGGAACGTTGTCTTAAGTTCTACCTGCCGGTTGATTGTATGGTGGCCGAATCCATGGAGCCTGGAGCCGCTACAAAGATTGTCAGCACTCAGGAGATACCCAAAGGCTGGAAAGCTCTTGATATAGGTCCTGCTACAGCCAGGTTATTTTCCGATGCTCTTTCCAATTCAAAAACAATCATCTGGAACGGTCCAATGGGCATGTTTGAGATGGATGTTTTCTCTCGTGGCACATTTGCTGTTGCACGTGCCGTGGCTGATGCCTACGCGCTTACAATAATAGGCGGCGGCGATACTGCTCTGGCGGTTCACCGGGCCGGAGTTGCAGAGGCCATAACCTTCATATCAACAGGCGGTGGCGCTTCACTGCAGCTGCTGGAAGGCAAGGACTTGCCGGGGTTGGTATCTCTCACCGACCGGCCCGCATAGTTTTTTCGTAACCGGGGCAGGCCAAAAAGGCCTGCCCCCTACAATAATTTAAAACACCGTAGGGGCAATCCCATCTGCCTGCCCTGATATATATCCGTACTTTTTTCTATAGGTAAATTTTATGTTCAAAAAAAACACCTTAACAAGACTCGCAAAAACCTGCGGTTGAGCGGCTAAGATCAGCCCGGCGGACTTGTCGGGTGTGTTGGAAGGCCATATGCCTTCAGATGATCCGAATCTTCTGGTTGGAATCGAGACGAGTGACGATGCCGCTGTATACAGGCTTACTGATGAAACGGCTATGATCAGCACTGTGGATTTCATTACTCCGCCTGTAGACGATCCTTACTGGTTCGGCCTGATTGCGGCTGCTAACTCGATATCCGATATATATTCCATGGGTGGCAAGCCTGTTGTTGCGCTTAACGTTGTGATGTTTCCCTCTAAAAAACTCGATATGGGGATTCTGCGGGAAATTATGCGTGGAGGCCACGACAAGGTTGTGGAAGCCGGGGCCTGTCTTGTGGGCGGGCATACCGTGCAAGACGACGAGCCCAAGTATGGTCTATGTGTAAACGGAATAGTTCACCCAAAACGTATTAAAACCAATGCAGGAGCCAGACCGGGTGATACACTCATACTTACAAAGCCCCTTGGCACGGGTGTGTTGTTCAATGCCGTGCGCTCCGGGAAAATGACTTATGACACGCTGGAGAAAGAGATTCTGCCTTTGGTGGCCGAGCTGAATAAAGCTGCCATGGAAACGGCACTCAGGTTCGATCTGCATGCATGTACCGATGTAACAGGCTTCGGTTTGGCCGGCCACGTTTTGGAGCTGGCAAAAGGCAGCGGTGTCCGGGTCGTGATCAACTACTCATCACTGCCGTTTTATCCGGGAGCGCTTGAGATGTACCGAAAAGGGGAGACTACCGGAAGTAATGCCGGAAACCGTGAAATAACCCGTGAAGTTCTGCGGATCCGCACAAGCCTCTCTAAAGCAGAGGAAGAGCTGCTCTTCGACCCACAGACATCCGGCGGGTTGTTATTGTCTGTTCCGGAAAGTCGGTCGGACGATACCATTGCGGCCCTATTGTCTGAAGGCGTTGCTGCGGCTTCAAAGGTAGGTGTTGTAGAAAATGGCTCGCCAGGGGTAGTAGTCGCTTAACTGTTATATTTCTTGCTTTGCCCTTTAAATTTCTCTTTAAATTTCTCTTTAAAAAATCTTCAAACCACTCTTAAAATCACCCTGGAGGCCAGGTGAACTTTCTTCCTCCAAGCAGATGAAGATGTATGTGAAAGACAAGCTGACCAGCATCTGCCTTGCAGTTGATAGTCAACCTATAGCCTCTCTCTGATAGACCTTTTGTCCTGGCTATTTTGCGGGCTATTTGAAAAAGATGGCCTATCACTTCAGTGTCTTTAGATGAGATGTCATCTATTGTGGAAATATGTTTTCTTGGGATTACCAGTATATGAACCGGAGCCACAGGCTTTATGTCTTCAAATGCCACTGCCAGCTCATCCTCGTACACAAGCTTGGCTGGAATCTCTTTGTTTGCTATTTTACAAAAAAGACAGTCGGTACTCATTATAAAAAACCTCCTGTTTTCGCCTTAAACTTTTACCTGAAGCGATTTTCTAGTTCGTCATAAACCTCTGTAATAGCGACACCTTCCTGTTCCATTAAAATCAGGGTATGAAACCATAGGTCTGCCAATTCCTGAATAAAACTCTCCCTATTGCCTTGAGCCGCCGCCACGACAGCCTCTGTGGCCTCCTCTCCCACCTTTTTAAGCACAGTGTCTTTGCCTTTTTCTAAAAGGCCGGAGACATAGGAATCTGTTTTTGGATTGCATCTTCTGTCATGAATAACAGCAGCCAATCGCTCCAGAACCGGTTGTTTTTTGTATGCTTCATTTGCTGAAAACACCTTTCCGGACTGTTCCTCACCCTCTATTGTGGTAAAAAAACAACTCCGGCTGCCGGTGTGACATGCACCCGGACCCTTCTGGTTGACCTTTATCAATAAGGTATCACGATCGCAGTCGTAAAAAATTTGCTTAACCTTCTGAACATGACCGGAGGTTTCACCTTTCATCCAGAATTTTTTTCTTGAACGGCTCCAGAAATGGGTAAATCCCTTTTCAAGTGTCATTTTCAGAGAGTCGGCATTCATGTAGGCCATCATAAGGATTTCGCCGGAGCCGTCATCCTGGATTATAGCCGGAATCAGTCCGTCAGGGCCATAATTCAGGGATTTTATTGTATGTGTTTTATCCATTTAGTTTTTCCGTGCTTTTTATCGCTTTGTCCAGCTTTAAAAGCCGCACTTAAATTATAACGGCACACGTTTATCAGCGCGAACGTGTTACACCTGCCCGTGCGCAGTATTTGTTTATCCGGCAGCCGGAACATAGTGGCGATACAGGTTTGCAGCAATTCTGACCAAACATTACAAGAAGGCTGTTGATCTGCTTCCAGTAACGCTTCGGAAGTTTTTTACGAAGAACGGTTTCCGTCTCGTCAGGAGTTCTTGTACATATGTATCCCCAGCGGTTAGTGATACGGTGAACATGAGTATCGACACATATGCCGGGTTTGTTGTAACCGACCGAGATAACAAGGTTTGCAGTCTTTCTGCCAACACCTTTGAGTTTAAGCAGGTTGTCTAAAGTATCCGGAACTCGGGATCCATAATTTACAACAAGGTCTTCGGCAATGTTTTTAAGTATACGCGCTTTGTTGCGGTAAAATCCTACCGGATAGATCGTTTTCTCGATTGTTTCGACCGCAAGGGAGCTGAGTGCTTCCGGTGTTTCTGCAAGACTGAAAAGGCGGCTGCTTGCAGCGGCCGTAGTGCGATCCTGGGTTCTAAGACTCAGCAGGCAGGCGACCAAGACCCTGAAAGGTCTGGATGGATGACGTTTGGCGTCTTCCTCTACCCACGGGGTCTCCCATTCGGCGGCTGCTTTACCGAGTTGGCGTATGACTTCAGAAATGGAGAAAATAGAACCCGCTTTGGGCTTAGGCACTACTCTATTATGATCGCATCCACTGGACAGTTTTCTTCCGCGGCTTCGCAGCAACCGGCGGAATCGCATGCCTCCAGGTCGAAGATCTCAGCCTTATCGTCCACCTCTCTCATTCTAAATACTGCCGGACAAACCTCTTCGCAGTTTCCACACCCGATACAGAGGTCTTCGTCAATTCGTACGTTCATTTTTTCACCTCTCTAAGTTAGAAATAAAATAACAGTTTACATGTGACAGACAGGCAGATCAAGTAAATTCAGCATCACCTGCTTACCTGGCTACTGTAAACTATTTTATTTGTTCAATTACAGCTGCTGCAAGAAGGGGCAGCATAATTTCATGGTGGCCTGTAAGCGCAAAGGCCTTTCCACTACCTAATGTTGGCCGTTTAAGTACGTTTACCCCAGGCCGGTAGTGTTGTATGAAATCCATGTTTACGGTTGTTATATTGGTTACATCATGTCCCAGGTTTCTTGCAAGTGTCAGGGTTTTCAAAAAGACTTCCGGTAGAAGAACTGCTGAACCGAGATTTATGTAAACTCCGCTTTTAAGGTTTGAAACCAGGCCGGTCAGGCTGCGAAAGTCCCTTAAGCTTCCTTTCCCGATTGCGGCTCCATCAGCTTCTGGATGCATATGAATGATATCAGTGCCGATCGCCACGTGGACGGTTACAGGGATGTTTGAGTTATTGCAGGTGGCAAGAAGACTTTTGTCTTTGTTAGGGAAGTCACCGTTTGCTATCAATTTCCCAATGGAGGCTCCAATGCCGAGCCCCTCATTCACACCATCGACTATAGCCCTGTTTATGAGAGTTCCTGTTTCTTCAGCCATGCCGAAGGAGCCGTCAATTATTGACTGGTCCACGTCTTCAGATGTTGTGCCGGTCAGTGCAAGTTCAAAATCGTGAACTACGCCTGCTCCGTTTAATGCAAGGGCGTTTATTACTCCTCTTTGCATCAGGTCAATAATGACAGGGCTGAGACCCACTTTTATAGGATGGGCTCCCATACCGAGTATTACAGTTTTTCCACCTGAATACGCCTTGGCGATACGTCCGGCAACCTCGATAAGATCAGCCGCTCCCAGGAACCGGGGCAGGCTATGTATAAATTCCTTAAACGTAGAACCCGGATTGTGTGACTTGCCAAGATCTTTAAGGCAGACTTTGGATCTGCGGTCTGCCAGAGAATATGTTTTTATTTTATCCAAATCCATAAAATTCCAACCGGTCGTTCCATTTGTTATGGTCTAGATTCGTTAGCCTAATGAATATATAACAAGTAATTATGGCTAATATTTATAGCCTGGTGTTATAATACAAAGTTTCAAGGAAAAGTTTCAAAAAGTTTAACTGATGTACTGCACCTCTGCAAGTTTCCGTTAATTTATAAGGTATTAATTTATAAAATATATATTTGGAGGGTATAAATGCTGAACTTAAAACAATTTGGTTTGTCAACAATTTTCTTTCTCACATTTATGCTGCTATCTATTGGAGCTGCTTTTGCCGGAGATCCGTCTCCTGATGCGGAATCTTTAAAGCTCACGAAACAGATGCTTACGGTAATTGGTGTTTTGGTATTTGTTATAGCGCTTTTCGTTTTTGAGTGGGTGAGAGTGGATGTGGTAGGTATCATGATGATGGTTCTATTACCGATTCTGGGGCTTGTAACTCCTAAAGAGGCGATAAGCGGCTTAAGCAGTAACGCGGTTGTATCTATAATAGCAGTGATAATCATCGGTGCAGGGCTGGACAAAACCGGTGTAATGAACGTTCTTGCCCGTAATATTTTGAAATTCGCAGGTAAGGCCGAAAGCCGTATCATTGCCTTGATAGCAGGAACCGTGGCTTTTATTTCGAGCTTTATGCAGAATATAGGCGCTGCCGCGCTGTTTCTGCCTGCCACTATCAGGGTTTCACGCCAGGTAAAAATTCCTGTATCCAGAATACTTATGCCGATGGCTTTTTGCGCCATAGTGGGTGGAACCATGACTCTTGTAGGTGCAAGCCCTACAATTTTATTAAATGATTTATTGGAACAGGCCAACAGCTTGGGGGTTTTTGAGAAAAAACTGGAACCCTTAGGGCTTTTTACCCAGACGCCAATCGGCATCGCTCTTGTAGCAAGCTCGATTCTTTACTTTGTGGTATTTGGCAAATTCATACTTCCCAAAACAGGCGGTGAATCCGAAAGCTCTTTACTGCCTCCATCCATAGCTGACACATACGGTGATATATGTACCATCCAGGAATTACATATTCCAGAAGACTTCACTGATAACAGAACCTTTGATGAGATGGCAATCCGAACAAGTTACCAGGTTTCTGTAGTTGCCGTTTCCCATACAAAAACGAACCATAAAGTTTTTGCACCTTCGCGCGAAGAAAGAATTTATGGCGGTGACGATATTTCTGTTGTTGGTTGTCCCGACGCTGTCAAGAAATTTGCAACTGATTTCGGCTTTACCATAAAGGAGGATTTAGACGTATTTGCTGAAGATCTTTCTCCCAACAATGCCGGAATAATTGAGGGAATAATTACTCCTCGTTCAGAGCTTGTGGGTAAGACATTGAGACAAATAAGGTTTAGAAGAACTTATGATCTGAACCCGGTTGTGCTTTGCAGAAAAGGTGAATGTATTTTCAATGAAGTATCCGATCAGACGTTGCATCCAGGTGATGCACTGCTGTTATTCGGCAGATGGGAAAAGTTTCACCTGCTTAAGGGAAAACAGACATTCACCTTTACCACCGAGATAAAAGGCGAGATAATGCGGGCGGAAAAAGCAAAGCTGGCCCTTCTCTGGCTTGCCGTGGCTCTGGGTCTTGTTCTTGGT
>JALUUO010000018.1 GCA_027021335.1 Nitrospirota bacterium
TACGCCTAAACAGGCGTTTTTACCGGGATTTGGTCCATAGTTATGGGACAGCACATGTTTTTAATCAGCCTACAGGAAGGGTTTTAGTGTAAAAACAAGAAACTCACTGTTTGAGATTTGAAAGAAAATCACTAGGAAATAAGGCGTTTTAGGCCTGTTTTACGAGCTTATGGGATGACTCTGGTTCGAGAACAGGATATTTTACGTACATAGATTTTATTAAAGCTTCAATTTTATCTTCTGAAAACTTTGCTTTTTTTATAAGATTTACACACATCTCGTTAATGATTTGGGTACTTACGACTATCTCATTTCTCTTAATAATAGCTTTTGAAAGAGTTGATTTTTCTTCATGCTGAGATTGGATAAAAGAATACAGCCATACATTTGTGTCCACAAAACACTTTGAGTGTGTGGGCAGTTTCTTATCTCTCATAGATTTCTTCTCTTGAGAGAGGGGTAAACTCGCTAATTTTCAGGGGATTTTTCCACATATCATCAATAATGTTCTTTTGCGTAGGCTTTTGGTCGCACAAAATTATGACTTTTACAGTATCCTTTAATTGCTGTTTATACTTTTCGGGAATCTGGATAACCCCATTTTTAACTCTTGTTTTAAATTCAATTGCTTCCATAGTTTTCACCTGAACTTTGGGGAACGTTGTTACTTACGTTGCTTAACTTCCATGGCTTAGCACCAAGAAATCCAAGGTTATGCTTGAGTATTGAGTTTTTATTCATCTTTAAGTCCTTTTTTCTCACTGAATTTACTTTCAATATCCGCCATTCCGCAGCCCTGACTACATAGTCTCATTATAACATTCTTGCTCCAAAATCCATCCCCAACACAAAAAGCCGCCGGAAGCATATAACCTCCGGCGGCTCGGCTGACAGACGTTTTTGTGGCCAATCCAGCCACAAAAAAGCCAGTCGCTTCGCGAATGAACAGTTTTAGGATTTGGGATCAAAGGCTTATGCTTAGCTTCGACCGCAACCTTAATAATACAAAGAGGTGAGGAAGGGGATACTAACTGAGCTGTAAGTGACTTATAATGGTTGACTTTTGGGCTGGTATGACGTATAAATAATCTATACAATACGTCATATTTTTGGAGAGGTGAGGGTATGAATACAAAACTTACTCTTAGGCTGGACGATAATTTAATTGAATCGGCAAAAGCATATTCAGCTAAAACCGGCAAGTCGGTTTCGCATATTGTTGCTGATTTGTTTGAAATTATCAGGAATGAAAAGTTAAAAAAGGATTATCCGTTGACTCCAGCGGTAAGGTCATTGAAAGGAGCTTTGAGAGGTAAGCATATCGACGAAAAAGATTACAAAAAATTTCTTGAAGAAAAGTATTTATGAAAACGCTGTTTGATACCAATGTGATTCTTGATGTTCTTTTTGACCGTGAACCATTTTCAAGTGATGCATCATATTTGTTGAGTAAGGTTGAACAGTCAGAAATCATTGGCTTTATCTGCGCAACAACGATAACTACCATTCATTAATCTCGCCACAAAAGCTCTTGGGCCGAAAGCGGCTATTCAGCATATTCAAACCCTACTCTCTCTATTCGAGATAGCTCCGGTAAATCGCTTAGTTCTCGAAAATGCTTTATCTTTAAAGTTCAAAGACTTTGAAGATGCTGTTTTACATGAGTCAGCGTGCCATGCTGGGGCAAAATATATTGTTACCAGAAACATCTTTGATTTCAAAAAAACAAAATTACCTGTTTTTGATCCGGCAGGGTTTATAAATGCGTTGGAATCATTAAAAAATAATGGCTAACGCAGTGGGTGAAGGCGAACGTGGATTAGACGGGGCAGTTGTAACCTTCTGGCAGTCAGGTCGGGAAGATTTCGTTCATGAAAATCTGCAATAACCTGTTCTATTAATAGATTCATAACGGCTGATCTATCTTTTTATGAAAGATAAAACAAGACAAATTTATGGCTGACCGGAAGGCAAGCATTCCTCACTTTTGCGAATGTGACTTTGGGGACACTATGCAAAACTATTGATAGGTAAAACTAAAAACCGGCACATAAAATGTGATATACTTACAGTGAATCTGGCTCTGATAAGGCATTCATTTACAACAAAAGTTTACACCTGGGGAGTTGCTCTCTGGTTTTTTCCTTAAGCCTGTGCTTGGCTACACTTTGTGTCCCAGCCGTCATTATCCGTAAGAAACAGAAGAAGTCATCAATTGAAATAATGCTAAACTCCCAAATCATATATAAAGAAGAAAAAGAAATATATTTGAAATTTTATATAGCCCCTGAAATTCTAGAATATCGAGCCAAGATCAAAATAAAAAACAAGGGTAAAAAACCTGTTACGGTTGAGTTGACTTTTACAGGTATTGAACCCCTTGCTGCTCCAATGCCTCCTGAGCATCATATAATTAAAAGCGAATCTATTTCTGCCTTGTTCCCCAAAATTGTACGGTGGGCCAAAAGATATGGATATGTAATTGTTTGAGAATGCTTCTATCAAAAAGCCGCCGGAAGTATATAACCTCTGGCGGCTCGGCTGAAATCGGACGGAAACTCTTCTACTCTTCCCGATCCATTAGTCCCGTTGCTCTGCGTCCCAGGGTTTCACATGGGTTTGCTCTGAGCGGTATAGGCCTTTTGTTTTATTATGAAGTTGGCTGTTTACATTATCGTATTTTTCCCCGCATCTCTTTCATCATATCTTCGAGCTCTTGCTCCACTTTTGTCAGGTCATTGTAATTGTACGGTCGTTTGGGAGTTTTAAAGCGGGACTTGCGGATTTTTTTCTCTTCGGCAGGTGTTCCGGGCTTTACTGTCTGTTTAGGAGCTTTTTCATTAGAAAAGATTTCAGATTTTGTTTTTGCAGGTGATGCCAGCGGCTGTTTTATTTTGCCCGGCCTGGTTTTTGGCGGCTCTGTCACTGACGACTCTGTCACTGACGGCTCCGTCACTGACGGCTCCGTCGCTGGCGGTTTTGTCGCAAAGGTTTCTTCAGACTCTGTAGTTGCAGCCGGAGTTATATAGGCTATACTTAAATCTTGCAGTGCGAGCCAGTCATGCACCACTTCGGATTTCAATGCGAAGTTTATTCCGGTTATTGCCAGACCGTCATCGCTACGACGGGCAATGCTTGTGTTTACTCCCACCAGGCAGCCGCGGCTGTCCAGAAGCGGTCCGCCGGAGTTTCCGCGGTTTAAACTTGTATCTGTCTGGTACATATGCTTGCCTTTGACTCCCCCAAAATCCGAAAACTCTCCGCTGATCCGGCCGTAAGTAAGCGACCAGAAGCCGCCCTGCTCCGGGTGTCCTATTGCCACTACTTCCTGACCGATATGGACACTGTCAGGGCTGGAAAGGCAGATATAGTTCAGGCCGGAAGGCGTCTGTTCGATTTTAAGCACAGCGATATCAAGAGGCCTGGAGACGGCCAGTATCCTGGCGGCGTAACCTTTGTTTAGATCTTTCTTTACATCACCTGTCAAACGTTCCGGCTTAAAAAAGACGGAGATCTTCGGGTAAGGTTTTCCTGTACTGCCTATACTTATAACATGAGCATTGGTAACCACCAGACCGTTTTCTGAAATCAGTGATCCAGCGCCTATTGAGGCCTGAGTTTTTCCTCCGGAGGCCCAGATGGCGACCACCGACGGTCCGTATTTGCTGTAAATAGTTTCCGCGGGAAATTCCGACGCATAAGACGGTAGTGCCAGAAATAAAGACAGAGACAAGCTCAAAAACAGTCTAATAAAGTTGTTCACTTAATCTGTCCGCTTTACTTCTTCTGTATTTTGCTTTCTTCCTTTTCCAGCTCATCATGAAGCCGTTCGGCGTTTTCTCTTATATAATCCCTTGCCTTGGCGTTTAAGTTTTTGGCCTTCTTTAACGCGTCTTTGAAGCTGTCAAGATCAAGCCGGGCAAGTGCAAAAAGCTCACCTGTGTCCGCCTGCCAGCGATCAATTATTTCTACGCCCGAAAGCGTTGCGCTTGTAACCGTTTTTATAGCTTGCTCGACATGCTGCTCTTCTGATGTAACATTAGGGTCGGCCGCAGTGGTGGAAGCCGCGTAATCCTTCATAAGTGATGACGTATATACTTCGAAAACCTTGGCCAGTTCGTTGCGTGCCCTGTTGTCTGATGTAGAGCGCAGAAGAGCATGGTTTCTGATTCCGGAAGCCGAACCCACACCATAAAATACCTTGCCGCGATCATCTTCAAAGGCGCCGCTTCCCTTAAGCACCCATGTTGGTGCACCGGCCATATACCCACTTTTTACGATATCCTTTCCACCGCAACTGGATAAAACTAATAGGCTGATAACAAGCAAGCCAATGATTTTGGTCAGGTTTTTCATCGTTTTTTCTCCTTGTTAATATTATCCGGGTTCCAGGCATGGAACACGTAATTCTATATTAGATTCGCATACTAGCATATTAGCCATAGTTCGGCAGAAAAGCAAGCAATAAAGTTTTGCCAAAAAAATAGGCTGGTTATGCTATATTTTATAGATGCGGCGCGTGGTTGTAACTGGGTTGGGTGTGGTGACGCCGCTGGGCTCTAATATTGATAAAAGCTGGCATCGGCTTAAGCAAGGGTTATCCGGTATAACGTTTCTGGATAGGCAGGAGTTTGAAGGGCTGGGCTGTAGGGTCGGCGGTGAAGTCACTGATTTTAATCCTTCTGTTTTCCTCTCGCAAAAAGAAATACAGAGATGGGATCTTTTTGTTCAATACGCAGTAGCTGCTGTTTCCATGGCCCTGGCCGATGCCGGCCTTGATCCGAAGAAGTTTGATGAGACTTTTAAGCCGGGGGTAATTATAGGGTCGGGCCGTGGTGGAATAAAAACTATTACAGAAAACATCAAAAGGGATTTATCCGGCAGCCGTTTCTCCGCCTACCTTATGCCGGCCACAACCCCGTTTATGGCAGCTGCCGCAGCTGCAATGAAGTATAACCTGTCCGGACCGTCCCTGGGCATATCAACCGCATGTGCATCAGGAGCCCATGCAATAGGGGAGGCCTTCAGGTGGATCCGGCACGGCTACGCAGAGATGGTTGTGGCCGGTGGTGCAGAAGCGGCTCTCTGCCGGCCGGCTCTTGGCGGGTATGATGCTGCCGGGGCGTTGTCGCGCCGGAACAATGCGCCTGAAAAAGCTTCAAGACCGTTTGACGCCGGCCGTGACGGTTTTGTTGTCTCTGAAGGAGCAGGCATTGTTCTGCTTGAAAGTTACGAGTCGGCCAGTGCGCGCGGAGCTATGATACAAGGAGAGATTATAGGCTACGGGCAGAGTACTGACGCGGCACATGAGACCAGGCCGAATGCTGAAGGAGAAGCCCGGGCCATGGAGCTGGCGCTTTTGGATGCAGAAGTCCGGCCGGAAGAGATAGGTTTTATAAGCGCTCACGGAACATCAACCCTTCTTGGTGACAGGACGGAAACTCTTGCTATTAAAAAGGTTTTTTCAGGCAAAACTGCCGGGAAAGTTCCTGTTACAGCCAACAAATCCGTTATTGGCCATATGTTGGGAGCGGGCGGCGCTGTGGAAGCTGTATTTACTCTTCTTTCGCTTAAAGAAGGCCTGATTCCGGTCACGATCAACCTGGAGAACTCCGACCCGGAGTGCGACTTGGACTATGTCACGGACGGACCAAGGTCTGTAAGTCTTGAGACGGCTATGTCGAACTCTTTTGGTTTTGGAGGGTGTAACGCTGTTTTGATCTTTAGAAGTATCCAGGCTGATAAAGCCGGCAAAGCCGATAAAAAATGTTAAGTCAACAACTTCAAGACTCTATCGTTGTAAAGGGTGCAAAGGAGCATAACCTTAAAAATATTCATTTAAGCATCCCGCGAAACAAACTTGTGGTTATTACCGGCCCGTCTGGATCTGGAAAATCATCTCTGGCCTTTGACACGCTTTACGCCGAGGGCCAGCGCCGCTATGTAGAGAGTTTATCCGCCTATGCCAGGCAATTTCTTGAGCAGCTGCAGAAACCGGACGTAGAATCTATCGAAGGGCTTTCTCCTTCCATCGCCATTGAACAGAAAACCGCCTCCCGTAATCCAAGGTCCACTCTGGGCACCATAACCGAAATCTACGATTACCTGCGCGTGCTTTACACTCGTGTTGGTCGGGCCAATTGCCCCGATTGTGGTAACGCTATAACTTCTCAAGGTGTACAGCAGCTCCATGAACAGGTTTTTTCGTTGCCTGACGGGAGCCGGGTGCAGATTCTTGCTCCAATAGTCAGGGGAAGAAAGGGTGAGCACAAAAGCGAGCTGGATCGCCTGCGCCGTGACGGTTTTATCAGGGCTAGAATAGACGGACATATAACCGACCTTACGGAAAATATCAAGCTGGATAAACGGAAACTCCACACAATAGAGGTGGTTGTTGACCGTTTGATAATAAAAACAGGTATAGCCGTCCGGCTTTCGAATGCGCTTGACCTGGCGCTTAGGTACTCGGACCTGGTTCAGGTGAATCTTGTGGACGAGGACAGGGATCTTATATTCAGCCGGTCGATGGCATGTCTTCAGTGCGGGTTCAGCTACCCGGAGATCTCACCGAGGTTCTTTTCGTTCAACAGCCCTTACGGAGCCTGTCAAAAGTGTCGAGGTCTTGGCAGGTTGGATGCAGACTTGGAAGAGAGGAATAAAAGTTTCGCCGCTGATTTAGTCTGTCCGCAGTGTAGAGGCGCACGGCTTCGAAAAGAGGCGCTGTCAGTACTGGTGGGAGGGCTTAATATTTATCAAGTTTCTGCAAAGACAGTGTCTGAGGCAGCTGAATTTATGAACAGTCTTAAGCTATCGAAGCGTGAGAACCAGATTGCCGCGCGCGTGGTGAGGGAGATAAGAGACAGGCTCGGCTTTCTGATAAAGGTCGGTCTTTCGTATCTCACGCTTAACCGTCCCGCCTATACTCTCTCAGGTGGAGAGTCACAGAGAATACGGCTGGCAACACAGATTGGTTCATCTCTGACCGGGGTTCTCTACATTCTGGATGAACCCAGCATAGGTCTTCATCAGCGTGATTGCGGCCGTCTTCTTAATGCGCTCGAGGCTCTTCGTGATGCCGATAACACCGTTATAGTCGTGGAACACGATGAAGAGACTATTCGTAGAGCCGATTATATTATCGATATGGGGCCTGAAGCGGGCGAACACGGAGGTATGGTGGTTTGTTCAGGAAGTTTACGGGAAATAGAGAAATGCGCGGAATCCCCTACCGGTGTGTACCTGAGAGGTGAGCAATTCATACCTGTTCCGGACGTAAGGCGCAAACCACGAAACACAATAAAAATCCTGGAGGCTTCAGAGCATAATCTGAAGAATATAGATGTCGTAATTCCACTTGGTGTGATGACCTGTGTAACCGGGGTTTCCGGCTCGGGGAAGTCCACCCTGGTTTTCGATATTCTTTACAGGGCACTGGCTCAAAGGCTTTACCGGGCAAAAGCTCCTGTCGGCAGGCATAAGGAAATATCAGGTATAGAAAAAATAGAGAGAGTGATCCATATTGACCAGGCACCGCTTGGCAGAAGTCCTAGGTCTAATGCTGCTACCTACACGGGTCTCTTCTCTCTTATTCGCAGCCTGTTTTCGCGAACCAACGAGGCCAGGGTCAGGGGATACAGCCCTGGACGTTTCAGCTTTAACGTAAAGGGAGGCAGATGCGAAGAATGCAGGGGCGATGGTATGAAAAAGGTGGAGATGCATTATCTTCCGGATGTATATGTGCCGTGTGAGGTTTGCAAAGGCAGCAGGTTTAGTCGAGAGACCCTGTCTGTACGCTACAGGGGTTTAAGCATTGCTGATGTGATGGCTATGACGGTATCCCGGGCACTTGATTTTTTCTCAAGACACGAGCCTCTGCGGAGAAAACTACAGCTTCTGGATGAAGTGGGCCTGGGCTATCTTAAGCTCGGTCAGTCTGCTACCACACTTTCCGGCGGCGAGGCACAGAGGGTGAAATTAGCCAAAGAACTCAGCCGCAGAGCCCTGGGAGAAACACTTTATATCCTGGACGAACCAACCACAGGACTGCATTTCAAAGATATAAGAAAGCTGCTGGATGTCTTAAATGCGCTGGTGAACGCCGGCGGTACAGTACTGGTTATAGAACACAATATGGAGGTTGTCAAAAGCGCTGACCATCTAATCGATCTTGGACCGGAAGGAGGCGAAACCGGTGGTTTTTTAGTGGATGCAGGTACGCCTGAGGAAGTTGCGAAAAACCCCGATTCCGTAACCGGACATTATCTTAAAAAGTCTTTGATTTGTTCATGAATAAGTATTGCAAGTACTTCGGCATTCGGAATTCAACATCCAGTATTTTCATAGCGTTATGTTTTATGGTCGGCTTACTTCTGCCGGCAGGATGTGAGCAGAACCCTCTTATTTATAAAAACACGCGTCCCCTTATGGGTACGTATGTGACCATAACAGTTCTGGCCGATTCCAGAAAGCAGGCAGAAGAGGCTATTGATGCAGGATTTTTAGAAGTCGAGAGGCTTGAGGCTATGCTTAGCCTTTGGAGGCCTGATAGCGAGTTGTCACGTCTAAATGCGACAGCCTTTGACCGGCCGGTTGAAGTGTCCAGAGACCTTATTGATATTTCAAGAAAATCTCTCGAAATAGCGCGCCTTACAGATGGTGCCTTTGATCCTACCATCGGCCCGTTGGTGCGGCTTTGGAATGTAACAAAGAGCAAGGCTCCTCCAGATCCTGAAGAGGTTGAACGTGCCAGGTTGCTGGTGGATTACCGAAACATAGATATTAAAGGGCGGACAATACGTTTCTTGAAAAAGGGAATCACGTTTGACCCCGGTGGGATTGCCAAGGGATATACGGCCGACCGGGTGGTTGCTGTTTTGAAGGGGATGGGAATTAAAAGCGGTATAGTAGCTGTGGCCGGAGATATAAAAGTGTTCGGAGGTGGCGTTGGAGAAAAAGATGATCCTTGGCGGGTAGGTATTCAGGACCCGCGTGGTGATGGATTAATAGCGTCGGTGGAGCTTACAGACGGAGCGATTTCGACCTCAGGGGACTACGAACGCTACTTTATTTTTAAAGGGATGCGCTATCACCACCTTCTGGATCCTGCCACCGGCTATCCGGCCTATGGTCTCCAGGGGGTTTCAGTGATGCATGAGCAAGGTGTAAGCTGTGATGGGTTGGCCACAGGACTTTTTGTGCTGGGGCTGGAGAGGGCCAAGAAAAAGATGGAAGAGATGAACCTGGCCGGTATGATTGTAACGTCGTCCGGAGAAATTTACGTCAGCACGGCCGCAAGGCGTCATATAGAACTCAACTAACGGTTTGCCGCAAACAAAGCAGCGCATATCAAGCAAGAAGGAAATAGCTGAACCTGGGTGAAAATATCACCCATACCACACATAGGGCAGGTGTGCAGGGTCTGTCACTATAGTGCGATAAGATCATCGAATGCCTTTTTGCTCAGTGCGTAATTAACCGCGTCTTCATATGAGATAATTCCCCGCTTGTACAGGCTGGCAAGGGAAAGTTCCAGTACCTGCATATCAGCGCTCGCGGATGTGCTTTGAACCTTTAGCTGGTAGGGTTTGCCTTCTCTGATAAGAGAGGAAACCCTTGATGAACTCTGCATGATTTCGTAAGCCAGAACCCGGCCCGGCGCGGACTTTCTAGGCACAAGCCTTTGGGCTATAACGCATACCAAGCTGTCTGCAAGCATCTGTCTGACTACGTTATGCTCGTTGCCGGAGAAATAATTCATTATGGTATCAACTGTGGAGCATGTATCCATCGTATGCATGGTGGCAAGAACCAGGTGGCCTGTTGCTGCGGCTTTCATCGCAATATATATGGAGTCGGCGTCTCTTAGTTCCCCGATCATTATGACGTCTGGATTCTGCCGGAATATATGTTTAAGGCCTGAAACAAAAGATGGAGTATCTTCTCCTACCGATCGTTGGTTTATGTTGCTTTTTTTATGTTTATGCAGGTATTCAATAGGGTCTTCAAGGGTTACTATATTAAATGCTCGGTTTTCATTTATAAGGTCGATAAGCGAAGCAAGTGTGGTTGATTTTCCATGTCCTGTGGGGCCGGTTACAAGAATAAGCCCCTGACGAGTGAGTGTCAGTTCTTTGACTACAGCCGGAAGTCCTAATGTGTCGAAGCTGGGTATATCAAACTTCAGGTTTCTTGCGCATATGGTTAGAGACCGCCGCTGCCTATAGACAACCACGCGGAACCTTCCAACATTTTCTTTCATATACGCAATCTCTACATCTTCGTTTTTTGCAAGCTTTTTTTTCTGCTCATCAGTAAGTATCTCTCTTACTAATTTCACAGATGTTTCCACGTCCACTATCGGGAGCTTCAGCCGCATAAGTTGATTGCCTACTCTTACTGACGGTGGAACTCCGACCGTAACATGGAGGTCCGAACCATCCATCCTGACCATTTCAGAAAGCAGGTCATCTATGTTTAATGTCTCCATTTTATCCGATATTTTCTTGAGCTGACCTAGTTCATAAGGCTTTTTGGCATAACCAACCTGCTCGAAAAATTTGATTATCTCACCTACCTGGTAGCTGGAAGCAAGGACCGGGTAGACAGTTAAATCCGTTTTAAAACGAATATCCTCGATTACGGCATAGTCGGTGGGGTCTTCCATTGCCAGGGTAAGGCGGCGGTTTTGTATCTCTACAGGCACGACGTTATAGCGTTTTACCAGTTCACCAGGGAATCTCTTCTGGGTGTCTACAGAAATGACTTTTGTGGATATATCTATAAAAGGCACCCTCAGGGATTCACTCAGGGTTTCTAGTATCTGCTTTTCTGTAACATATCCAAGCACGATAAGCGATGCGCCAAGTTTGGTCCCGTGCTGGTGTGCGTTTTTCAAGGCCTCAGTGAGTTGGGGGTGGCTGATGAGACCTTTGGCAAGAAGAATTTCTCCAAGCCGTTTTTTTTGTGCCTTTGCCATAAATACAGATCCTCCTTAGCTGTTAGTGGAAACGGACTTTAATACCAAAAATACCTTAATAAGCCTAACTATTACCTGAAGTTGTTTTTTATGCTAACTCTAAACACCCGCTTCCGGAAAAACTCTACAAGCGCACGCCTTTGTGAAAGCAGGTGTATCTGTTCTGGTATGAGATCAGAGACCTCTACTTTCATTATCGACATTTTGTACTCAATATGTGAGGCGAACCTATTATCCAGGTACCAGGCATATAGAAGACCGAACATAAGACCGGCCGGCGTAAAGGCTTCGGAGCCGTTTATAACACGCCTGTAGTAAAGTGGATTATGGCCTGAGCGGTTCATTCTTACCAGGGTTAAATACTCGTGCAGTTCGTTTTCCAGAAAGAAACATACCCGGTCAGACGGCGGCCGGAGCGTAAGGCAGAAAAGCTTTCCGAAGAATTCATCCCCCTCTTTTAAAGGAAGTATCTCTTTTTTGACCGTATAGTTGCCAAGAAGGGACTCTCCAAGCGCAACCAGAATCGCCACTTCAAGGCGTTCTGGATTGTCAATTAGGTCCTCATGAATTTTCATGAAACCGTCGTCAGGGTCGTAAAACGATAGAACATTGTCCCATTCCAGGCTCCGCTTCCATTTAGACTTTTTGATGAATTGGGCGCCTTTTATATAACCCAGGTGTTCGATCAGTATGTCTCTGTGTTTCCAAAACACATCTATAAAAACATCGGCCAACCCGCCGGGCAGAGACAGTTTTTGAATTACCTGTCTTGCCTTGTTCATTCTTTCAGAGGGCGTCTCTGCTTTCTGGCTGGTTACCGGCAGGTTCTGGAATGATGATACAGGAAGGTTATGCCGAATATCTTTCGGAAGTTTCCTTTTTATGGCCCATAATGTTCGGATAGCCACGGCCATGGAAGAAGGATCATGTTGAACAACTTTTCTAGCCCTTAATGCATCACGTGAGAATATCATTGCCTCTACAGGCTCGAATCCAAGCTCGCATACCCTGGCTTGATCAAGATAGATCGGAATCTTCTCTTCAACAGCATAGTTCTGTAGAACATCTCCAGGAATACGCTGAAGACCAAGCACCATAACCTGCCGGAAGAGATTTTCTACACCGCCGGGAATATTGCGGTGGTATGCCATGATCAGGTCGGATATATAGTATCTTCTGCTTGGGTTGTCATGCACAAGATCCGTCTCACCCTTCTGCACCCAGAGATTGGCCACAAGCACCTTTAATGCTTTCCTGTTTTTTCGTATAGCATCCGCGATTCCTGGAACTTGTAATATCGGAACAATGCTCGTGTATGTGCTGCCGGGAGCGAGAATGATTATATCCGCGCCTTTAATGCTGGTTAGAACCTCTGAAGGAACAACGGGCTGGTCAGAAAAATCCACAAACACCCTGTCAACCGGGTATCCGCGTCGTGCTATGCTTGATTTATATTCGCCGGAAACCAGAACTCCGTTTGAGTAGAGAACCTTTAGCTGAGCCGTTGTGGTGGTGCATGGAAGAACCGCATCCGGCGGCGCTCCGACAAGACTGGCGAAACGGCGAATTCCCTTAAGCACGGCATTATGGGTTACTCCGGTCCGATTGCCGGCTTCCTGGTATATAGCTGCGGCAAGCAGAAGGTTCCCAAGGCAATGCGGCACCCCCATTGCATCGTTCAACAGGCTGTTACTAAACAGGGCTTCCAACAGTATCCATAAACCCTGTGCCATAGGTCCCGGGAGCCCGTCGAGACTGATATCGGCGGAACATAAAAGATCTGTAGGGGAGGCCGGTTTTTTCGAGAAACGGAAGCCGATTAATGTATGCAGAACGCCGACAATTTTTTCAGCCTCTCCTTCGCCCGCACCATAACGGTCTTGCAGCCTGCGCAATTGTATGGAAGAGAGAAGAACGTGCCTGAGGTCGCCCAGTGCTATTATCGGAAGCCGCCTCAGAAGTTCGCCTGTTGAGCCTCCGTCATCTGTTACACAGACGATGGACTTGGTTTTTGGAAACAGGTCTTTCAGCCCCCTGAAAGGTGAGAAGGGCCACATTGGGGTGCGGGAGTCCCCTCCTATAATGTTCGATAATCCTGTGCCTCCACCCAGAACCACTACCTTTACATTTTTGGTGTCCACGCGTGAAAGTGCTCCGGCCAGTTCAAGCATCTCCTCCTGTGCGCTTTCAGCCCCCTGCGGTGGCCCGTCAAGGGCCAGGTCGATCATTTTTTCCGCAAAAGTGTTTCTTGGAATAAGGTCAAGAGGGTTTAGCCGTATGCCTGCAATTCCGGCAAGGCTGGTTTCAATAGGGTTGCGTGACTTCATGATATCCTGGCCTGTTCTGCTCTCCTTACGATATACTTTATACTTTTTATTTCCATCCGTTTTCGCTTTCTATTCACTTTAAGACTGGAAAATAGTTTCTTAAAATGTTTATACTAAAAATTCAAATTGGGTGACCTTTTTGCTAAGTATGCGCTAATATCTTTCGCGTAAAGACTTTTTAAAAAGCATCTACACACCTTATCACAGTTTGTCTGTGTTTTTAAAAAGTTGCTGGCATCTAAAATATCAGGATGTCTCTTTGCGTGAAATTTCGCAATTTGGATAAAATCTATTTTAGAATAGCATAGTTTTGCCTTGCAAAATAATGCTTCCTTTTCAGGAAGTTTTTGTCTGTCTGTAGACCACGAATCCGTAATCCAAACATTAATACTTAAAGGAGACGGCTGTAATGTGTTAAGTTATACTTACCTTCAGGTGAGTATACTTTTTTCTGTACTAGACAATCGCTGAAGAGAGGAGTAAATGTTATGAGCGATTTATTGAAAGAACTGGCAGTACTTGCCGAGGAGCGTAACCATATTCCTCCGCAGGCCTACAACCGCTGGGATGTAAAGCGGGGACTCCGTAATGAGGACGGCACAGGTGTTTTGGTCGGCCTTACGGAAGTTGGGAGCGTCCATGGATACCTTATTGACGAACGTGAAAGGCTTCCAAGGCATGGGCAGTTGAGTTACCGCGGTATTGATATAGGGGAGATTGTAACCGGTTTTCAGAGAGACAACCGACTCGGTTTCGAAGAAGTTGTATATCTGCTTCTTTTTGGTGAGCTTCCAGACAGTGGTCGCCTTAAAGAGTTCACCGAGCTTCTTGGGGAATATCGCGAACTTCCGGAGCGTTTCAATGAGTCGATGATACTTTCTGCTCCGAGTAACGATATTATGAATAAACTTGCTAGAAGTGTCTTGGCGCTTTATACGTTTGACGATAACCCGGACGATATCTCCATTCCTAATGTACTGCGCCAAAGCTTGCGGCTGCTTGCACGTTTTCCCATGCTTATAGCATACGCCTACAACGCCCTGGTACATTATCACCAGGGCGGCAGCCTGCATGTGCATCCGCCCAAGAAAGAGCTGAGTATAGCCGAGAACTTTCTTCATGTGCTTCGGCCTGACAGTTCGTTTACGCGGCTTGAGGCGGAAGCCCTGGATCTATCCCTGGTGCTTCATGCGGAACACGGAGGTGGAAATAATTCGAGTTTTACTGTGCATGTTGTTTCGTCTTCAGACACCGACACATACTCTGCCATAGCCGCAGCGCTTGGATCTCTGAAAGGGCCAAAGCACGGCGGTGCCAACGCCTCGGTTATGGCCATGATGCAGGATATTAAGGAAAATGTATCTGAGTGGGATGATGAAGACGAGGTGGCGGATTACCTGTCCAGGATCCTGCGTAAAGAGGTATTTGATCGCCGCGGGCTTCTCTACGGTATCGGTCATGCCGTATACACCCTTTCGGATCCGAGAGCGGTTATATTTAAAGAGAAGGCAGCGGCCCTGGCTGAACAGCTTGGTGATGCCCGTAAACGGGAGATGAACCTGTACCTGGCCGTGGAAAAGCTGGCACCTAAGGTTTTTGCCGAAGTCAAAGGGTCGGCCAAGGTGGTTTCGGCCAACGTGGACTTCTTCTCCGGATTTGTTTACGACATGCTGGGCTTTCCTAAAGAGATATACACAGCCATGTTTGCCATGTCGCGTATAGCAGGGTGGTCTGCACATAGGATAGAGGAGATAATAAACGGTGGACGAATAATCCGTCCGGCATATAAAAGTATAGTACAGCCCAGGGCCTACACGCCTCTGCACAAACGCTGAAAACATATCCACAAGGGGATCAAGGGTCACAAGAAACGTTGTTTCAGTGTTTTGGCGTTTGTTGCTGACCGAAAGCCGCTCATTTATCCGTTACGGCAACAGGCTCTATTCGCTTAATTCCGTTTTGGGTAAGCACCAGCCGTATCCGCTCGTACCGGACGTTGTTGCGTGAACTCAACTTGATCACCATGTTTACATGGTAAACCTGAGTAGCGATAATTTGCTTGGCTCGACCCTCTTTAAGATAAAGAAGTTTTGTGTCTGGTTCATCCATCTTCAGTAGAAAATTTCGGATATTAAACCGCATTATATCGGTTAAAGCATTCTTTCGTGATTGGGTTTTTAGAAATTTTTTTGTAAAAAATGTGATTTCTCTTACGTAGTAAATTATTTTTTCACTCTGCCAGTTGTTTTCTATCTCGGTAATGTGATCCCGGTTTCTCAAGCGCAAGACACTGGGATCCACCCTGTTTTCTTTGACGAATTGAACACTTTCACGGCATATGCCGATTTTGCTGCCAGCGTTGGGATCATAGATATTAGTGGATTTATCGAACATGGTATGCGATAGGGTTTTCTGCAGGTAGCTTTGAAAAAGGGCTTTTATGCGGTCTTTGAACATGTAACTTATAACAAGGGCTGTGAAAAAGCTGAGTGAGAGGGTCCCGTAGTTTTTTTGATAATAAAAAGCGACTGCTGTTGCAAAAATCATTGCAACACCTGCTGCAAGCGCTAAAGCGAACTGCTCAATTCCTTTACCTTCCTCCACGGTCCGGACCGAAAGGTGCAGAACGTGTGCCACGAATTTCTTTAGGACGCTGAACCTGAAGAGAAAAAGCTCATTGTCGCTGTTTTCGATAAGCACGGAAGGGTATTTTATGGCTCTCCGGTAGTTAACCTCTTCCTGTATAAAAGTTACTAAATCATTGGTAACCGGCCTAAGCTGCGAGTGCTCCGACATAGATTCAAGTAATTTAAGTACCTGCAGTGAGCGCCACTCTATAAGCAGGCTTATGTACTCATCAGTGAAAACATAAGTGGAATACAGGCTTTTTGGAAGGTTTATCAAGGAGTTCAGCCTCTTATGAAACGAACGGAACCTAAATGCGATACTACGGGTTTCAGAAACAAAATCATTTACAAGCTTGATTACTTCAAAGATAAGAAGTTTATCGCTTTTAGAATCTATCAGCCGTCTAAATACCTTTTTGATCAGACCTCTGTGGTCCCTTAGTGAGCTTTTTAGGACGCATCCAAAAAGTCTGATTTCGTAGTCAAGGCTTTTAAGGTTGTCTTTGGAAGGATCCAGTTGAAAATTCTCAATTTTTGCAGAGAGTCTGTTTAGGGGAGACTCGCTGTTTCCGGGGTCGGTCAGGGATTGAAGTGAAAACTCAGGGGTTTTGAACCTGATATAAAGAAGTAAATCCCTGTAAAACTGTTTTTTGGTGTAGGTTGACTCACTAATATCCAGGTTGCTTGGCAGAAAAAAATATGTTTCTACCTTATAGCGATCTTTTTTTTGCCGCCTGCCCAGGTCATAGCGCAACTTGACTTCAAACTGGAATCGATCGTGTTTTTTTATCACGCGTTCTCCAAAATTCAGTAAATTTATACAATATTAGTATTATACTTCAGGCTATGCCCATACGCACATTTAGTGCTTTTTAAAGTTTTTAATAGAGTTTTTAATTTTGACAAACATGTCTTGTTCTTGTAATAATTTTCCTATGGTATAAAAGAGGAAAGGATATCATGGCACCACGCAAAGAAAGAAGAAATCATAGCCGATATGTAGTAGATGAACTTTGCGGCAGCATGTTGTCGCAGGATGTTACTATAGTTAATATCAGCTTTGACGGCATACAGGTAAAGACCAGCAAAAGACTTAGCCCCGGACGCGAGTACAGGCTTAAAATCAGGCATAAAGATACCGCAATTGTGATCAAGGCGGAAATTGCCTGGTGCACCCTGAGTGGTTCCTTAAAAATGGAAAAAGGAGAACAAGCGCCTTTATACACCGCCGGAATGAGGTTTGTAGAGAAGGTTGATCAAAAAACAGAGATTTTACGCAGGTTTATAGAGGAGAGCAGGCAGAAGAAGACTGACAGACGCCTTTCAGGGGCTCGCTGCAAGCTTGCGGATGAGCATACAGCCGAAATAGAGGTGGAGTATAAGATAAAAAAAGTGAGTAAAAGCGGTATGTTGGTCGAGACGGATGAGGCGCTGGACTTGGAATCGAATCTTCACACGACTCTTTTTCTGGATGGCAATCCCATAGAAGTTCGGTGTCGGGTGGTTAATTGCAATAAAAACGTGGAAACGGAAAAAATGCTTATAGGTCTGGAATTTCTGGAATTATCTGAAGATTGTAAAGAAAACCTATACAGGTTCATCGATGAGATTGAAGACGTTTAAGGCCAGGGCATGAACTGTTGTACCCGGCTATAAATGATTTTCAAGCCGATTTATCTTTTCGAACTTGCGATCACCTTCTATTTTGCTTCAATGATCGTATCGGTCACTGAGATCTTCAGGGGCACAAAGACTATCTCGAAGCTGATGATCTCTTTTGCGGCAATCGGGTTTGCTCTGCATACCTCTAACATGATTGCGCGTTATATCTCCGGCGGATACCTTCCAATTGCCAGCCTTCATGAAGCAACCGCTTTTTTTGCATGGTGCATAATATTAATATTCTTCTTTCTGGAGTTACGTTATCAGCTTGGTCTTCTTAGTTCGTTCGTTATGCCTATGGTTTTTGCTCTTATGCTTTTGTCTTCTGTACTGCCCAGGTCGATTAAGCCGCTTCCCCCGCTTCTTCAGAGTTCCTGGTTCGGGGTGCATATAAGCCTGGCATTCCTGGGAAACGCTGCTTTTGCCATGGCATTTGGGGTGGGTATTATGTACCTTATTCAAGAAAAGCACCTGAAATCTAAGCATCTTGGAGGGCTTTTCAAGCGTCTTCCTAACATTCAGGTGTTGGATCATCTTAACTACCGCCTTGTATCCCTGGGGTTTTCCCTGCTTGCCCTTGCTGTTATTACAGGTGCTCTCTGGGCACAAAGCGCTCTTGGAGCTTACTGGCGATGGGATCCTAAAGAGGTATGGTCTCTTATTACACTGCTTGTTTATGCTCTGATACTTCACGTGCGTCTAAACTCCGGGTGGAGAGGCAGAAAAGTGGCGATTTTGTCTATCATAGGATTCATGGTGGTGCTGTTTACTTTTTTGGGTGTTAACTTTCTTCTTGATAGTTCCCACTCGTTTTTCCGGGAAGATATAAAATGAACCTGCTTGTAATAGGATTGAACCATAAGACTGCCGACCTGGAGGTCAGAGAGAATATCGCCTTTGCCGATGATAAACTGGAGCCGGCACTCAAAGATCTATTGTCCATCGAGTATATTCACGAGGCTATCATACTGTCTACTTGCAACCGGGTTGAAATTTACACAAATGTTGATAATCAAGATAGGGCCGAAGATGCCATTAAGGATTTTATAAGCCGGTTTCATTGTATCGATCGTGTGGCTCTCGACCGCTCGCTTTTTGTATGTAAGAAGGACGAAGCCATACAGCATATTTTCAGGGTGGCCTCCAGTCTTGACTCAATGGTTGTTGGAGAACCACAGATTCTTGGCCAACTTAAAGATGCGTACGAATTTGCACTTAATCGTAAAAAGACAGGCATACTTTTAAACAAGCTTTTAAATAAAGCCATTTCGGTTGCAAAGCGGGTACGTACAGAAACACGTATAGCTGAAAACGCGGTAAGTATAAGCTTTGCAGCGGTAGAGCTGGCACGTAAGATATTCGATGATCTCTCAACAAATACAGCCATGCTGCTTGGCGCAGGCGAGATGGCTGAACTGGCTGCCAGGCACTTGATAAGCGCTGGGATTAAATCCATGCGCGTTGCCAATCGGACCTACTCCAGAGGTTTGGAACTTGCAGGCCAGTTTTGTGGCACTGCACTGCGTTTTGAGGATTTTATAAACGAAATGGAGTATGTGGATATAGTCATATGTTCCACCGGAGCTTCAAGTTACGTCCTTACCAAGACCCAGGTTAAGGATGTTATGAAATTGCGTAAAAATCGTCCTATATTCCTTATTGATATATCTGTTCCACGTAATATAGATCCTTTAGTAAACGAGCTGGACAACGTCTACTTGTACGACGTAGATGATCTGCAGGGCGTGATTGAGACGAACCTTGAACAGCGAAGGGCAGAAGCTGCTAAGGCGGAAGCCATTGTTAAAGAGGAAGTGGCTGCTTTTAAAAGCTGGATGGCATCCCTGGATGCTGTGCCCACTGTAATCGCTCTTAGAGAACGCGCCGAGGCGGTACGCCAAGAGGAACTTGTCAAGGCCTTCAACAAGCTTGGTGTCGTAGAGGCCCGTACAGAACAGGTCATTAAAACCCTTGCTAACAATATTGTGAACAAGTTGCTTCATCCACCCACTGTTAGTCTTCGTACAGAGGCGGCGGACAAAGATGTGTTGATAGAACTTATAAGAAAGATATACAGGTTGGATAATGATGAATAGCTATACTAAGAAAATCGTCCTGGGAACCAGAGGAAGCAGACTTGCAATGTGGCAGGCAGAGTGGGTTAAGGCCGCTCTTGAAGCGACTGGTAAGGGTATTACCGTTGAGCTTAGTAAAATAAAGACTACAGGGGATAAAATCCTGGATGTGCCGCTGGCCAAGGTTGGAGGAAAGGGCCTTTTTGTAAAAGAAATAGAAGAGGCTATGCTTCGCGGTGAAATAGATATAGCTGTTCACAGTATGAAGGATGTGCCCACAGATTTTCCTGATGGTCTTCACCTTGCGGTTATATGCGAGCGGGAGGATCCGCGGGACGCATTAATTTCAAACAGTTTCTCTTCTTTTTATGATCTTCCCCATGGTGCACGGGTGGGAACAAGCAGTCTCAGGCGTTCGTGCCAACTTTTAAGTATCAGGCCCGATTTGAATATTCTTTCACTTCGGGGCAACCTTGATACACGTTTAGGCAAGTTAGACGAAGGACAGTTTGATGCTATTATACTGGCCGCAGCCGGTGTAAAAAGGCTGGGCTGGCAGGACAGAATCACGCAATACCTAAGCACTGATATAAGTCTTCCGGCTATCGGGCAGGGAGCCATAGGCATTGAGTGCCGCAGGGATGACGCTGAAATCAACCTGTTAATAGGTGCGCTTAATCATAATAATTCGTACATCTGTGTTAGCAGCGAGCGGGCCTGCTTAAAAAAACTTGAAGGCGGCTGTCAGGTACCCATTGCCGCACATGCAGAGATAAACGGCGAGTGGCTTACTGTTCGTGGCCTGGTAGGTAGTCTCGATGGAAAGACGATCATAAAAAGTAAAATGGAAGGCAATGTAGAAAGTGCCGGAGTCCTTGGAGAGAGTCTTGGCCATGATCTGCTTGACAAAGGAGCCAAGGCTATACTCGACCAGGTCTATGGTGGTTGACGAGTGAAGGGAAGACTTTTGCGAGGTTGAAGAATTGTATTGGCAAAGAAAGAGAGGGGATTAAAATTATTTGAAAAAAGGTATAGTTTATATAGTCGGAGCAGGTCCCGGTGATACGGGCCTCTTTACAGTCAGAGGCAAGCAGTGCCTGGAGACGGCTGATGTTGTGGTATATGATTACCATGTCAATGCCCAGCTTCTGAGCTTTGCAAGTCGTAACGCAGAATTTATTTTTGCCGGAAAACGCGGCGGCCATCATACTCTCACACAGGATCAGATCAATGCTGCGCTGATAGAACATGCCAGTCTTGGCAAGGTCGTATGCAGGCTTAAAGGTGGAGACCCTTTTATATTCGGCAGGGGTGGTGAAGAGGCGGAAGTCCTTGTGTCTGCCGGAATTCCTTTTGAAGTGGTTCCTGGAATCAGTTCTGCTATTGCGGCTCCGGCTTATGCCGGTATTCCCCTGACACACCGTAAGTTCGCAACTACTGTAGCTTTTATTCCAGGACATGAGGACCGTGAGAAAGAGGAAAGCTCGATCGCATGGGACAAGATAGTAGGCGTTTCCACGCTTGTCTTTTTGATGGGCGTCAAAAATCTTCCGTTTATTGCGGCACAGCTTATGAAGTATGGACGCAGCGCTGATACCCCGATTGCGATTATACGCTGGGGTACGCGGGCTGAGCAGGCATCTATAACATCTACACTGGGCGGAGTTGTTCAACTGGTAAAGGAAAGAGACATAAGGCCACCTGCCGTGATGGTGGTGGGAGACGTGGTGAATTTAAGAAAAAGCTTAAAGTGGTTTGAGACAAAGCCCATGTTTGGCAGGCGTATTCTAGTTACCAGGAAACATTCGGACGGATTTGAGTCTCTTAAAAAACTCGGAGCTGAAATACTGGAGTTTCCCACGATCGAGCAGCGGGAGCCGAAATCCTGGGATGAAGCTGATCAGGCTATTAGTGAGATTGAGAGCTATAACTGGATTGTATTTACGAGCAAAAACGGAGTCGTATATTTCTTCAAACGTTTTTTTGAACTGCAACGGGATATCAGGGATCTAAAGGGTATAAAAATCTGTGCTGTCGGTCCTAAGACCAGGGAGAAGATCGAACAATACGGACTTCGGGTGGCCCTGGTACCAGAAGTCTTTCGTGCCGAGGGTTTAGTGAGGGCCTTCGGCAGTGTTAAAGGAATGCGCTTTCTTCTGCCCAGAGCCGAGGAGGCGCGTGAAGAATTTCCAGAGGCGGTAAAGGCGGCCGGAGCTCAAATAAGCGTGGCCACTGTTTACCGCACCATATGTCCGCAACATCATGGAAAACAGTTAATACGGTTTCTTAAAGAGGGACGTATCACTGTGGCAACTTTTACAAGCGCTTCAACATTTAACAACCTGGTCAGTATGACAGGACACCAGGCAAAGGATCTTCTTAAGAATGTAACTCTGGCCGCAATAGGTCCTGTAACAAGACAGGCTATAGAAAAACAAGGACTTAAGGTTACGATTATGCCGGAACATTCCACGGTTGATGCCATGGTCGAATCTATCCGGGACTGGGCTTTGGATCAACCAAGAACCAACTCAAAAATAAATAGGAAAAAATAAAATATAAAAATAAAAAATGACAAAGAAAAAAGATAACAAGAAAAGAATGCTGGTCAATGCTGTTCACCCGGAAGAGTGCCGAGTAGCTATTGTAGCCGGAGATGAGTTAGAAAATATTTATATAGCAACCGCTTCCAGGCAGCAGAGCAAAGGGAATATTTATAAGGGTGTTGTTATGCGTGTGGAGCCAGGTTTGCAGGCTGCATTTGTAGAGTTTGACAAGGGACAAAAAAACGGATTTCTACAATTTCGAGAGATTCGTCCCGATTACTATAAACCTAAGGCCAAGACCTCCGGCGAAATCGGCACAGCCGAAACCGTCACATCCGAAGATAAAACCGGTAAGACTGCAAATAAAAGCAGTAATACTGCAAACAAAGGTGGTACTGTTGCAGCACGCCAGAAAATTCAGGATGTGATCTCCAAGAAACAGGAGATGCTTGTACAGGTCGACAGTGACGCGCGTGATCTTAAAGGTGCCAGTCTCACGACCCATATTTCTCTTGCCGGGCGCTACATGGTGATGATGCCTGGCCAGGAAAGGTTGGGGATATCGCGCAGGATCGAGAAAGCCAAAGACAGGGATAATATTCGCAAGATATTCAGTAAATTAGATCCTCCCAAAGATGCCGGGTTTATTGTTCGAACATCCGGACTTGACCAGAGTGAAGCCACCCTTAAGGCGGACCTTGACTACCTGGTTGGCCGATGGGAAGAGATCAAAAAGAAGGCGGAAAAGGCCAAAGCCCCCTGCCTGATACACCAGGAGGAAGACGTTGTTATAAGGGCCATTAGGGATCACTTGACTGATGATGTAGATGAAATCCTGATTGATGACAGAGATGTCAGCAGAAGAGTCAAGGAGTATTTCAAACACCATATTCCCAAATACCAGAAGCGCGTTAAATTACACCGTGATAAACGGCCTCTTTTTTTCAAATTTGCAGTCGAGGATAAACTTGAGCTGATTCATGACAGACAGGTGCCTTTGCCCTCCGGGGGTTCTATCGTGATTGATACAACAGAGGCTCTTACAGCCATTGATGTAAATTCGGGCAAAACCCGCGGTGAAAAAGATATCGAGGATCTTGCCTTGAGGACAAACCTTGAGGCTCTCCAGGAGATTGCCCGACATCTCCGGCTGCGGGATTTGGGCGGCCTTATAGTTATAGACTTTATCGATATGCGACCGGCGAAAAACAGAAAGACCGTGGAAGAAAAGCTTCGTGAGGCACTCAAAAAAGACAAGGCCAAAATAGATATCTCCCGCATCTCGAAGTTTGGTCTTCTGGAGATGTCCCGCGAACGTCTACGGCCCAGCTTTCATGCTCACAACTATGTTGCCTGCCCTGTATGTAACGGCATGGGCCGTTACAGGGCGCCGGAATTCCTGGCTCTTGCGGTTCTTCGCGAGCTTCAGGAGGTTTTGGAAAATGAGGAAAATCTGCTTGGCGCCTCTGCCAGACTGCCCGTGGATGCGGCGAATTACCTGCTTAATAACAAACGGCAGGAACTTCTCGACCTTGAGAAGCGTGCTGGCAAGCCGGTCCTGGTGGTGGCTGCAGATGACGTGCCACCCGGTAGTTACAAGCTGGTAGTTGAGCGAGAAGGCCAGCAGGCCGAGGATAAAGAGAGGGCGGCATCTAAAACGGAAGATGCTGCTCCTAAAAATAAAAGAAAACGCCGTCAAAAAAAGAAACGTCGTACGGAACCTGTTGAAGACGGAGAATCCAGGGAAAGCAAAGCAGAAAAAGAAGAAAAACCAAAAGAGTCGGCCGAAAGAGAACCGGAAAGGCCGGAGAAACCGGATAAACAAGCTGCTACTGTACCGGAAAAACGTAAGAGAAAAAGAACAAGGCGGAAGCCGAAAGTTGCAGATACTGCGGTTGCGGAAAAAGCGAGCGAACCGGAGGCAACTTAGGTCGACACAATTTAGCTGTTATTTACATCCAGAGCAGCTTGTAGACTTGCATCCTTTGGCAGGCTCGGGGCTGCATGAATTTTCGGTCTCCGGCAGTGAAATTTTACCTTCGGCCTTCAGCTTTTCAGTATGTTTTTTTATCATTGTATTTATTCGGCTGCTTGCCTCTTCCTTGGTTTTTGCCTTCACAACAAAACCGAACATACTGCATGTGGCCTTGTAGCCGCCGTCGCTTGGTTCTAATAAAACTTGTACCGGCATTATTAATCTCCGGTTAGAATGATTTTGTGCTTTATCAATGAAATTTCCTTTACTTTTCCCTCAAAAGTCTTCTGCTCACCAAACAGGTTCCTCATGAATATTTTCCCTTCCTCAGGGCGCAGTATATCCACACTCTCGAGGTACAACTCCTCTGCTCCGTCTTTCTCGATATAAGCGTTGGCTTCACACATTTACTTTCTCCTTTACAATCTTTATAAGTTCTTCAACAAGGTGCGGAAGGGGTTCTTTTTTAAGTCCGACCATCACCACCAGCTCTTGGTTTAGAGGCAGCAGGAACTTATCGGCATGGCTGGAAGAGAGAGCTTCAGCCATCTTAGGGGTTACCTCTCCCAGCATTCCGTTGGCAAGAACCACGCTGACAGGACCCGTTATCAGATCTGCCATAGAGCTGCTCCATACAATAGCGTTTTCACCGGTTGCCCCCCGATTCGCCTTTGCTCGCATCATGGCTGCGGTCGCTGCTGCATTGGTTCCAAGCGCTGTTATATCAACGGTTTCTCCAAATGTTTCCCTGAGTCTTTTTACGATCAGTGCTCCGATTCCACCGCCCTGACCGTCTACCACGGCGATCTTAAACATAAACGGAGTATATAATAAGAGGACAAATGCCTGTCAAGCTCGGACTGAGCAGTTATGAGCAGTGAACGGCAGATTTGAGATTAATAGTAAGGAGTTTTGAATGCGTTGCAGGCATAGGAAGAAGACGGCGATTATATTGGTGTTGCTTGCCGGCTTGTTTTTTTCGGCGGGACTATACCTGTTAAGTAGCCGGTACCTTACTGAACAATTTAGAACACGTGTGCAGTCGCGTCTTGAGGCGTCTACAGGGCTTAACATAAGGCTTGAGAACATTACCGTATCTCCACTTCCGTTTTTCATCGAAGCAAAAGGGCTCAATATCTCTGATTCTGCCGGAGTAGAAAAATCCGTCTTATCCGTGGCTAAGGTCAGGGCATATATTGATCCTGTGGCCTTTTTGCTTCGGCAAAAGGTTCTTGTCAGCTATCTGTGGGTGCGCGGTGCAAAACTGGATGGCGAGATCGGCAGTATGGGCATTGTTTTTTCGTCGCTTAAAAATCAGCGTTCATCTGCGGCTGATAGAAAAAAGATGCCTGGATTGCCAACGGTTGGATTTGGCATACGGCGGATCTTAATTGAAGACTCCGGATTTGACCTGAAGGATGCATCCACGGGTGTTTCATTAAATTTTAAAAATATTCGTATTACCGGAGATGGAGAGGCGCCCTATAGGATTGATGTCGAGGCTGAAGACATTAATATCGGTTACAAGGACCGGCCTGACATTCAAGCGGCTTTATCAGGAAATATTTCTATCCGGCCCGATAACAAGGTGATTCTTAACTCTCTTAAAGTTCAGTCACTTGGTTCTGAAATTAAGCTGCAGGGAGAGTCTCTGGAAGACGGGTTTTCTCTGAATCTGGATGCAAATATTTTTATGGACTCGATCAATAAAGCACTTGCCCTCAAGGGGCCGAACAAAGGAAGTGTATCTGTTACCGGTTCACTTAAGGCGGACAACGGACTTATTCAGGGTAAACCACTTGAGGCTCTTGTGCTGGATCTTGATGTCAAAGGTGACGGGTACGTGGAAAACCTTTTTGAGTCGCTTGGCATATTGCCGGTTGTGCAGGGACATGTGTCTGCTAAGGCCCGTATCTACGGTGCTGTCAACAAGGTTGAGGCGGAAGGAGAACTTGAGCTTGAAGACGGCAAGATTCTTAAACTGGACGAAGCTTACCTTAAAACTAAATTTCGTTATGCCGGCAGGTCTCTTGATTTTTCGGACGGTAGTGGAAGAATCATCGGAGGCACGGCTGATGATATAGCAGTGGGCATCAAATTCGGCAAAAAGGTCGGTTACAAAGTAAATTGCCGTGTTTCGGATGTGGACAGCATCAGGCTTTTCCGCATGATTGGCTGGACCCCTCCACACCGCCGGGGAGGAATTACCGGTAATGTAAAAATTGCCGGAACAGCAGGAGATAACTCCAGTATAAAGCTTACCGGCCTGGCAGAATACAAAAGCAATGGTATAGGAACCGCTTTGTACGAGAGGGTTACAAGGGCTAAGGCCGGTTTTGCTTTAGATGAAGGCATACTTGTTCTTAAGCCGGTGACACTGTTTGGCCCATCGGCAGAGGCTAAGGTTGCAGGCAGGGTAGATCTAGGCAGGAAAAGGCTGGCAATAGACTTTAATGCCGGGGGGGAAGAGATTGCCGAATTAATATCAGGGTATTATCAAGACCTGCATGGCGGTTTTCGTCTGGACGGCCGTGTGGACGGCCCGTTTACTCAGATCCTGGTGGCCGGCAATATCAGTTTAACCGGGGGATCGGTTGCCGGGTTTGAGCTTGATTCGGTGGATGGAGATTTTAACTTTCTTGGAAAACGTCTCGGTTTTGACCATGTGGTGTTAAGAGCCGGCGATGCAATGGTCGAGGCGGCCGGCACGGTTTTGTTTAAAGCCGAAGGTCGGCAGCCTGCTTTTGGTGAGCCTTATTTCAGGCTTGGAGCCGATGTGCGTGGACTAAATCCTGTCCCTGTACTTGAGGTGATAGGGCTTAAAAACGGTATAGAAAAAATCTTCGACTCGTCTGCTTATCCCATGGTCTCGGGCAAGCTTAACCTGACAGGAAGCCTGGATGATTTCGACCTTGACCTTGCTATGAACTCAGAAGATGGAAAGCTCTACGGTCAGTCCTACGACCGCATCGAAACAGAAATCAGTGTTACAAATGACAAAATCAATATTCGCAGCTTTGAGGCGAGGAAAAACCGTTCCATTCTGCAGGCTGCCGGCACAATAGGACTGCTTAACACAGACCGTAGGTACTGCCTGAATTTTACAGGTTCGGACATTTACATTGACGATCTGGATATTATTCCAGACGAATTAAGCGGCAGAATCAGTATAAGCACTGATTGCCTTAAAGGTGACGGCAGGGATGGTAAAAAAGTCGATGGTAGAGGCATGGTTCGAATGCAGGATCTGTCATACCGCGGTGTCGAGCTGGGAGGAGGCGAGCTAAAGCTCAAGCTTGTAGGTGACAAGTTGTCTTTTAAAGGCATGGCTATTGATGGACTTTGCTTGCTGGAGGGCTGGAGTATTTTTTCCGGACAACCTGCTTGGTCTGTAGATGCTGCATTTAAAAGTTCGGACTATACCGGTATAGTCATCCCTTTTCTTAATAATCTCAACGAAGAGCCCCCAGATGATCTGTATATATATGGTGGGGCCGATATGAGCGCAAAATACCTTGAGCAGGAGTTATCTGTGCTTGCAAGTATCAAGGGGTTGGACTTAAAGGCCTACAATACCACTTTCGAGGCTGATGAGCCTGTGGTCATGTCCCTGGAGGGACGTAACCTCAGGTTTAAATCGTTTTCTTTAAGAAGCGGAAAGAGTCATTTTGAGGTAAAAGGCGGTATGGCCTTAGGACAAACGTATGACCTTTCAATGGCTGGAACACTTAATCTTGCTCTTGTCAGACAACTGTTTCCGGGTTTCAGAGGTCTTAGCGGAGAGGGATTGGTTGATCTAAGCGTGACGGGACAATGGAATGATCCTGAAGTCAATGGAAGTCTGTCCCTGGAAGGTGTAAGCCTGTCATTTAGAGATATGCCCGGACGCCTGAGCGGTATGAAAGGCAGGGTGGTTCTTAAAGACAAGCGTTTAAGCATCGATTCGTTGACTGCCGGATGGGGCGGCGGCCGGTTGAAAGTTAATGGAAGTGGTGCTTTTGACATGTTTTCTTTAGGAAATTTTCACTTTGAGGCGGAAGTTTCTAATGTAGCCCTAAGACCGGTAAAAGGCCTTTATGTTGTATTTGACGGCCGCATGTATCTGGATAGCTTGGAAGGAGAAAAACTTATAAGCGGCAATATCGCTTTTAACAAAGCGGTTTACAGGGGTCGTGTGGATTACAAAACATGGATGGTAAAGGCAAGGCGAAAGGAGCTGCTGGTGCCTGAAAAAAGCTGGTTCAGCGAAGCGGAATTAAATCTGCATGTTACAGGGGTTGATAATATCCGTGTGGAGAACAACATTGCCAGAGCCCGTCTCAAAGCGGATTTATACCTTAAAGGAACGGTTGACAAGCCGGGAATAGCTGGGCGTATCGAGGCTGATGGAGGCAAGGTGTTTTTCAGAAGTCATGAGTTTAATATTCTTACGGCAAGCGCTGACTTTATTGATCCGCACCGGTTAAATCCTACACTTAATGTCTCGGCTGAAACATGGGTGCAGGGTTATCTGGTAAAACTTTCCCTGGAGGGTCCGATGGATCAGTTCAAAATGATGTTGTATTCTGATGATCCGAAGTTGTCCGAGACAGATATCCTGGCGCTTCTGACCGTGGGAACAATAGGCAAAGATGTCGAGAATCTTGGGGAAAACATAGGGGCGGCCGAAGCTGCATCGTTTCTTGCCGGAGACTTGCAGGACAAGATAGAAAAACGTTTTATAAGCCTGACCGGTTTCGACCGGTTTCAACTGGATCCGCATGTTAACAAGGCGCTTGGAACCATGGGGCCGAGAGTTACGGTAAGCAAAAAGCTGCTCTCCGACAAGTTGTTCGTAACATATTCAGCTGATATCGGAACAACAGAGGGGCAGGCTGTGCAGCTTGAGTATCATCTAACAAGGGATGTTTCCCTGATTGGGCAGAGGGATGAGCTCGGCGGTACAGGCGCAGATATCAGGGTGCATTTTAATTTTGACTAAAATATGATTTCTAATAATAAACTGAAGTGGAGCATTCAGATCTGGATACCTACTGTTTTCATCTGTTTTTTCCTGTTTAACGCCGCTGTATCCGGTGCCGTTACAATGGGTGATATATGGGGATATAGGGTCTCATCCATAACCGTTCAAGGTTTAACTGGGATGGAAGAGGATTATTTCCTTGATCTTCTTGACCTGAATCCCGGAACTGTGCTTACCTCTGTCAGAATCAGGGAAGGGGTCGCCAGGGTTTTCAAAAAAGGAATCTTTCTGAATATCCGGGTGGAGGCTTTGGACTTGAATTCTGTTGCCGGCGAAGCCTCCCTATTGATCGCAGTCACCGAAAAACAACGTGTGGCCTCTATAAAAATAGAGGGGGATGACGTAGTTTCATCTAAAGACATACTGAAAATATCAGGTCTATTCCGTGGCATGGAGTTTCGGGCAGACCTTAACACCGAAATCCAGCGCAAGGTTTTGGATTTTCTAGCACGCAGGGGGTTTCCTGAGGCCAAGGTCCAGATAATTGTCAAATCTGCCAAACGTCCGAATTTTGTAAATCTGATACTAGCTGTTACCGAGGGTAGTGCGGAACGTATAAAATCAATTACGATCAAGGGGGTAAAGAAGTATCGTTCCCGTGCCGAATCCTTATTGAAGCTAAAGAAATTAAGCCGTTTTGATCGCTTAACCCTTGAAGAAAACCTTCAGAAAATTAGGCAGGATATGAGGCGGCGTGGCTACTACCAGGCAAAGCTGCCTAAGTGGAGCTTTGATGACGGCAAGTTAATCATAAATATAGATTCCGGGCCTCGTTATAAAATTAGTTTTGAAGGGAACGAATCTCTTTCCAGTGATAAACTTAAAGCCGAATTCAGCTTTGAGGAGCTGGAGGATGATCCGGGAGAGGCTACGCTTGAAGAGGCTGCCCGGCGTTTTGCGGCTCTGTATCACCGTAAAGGGTATCCTTTTGCCCAGGTTGCGGCTTCTTTCGAGGTTAATAAAGATTTTACAACGCTGGTTTTCTATATATTTGAAGGTCCCCGTGTTTCGGTGAAAAACATTCGTTTTAGCGGCGTATCAATTGCATCAAAAAGGCTTATGGCAATCATGGATTATAAGGAAGGAGACCCTTATGACGAATCACTGTTTGAGAGTGCGGTGGCCCGTATGGCCTCCTTTTATAATGCTCTTGGATGTCTTGAGGCTGAAGTTACAGGTATAAAGAAAGATTTCGAAAGTTATCCCGGAGATGTGGTTATTGATATTTCGATTAATGAAGGAGTATGTACACTTATCCAAAAAGTTATGGTAGCCGGCAACTCTGTTTTCCGGGATGTGGAACTGCTTGAATTGTCCGGTATCAAGCAGGGTGACCCTTATAACGAGGTTGACATTGCGGATGCCAGGTATCGCATGCTGGAAAAATATAACCAAAACGGCTATTTAAATGCTGCGATTCAGGTGGTGCGTAATTTTTCTAAAGACATGAAGTCGGCGCAGCTTGAGTTTGTAATACGTGAGGGTCGTAAGTTCAAGTTCGGCAAAGTCATTATAGCCGGCAATACAAGAACCAGGGACGGGATTATCCGTAAGGAGCTTAATCTGTCCGAAGGTGAGATATACGACAATAGGAAAGCGCTGTCCGGTAAGCAGGCTCTGTACAGAATGGGACTGTTTTCATCCGTAAACATAACTCCCCTCAAGAGGCCCGGCTCTGATGAGCAGGATGTTCTTGTCCAGTTGCGTGAAGGGCGTTTTGGAACAGTGGATCTTGGTGCGGGATATGGTGACTATGACAAGATGAGGGGATTTATCGAAGTTGCGCATAATAATCTTAGTGGTTTGAATAGAAGGATTTCCCTGAGAGGGGAGTTTAGTTTTATCGAAGAAAGATACTTGTTAAATTATTATGATCCATGGCTTTTGCTTGATTACAGACTGCCTTTTAGGATGACCCTTATTCGGGAGTATTTAAGGCAATTGGATGCCGATACATGGGCGCTGCGTTATGAAAGCAAGAGAGCCTCTTTTGTTGTGGGTGTTGATCGCAACTTTTCTGATGCTCTAAAGGGATCACTGGACTACGAGTATTCTTTCTTGGATATATATAATGTGCGTCCGGGCGAAGATCTGAGCGGCAAAACTGAAGAGACTCGTGCGGTAAGCGCTGTTAGTTCTTCCTTGGTAATGGATAAACGTAATAACCCGTTTAATCCCAGCCGTGGATCTATAAACGCGTTTGTTATTAAAGTGGCGGACGGCGCTCTTTTTTCCGAAAGTGATTTTATCAAGGCTACGGTTCAAAGCAGCTGGTACTTTCAGGCGGCAAAGCCGCTGGTGCTGGCCTTGTCGTTTAAAGGAGGCGCTGCACAAGGCACAGGGCAGCGTGACAAGTTGCCGATTGAAGAGCGTTTTCTGCTTGGTGGCGGTGTGAGTGTCCGGGGATATGACCGTGATAAGCTTGGTCCTAAGGTGGACGGTACCCCAATTGGCGGTAACGCGTTTTTGCTTCTGAACACCGAGCTTCGTATGAATATATGGAAAGGCCTGGGTTCCGTGGCGTTTATAGACGGAGGAAATGTATGGGTCGAAACTGCAAAAATGGACCCCTCTGATCTGCGCTATTCCTGGGGATTTGGAATCAGGTACAATACGCCGGTGGGACCTTTGAGCCTGGACTATGGAAGAAAGTTTGATCCGGAAAAAGATGAGTCGCCTTTTGAGATACATTTCAACCTTGGCCATGCGTTTTAGCCGGCAGTTTTTCTTAGTTGTTTTTTGCATTCTAATGTTGGGAGGGGTCTCCCGCGGAATTGTTCTGGAGCGGGTTGTGGCGATAATTGGGGATTCTCCTGTCTTTTTATCCGAACTTCTTGAGTTTAAACGTAAACATTTACCTGATGGATCTGCTTTGTCTGATGAAGAGGTGCTTCAGAAACTTATAGACCGCAAACTGTTGCTCATGGAGGCGCGCAGGCTTAGGCTCGACACTATAATGGGCGATGATATGGATTCTGATGCACTTATAGAACGCTATCTAAAGCTTGCTATAAGTACGTTTATGCCGGATATCCGGATGAAGAAGGGTCTTAATGACAACTTCAGTGACGGCACTATAACTAAAGAGGATGAATTCAACCGCCGATTGAGAAATAAAATTACGGATCTAAGAAAACAGTACGACATACGGGTCTTTCCGGTGATGTAACAAAAACAGGTAATAACCCGGGGATGCAAATACGCATTTTTTAATGTTTATCCGAAATTAAGCGATTTGTTGTGAAAAGATATGCTGGGATCTTTGAGCTTATCTGGTTCAGCCGCTCCTATCGGCCGGACGAGAGAGAGAATCAGTCCGGGACTATAAGGGAAAATGCCGGCCTTGGGCTTATATTTGGTTTGAATAACTGTGGCTTTATGTAGTAAAATATAGTTTATTTTTGAGCAGGCGCGAGGTGGTGTAACATGCCCTTAGAGCGCGGGCGTAACTCAGTGGTAGAGTGTCAGCTTCCCAAGCTGAAGGTCGCGGGTTCGACCCCCGTCGCCCGCTCCATGGTTGTTTTTAGTTTATATTAAAGAGAAAAACGGAGGTGAATTTGTAATGAATGCGATTGTTAAAATGTCAGGAAAACAGTATCAGGTAATTCCCGGATCTGTTATAAAAGTGGATTCAATAAAAGCCGAGCTTGGAACATTAGTGACTCTGGATGAGGTGTTAATGGTCTCCTCGGAGGATAAAACCATTATTGGAACACCATGTGTGCCTTCGGCCAAAGTGATCGCGGAGGTGAAGGAACAGTGGCTTGGCCCCAAATTGCGGGTTCTTAAGAAGAAACGGCGCAAAAACTATCGAAGAGTTATTGGCTGCAGGCAACTCTTCACATCGCTTGAGGTAAAAGAGATAGTTGTTTAATGAAAGCTTTTCATCCAGTCAAATAACTGTCCATATTTTTTTGAGCGCCGGATTTTTTGGCTCCGGACTGCCCGGATTAAAGTATGTCTCAAGATAAAGCATCCAATATAGCTCAGGCTCAGCGTTACGCTGCCAAGGGACAGATAGACAAGGCCATAAAAGAGTGGGAAAAGGTTGTCTCCATTAATCCCAATGATGGCAATATTCACAATACCATCGGCGACCTTTTGCTGAGGAAGAACGAAACGGAAAACGCTATCGAATGCTTTTTCAAAGCAGCCGGTCTTTTTAAGGACGAGGGTTTTGCCTTGAAAGCCATGGCGTTATACAAAAAAATCCTCAACCTTGATCCTGAGAGAATTCAGGCGATTGTACTACTGGCAGAAATCAACGCGGAGCGAGGCCTGATAGGTAATGCCAACGAAAACTATCTTGCAGCTGCAGATCTGTACATAAAAAACGGTTCGGTGGATAAGGCCGTGGATTTGTATGAAAAGATCATGCTCCTTTCCCCCTCTAATTTTCTTTTATATATCAGAATAGCTGACTTGTATGCCAAAATCGGTTTGGCATCTGATGCGAAGAAGGTTTATTTGCAAAGCGCTCACGGCTTCTTGAAGAAGGGTGACTTGGCAAGAGCCGAGCGCCTTTATAACAAGATTATAGAGGTAGATCCCTTTGATCCTGCTGGTTTTATCGGGTTGAGCAAAATTTTGATCGATAGGCACCAGTTTCAGGAAGCCATGTCTGTTCTGGACCGGGCGGCAGTACGTATTCCTGACAATACAGAGGTGCTTCTTGCAAAGGCCAGGGTGGCTTTTAAAACCGGGCAAGCCGAAGAAGCTTTGGAGTTCACCCAGGCCGTTATCCAGGCCGAACAATATAACCTGGCTGCTCAACGTCTAATGAGTGAAATCTGTCTGTCCATCAATCGGCCTGATGAAGCCTGGGAACAGATTCGTGCTACTGTCGAGTCAATGGTTGCCGAGGAGCTGTACGAGGAGGCACTCGAACTTCTGGAGCTTGTCAACGGAATTCAGGAGTATCGCAGCGAAGTTATGAGGCGTCAGGCCACCATACACAAACAGATAGGGGACGTGGAACGTGCGGTGGATATACTTAAGTCGTTGGGACTTAGCATGATAGCATCCGGTGAGACAGATGACGCTCTTAAAATCTTAAAGGAAGCACAGTCTCTGGCTCCTGATAACGAGGAGATTGAGGCCAAAATCAGAGAGCTTACAGAAGAGCAGCAGCCACGGGAAGACGTGCTTGAATCTTTTCCGGATCAGCAATCAGGCATATCTTCAGAAGGCTATGACGTACATGAGTTTCAGAATATTGAGCCTGTGGTTGAAGCCGGTGACGGCAATGAACCAACCGGCGATGAAATGCTTATTGAAGAAAATTTGCATGATGAAGGTGTAGACCCTGTTATTGATGCAGACCAATCTTCTTCACCGGATTTTGAAGAATTCGTTCAGATGATGAATCCACCCGATCAAGGTGAAATAGTTGTTGAGAGCTGGGGTGAAAGTACTGCACCAGCGGCAGATGAAAAGTTTGATGAGGATTTTGCTGAGGCGGAATTTTATCTTCAACAGGGGATGAAGGATGAGGCCATCAGCGTCTATAAGAGACTGGCTTCGATGTTTCCAGATAGAGCAGAACCGATTGAACGCCTTGCTGAGCTGACTCAGACGCCGTCCACCACCGGGCAGCCGATGGATGCTGCACCGCCGCCTGAAGCAACCGGAAAGAAGGTAGACGCTGACAGCTTCTTTCAGGATCTAAATACTATTTATGACGAACCCATTAAGGAAAACCATGACCAAGAAACAGCCGGAAAGAAAATAGATGCCAACAGTTTTTTTGAGGGCTTAAGCTCTGTTTCTGACAAGCCCCAGGAAAAAAGTGCTGATACAGACGAAGAACTGGCAAACATTTTTGATGCATTCAAGAAGGGTGTTGAAGACGAGGTTGAGGAAAGTGATTTCGAAACCCACTACAACCTTGGAATCGCCTATAAAGAGATGGGGCTTCTTGACGATGCCATACGTGAGTTCAAAATAGCCTCAAGTGTCCGGAGTGACTCCTTTCAAGGCAGCAGCATGCTTGCTATGTGTTATGCGGAAAAAGGCCTTTATGCTCAGGCGATTTCAGAATACAGAAATCTTATGGATATGCTGGATGAAGCAGATGACCGGTACCTGTCTATTAAATATGATCTTGCTTCCGCTATCGAAAAGTCGGGAAATGCCGGAAGTGCATTGGAGATATTTACAGGTATTTATAATGCAGATCCGTCTTTTGGTGATGTAGCCGCCAGGATCGACAGACTAAAAAAAGCCATGGGTGGATGATAACGAAAAAAGGCCGGTTTATCCTGTAACTAACATTATAAGCTATGGCCACTCAAACATATCATTATCAAAAGCAACATCAGTTGCTACTCTTTTTACTGTTACAACCAGCCTGTAGTTTAAAGAATTAATCTCTATCTTGGAAGGAAAGTCTTTCCGGTTTTCTAATGCTTCCGGGTTTGAATACCTTATTTTAATAATACCCTTTTTTGAAAAAATCTCCTGCTTGACAGGAAGAAGATTCATTCGTTTCAACCAAACGGCCTGGTGTGGTGTTTGTAGTAAATACTCGCTTTTTAAAACCTCCAGGCGAGCCTCGTTCATAGATCTCCACCAAAAAACAGCTCGCATAAGCAAAGAGAATGAATCACTGTACTTTTCGGCCTCCTCAGGCGGTCTGCTCCTTACTTCACCGTCCCTGTTTACGATATCAAACACCGGCATTCCAAATTTGTATATGCGTAGCCGGGCTCTGCCTGTGTCTTCCATATAAAATACAGCTGTCACACTGTCAAGCAGAAGCTTACCTGCTGCCTCCATATCAAGATTAACAACGGCTTTTAACCTGCTATAGCTTGAAATAGAGAGAATTTCCTCTTTGGTTAATTCACGTTTCGGTATTGATACTCTATTTGGTTCGGGCAACTGCGGCCCGGTGGTACAGGAAAAAAAAAGCATCAAGCAGATCACAAGGAAAAAATGTGAAAAATACTTAATAAAAAGTCTGTACATGGCTAAAGATTTTAGCACACATCCTCATCGTAAATTGATCAACCTGGATTGTAAACTATTTCTGTTGATGCTCTTGGAACGTGTCTGCTTGGTAACATTGTACATTACAGTTATTGTAACCTGCCGGGGTGTTATCAGGTTTTTTATCTAAAACTTGTATTCAGAGCCTTTAACCGCTAAGGATGAAATGTTATGAGTCTTCAGGTGCTGCTCCGGTTAAGCAGGGTTTCAATATCCTTTGCGGCTGTGATAAGCTTGGTGTGAACTTAAAAAACGTTTTTTCTGGAGGTCATTTTTATGGCAGACCCTATTAATATCAATTTACCAAAGCCTGGACAGCCGGTTCCTGCATTCTTGAAGTACGGGTTTATAGCTTTTGTGGCTATATTTTTTCTTTCCTTTGTTAAGCCTTTTGTCACGGTAGGGCCCGGGCAGAGAGGTGTGGTTATGAACTTCGGTCAGGTGCAGGATCAGGTTCTTGGAGAGGGGCTTCACTTCATTATACCTGTTGTTCAGAGTGTGCAGTTGATCGATGTTCGTATACAGAAAGCCCAAACAAATGTGGACGCTGCAAGTAAGGACCTCCAGGACATTTCTTCTACAATCGCTATCAATTATCAGATAGTTCCGGATGCCGCAAACATTGTTTTTCAGGAACTTGGCCCTGCTTATAAAGAACGAATTATTGATCCTGCCGTACAGGAAATGATGAAAGCGGTTGCTGCAAAATACACAGCCGAAGAACTCATTACCAAAAGAGAGAAGGTGAAAAGCGAAACCAAAGCTCTTCTGAGCGAGCGCCTGATCAGAAGTAATATTCGGGTAGAAGACTTCTCAATAGTGAATTTTAGTTTTTCCGCTCAGTTTACTGCCGCTATAGAGTCCAAGCAAGAGGCTGAACAGATGGCGATAAAGGCTGTAAGAGATCTTGAGCGTATAGAAATCGAGGCCAAGCAGACAGTCGCTGCCGCCAAGGCACAGGCAGAAGCGCTTCGGCTTCAGAAGCAGGTTCTTAGCAAGGATCTCATTGAGCTTCGCAAAATAGAGGCGACTTTAAAAGCCATAGAAAAATGGGATGGCCGTATGCCCAAGGTGACTGCCGGGGCCATGCCTTTTGTAGATGTGGATGCCGTGAAATAGGGAGACGGGTCCGGCTGTCTATTTTTTTCAGTATGAAAAGGATGAAATTCAGCTGTCCTGGCTTTTTTCGAACAGATTGATAAAAGATTGAAGGATTGTTAATTGTTTTTCAGAGGGATTGCGGAACTCCACTCCGAGCATCTGATAATTATTGCGTTTATGCTGGTTTTTTATCAGGCAGTTTAGGTTTTCTAGAGTTGTCTCAAGAACCCTGAACGTCAGATGATAATCAGCATCCGCATCAAAATGGACCTTCCTGTCTTCCAATACCTTAAGTAAACATCCCTTTTCGCTTATGTCTTCAATTACCACCCGGGTAACGTTAACGTGTTTGGCGTCAAGCAACTTTGCCGGTATGTTGGTTTTATACCTTTTACATACCCGGAATGCCACCGCCTCAATCTCGTTTGGATACTTGAAAAATACCAGCGCAACTGGATAGAACTGTATAGAGATTACTTCGGTCTCGAAACCAAAAGCGGTATCGCCTTTTAGAAACCTGATAAGACAAGTGTCTTTACTCTTTAATTTTAAGGGGTTCTGCCTGGTAGATGGGAGCTTTGCAATAAAATACTGGTTTTGTTCCCAACCAACCACAGGAACACGTACGCAACCTTTATTTTTAGGTATTTCCAGAGAAAGAGGCAAGCCAACTTCAAATATTGCTTTTTCCATAATAGTTTCCAGTTGTGGTATCTACAATTATATAATAATTACAAAATTATAAGTAAGTTAAAATAAGTAATGAACTTGATTTTATCACGTTTTATGTCCATTTAAAAACGGCTCTTTATTATTGATTGCCTAGCAGGAGAGTTTCCTTGATTATTCCTATTGGTGATACTCCGAACCCCGGCGGAAAGCCTATTATAAACTATATCCTGATTGCGGTTAACATTGCCGTCTTCTTCATGGTTACTCTTCCTTTGTCCCTGTCAAGTGCCGACCCGGGAGACCCGGCTTTTATGGAGTACGTACGCTCTATACCTCAATTTAACGGATATTCACTTAGAGCTGTTTTACCGCATGTTAATGCATATGATCTGTTCCTGTTTAAATACGCATTCAGGCCGGCCGAGCCAGGATTTGTCTCACTAATGGTTTCAATGTTTCTTCACGGCGGCTGGATGCATCTTGCAGGAAATATGCTTTTTCTGTGGATCTATGGCGACAATGTAGAGCATAAACTTGGTTCTTTGCGTTATATTTTTGCTTACTTGGCCGCCGGCATTGCAGCTACACTCTTTTACTCACTTTTTGTCCCTTACTCCAAAACTCCCATGATAGGTGCCTCTGGAGCCATCTCAGGAGTCCTGGGGTTTTATTACATATGGTTTCCTGGAAACAGGGTTAAGATGTTGTTTCTGCTGTTTCCTTTCTTTATGGATGTGATTCTGGTGCCTGCCCGGCTGGTCCTGGGGTTTTATCTGCTGGTCGAGAATCTTTTGCCTTTCATTTTCAGTACGCAACAAAGTGGAGGCGTGGCTTACGGAGCCCATCTGGGTGGATTCCTTGCCGGACTCGCTGTTGCCTACGGCCTTGATCGTTTTTCGGATTTTTCCATGTACAAAGCAGACTTCAGGCAGAATAAGGTAGGCAAAGGTCAGGATGCGAAGAGCGAAGGACGAAAGGTGGTAACGCATGAGCGTATTGCTGAGGCTGTAACAGCGGGAGATATGACAGAAGCTGCGGCTGAATATCTCGCCCTTAACTCAGCAGACCAGAGACTACCGGTTAATCCGGATGATATTATGCGGATCGGCGACTTTCTGCTGAAACATCATCGGTACGACCATGCGCTTTTGCTCTTTAGGCGTTATATATCTGATCATCCTGCCGGTCCATATCTGGATTGGGCCTATCTGGGAGCAGGTATATCCATACTTTACGGCAGAGGGGAGTCTGCTGCGGCCTACCAATACTTTCTTCAGGTTCTGGATCTGAAAAATCCCTCGCCTAAGGCAAAGCAGGAAGCTCTTAGCCAGATAAACAGAATAAAGGCAAACTAGTGAAGAACAAAAAGTTCTTTAGCCTTACCCCTTTGCCTCTATTTCTCCATCCTTAGCCTGCTTAATTCGAATATGCCTGCGCCAGCCTTTAGTTTTTTCTTTGTAGTCGGATCGGTAATGCGCTCCGACGCTGTTTTGTCTTAGAAGCGCGGATGTGAGAATTATTTGAGATACTGTAAGCATGTTTTTGAGTTCCAGGTCAGGTCTTGTAAGAAGAGATGCACTCAATAAGTGTTTCCATGCCGAAAGTTTTTTCTGGGCCTGTAGAAGTGATTTTTCGCATCTGATTATGCCCACCTTCTGCCACATGATTTTACGCAGGTTATCTCGTATTTTTTCGGTATTTCCCTTTTTTATCTCATATGCTTCTGGATGTGTAATACGCTTTAAGTTTCTGGGCAGGTTGACTGTTTCACCGTATTTTACTGCTGCTTGACCGGCACGCGCACCGAAAACCAGGCCTTCAAGCAGGCTGTTTGATGCCAGGCGGTTTGCTCCGTGTATGCCTGTGCAGGCTACCTCGCCGGCTGCGAAAAGTCCTTTTAAACTCGATTCACCGTTGATGTTTGTTTTTATGCCGCCCATAATGTAATGTGCCGAAGGCGAGACAGGAATCGGTTTCTCAGTGATGTTGATATTAAAGCTCAGGCATGTAGTGTAAATTCTAGGAAATCTTTTTTTGATAAAAGCCGGTTCTATGTGTGTTAGATCAAGATGAACGTATTTAGTTCTGGTTCGCACCATTTCGGAAAGTATCGCTCTGCAGACCACGTCGCGTGGCGCTAATTCAGCGTCAGGGTGGTACCTGCTCATGAATCGTTTCCCGTTTTGATTCCTTAGAACCGCACCTTCACCACGCATTGCTTCGCTTAAGAGAAATTGGGGTGCCCCTGGAACGAAAAGGCTGGTAGGGTGAAACTGTATGAACTCCATGTCTTCCACTACCGCTCCTGCCCTGTAACCCATTGCGATACCGTCACCTGTAGCTACAGGTGGATTTGTGGTACGGGAGAAGAGCCGTCCTGCCCCACCTGTGGCCAGGATCACGGCTCGGGCATAACATGCGATAAGTTCGTCTCCACGAACAAGCAGTACCCCTGTGCAGATGCCGTCCTCAACGATCAGGTCCACTGTGCAGGAGTGAGAATAGCGTGTTATGTTTTTAAAATTTCTTACTTTACGAAGAAGAGATCTCTCGATTTCCTTGCCAGTGGAATCGCCTTTTGCGCTGAGAATGCGCCTTCTGGAATGAGCCGCCTCCTGTGTGAAAGCCAGTGAGAAACCTTTTTTATCAAACTGAGTTCCCCAGTTGATAAGCTCGGTTATCCGGTCCGGTCCCTCTTCCACAAGAGTCCGCACGGCTTCGCTGCGGCAAAGCCCGTCACCTGCTTTCAGTGTATCACGGTAATGGAAAGAAACTTCGTCGTCGTCGCTTAGAGCGACCGCAACGCCACCCTGAGCGTACTCGGTGCTCGACTCTGAAGGCTTGTCTTTGGTCACAACCAAAACTCGCCCGAACGGGGCAAGTTCAATAGCTGCACGGAGGCCTGCAACGCCACTGCCTATTACAATATAGTCGGTGCGGCGAACTCTGGAAATAAAACTCACAAGAATATTGTCAGAAAATCTAAGATAATGAAAAGAGGTTTATGGCAAGGAGCCGCGGTCCATTTCTCTTTTATTTCTGTCCTATAAAATCTTCGATATTAAGTATCGAGTATGTGGGATAGCCCCGGCGGCTGATATTCTCCATGCCATTTTGCTCACAGCGGTTTACAAGCACAATAACCGCCAGGATTTTAACACCGAACTCTTCGGCAATCTCTATAGCCTTGATCGTTGATGCTCCGGTTGTAACCACATCGTCTATAATCAACGCGGTATCTCCTGGTTTAACATACCCCTCAAGCTGAAGCTTCATGCCATGCTGTTTAGGCTCTTTGCGAATAACAAATGCTTCAATAGCCGGCTGCCTTGTAAAAGAGGCCATGGCTATGGCATCTGCTATTGGATCGGCTCCCATTGTAAGGCCTCCGACAGAGATTGGTCTGATGCCTAGTTCATTCAGCTTATCCAGGTATAACTTGCCTATTAGAGTAAGACCCTCGGGAGAGTGTGTAACCGGTTTCATATTGAAATAAAAGCGGCTCATGCCACCGGAAGAGAGATGAAAGCTGGGCTCTTCCGTCATTTTGAAAGAGCGCTTTTTTATTAGTTCAATAAGTCTGTTTTTTGCCGTGTTCATGGTAAGCAATAGTAGCAGAGGGTTTAAGGTTGTTTCAACCGTTTTTGTCATGTATTATTAAAAAATTGCAAATAATTTTAGGAGGGAAGGCATGAGTGACTACTATAATGATGAGGATCTTGACCGATTTAGCGAGGTTGGAAAATACAGCCCGGAACTTTTCAAGGATTTTATGCGGTGGTATAACTCCGCTTTGAAGCCGGGTGTGCTTACTAAAAGGGAAAAAGTGCTTATAGCGCTTGGTGTTGCGCATGCCGTTCAGTGTCCGTATTGCATAGACGCATATACCAAAAGCGCTCTTGAGGAAGGCATGAGTCTCGAACATGTAACCGAGTCTGTTCATGTGGCCTCTGCCATACGAGGAGGCGCTTCCCTGATTCACGCTCTGCAGGCACATAACTCAGTAGATAAAATGTCTATGTAAAGCAGGTCTGAACTTCATGAAATTTGTCGACAAAGTAGCAGCCCTAGGCAGGGGGACCCTGCGGGCCGGGTATATTGACGTACTTCAGGTTAACCTTGGGTACAAGTGCAATATGTTGTGTAAGCATTGCCACGTAATGGCCGGACCAATCAGAACCGAGATGATGGACAGGGAGAATATTGATGCGGTGATCCGTGTTTTAGAAGAGAATTTGGAAGATAATCAGATCAATGTTCTTGACCTGACAGGCGGCGCACCCGAACTTAACCCCGGCTTTCAGTATCTTGTCGAAAGTGCCGGGGCCCTGGGCAAACATGTTGTTGTGCGTAGCAACCTTACGATTTTCTTCGAGAAAGGGATGGAAAATCTGCCCGACCTGTACAGAGACAACCGTGTAGAGATTATCGCATCTCTGCCGTATTATATGGAAGAGAATGTGAACAGGGTGCGTGGCGCTGGAACCTTTGACAAAAGCATTCAGGCGCTTCGGATGTTAAACAGTCTGGGTTATGCTCATGAATCTACAGGGCTTAAGTTAAACCTGGTATACAATCCGCCAGGAGCTTTTCTTCCGCCGCAACAGGACCTGCTGGAGGCAGAGTATAAAAGGGAACTACAGAGCAAATTCGGTATTTCGTTTAACAGTCTTTACACGTTCACCAATATGCCGATAGGCAGGTTTAAAGATTTTCTTATGCGAACCGGCAATGCCGGACAATACCTGAATAAGCTTGCATCTTCTTTCAATCCTGATACGCTTGAAGGCGTAATGTGCAGATTTATTGTCAGCGTTGCCTGGGACGGAAAGCTTTTCGACTGCGATTTCAATCAGGTTATCGGTCTTTCTGTGGCTGATGAATATCCGCAACACATAAGGGATTTTAACTACTTAAGCCTCTCGCAAAGACAGATAGCAGTAGGCGAGCATTGTTACGGCTGTACCGCGGGCCAGGGCTCGACTTGAATAGGCGCGGTCCGGTAAGCAGGCAGGTGGCCTGTGAAACATTAATACACATAATTAAAATAATTAGTATAATTAAGACGGAGGTTCCCTTAGTTTATGTTTCCTATTCATCGTCCAAGAAGACTTCGCCGGAGTGAAACTCTACGCTCCATGGTGCGTGAAACCAGTATTTCGCCGCAAAATTTCATCTATCCGGTGTTTGTTACATACGGGAAAGGGGTGCGTAAGGAAATTCCCTCAATGCCGGGATGCTTTCAGGAATCCGTGGATATGCTTGTCGAGAATGTTTGTGATGCCTGGCGGCTGGGTGTGCCGGCAGTGATTATCTTTGGTATTCCGGAGCAGAAGGATGAATTAGGTTCAGGCGCTTACGATCCGGACGGAGTGGTTCAAAAAGCGGTTCGCGCGCTTAAAGATTCACTCCCGGACCTTGTGGTCATAACAGATGTCTGTCTCTGCGAGTTCACCAGTCATGGACATTGCGGCGTAGTTGCAGACGGCGAGACACTCAATGACCCGACAATTGAACTTCTTGCCCGTGAGGCGCTGACTCATGCCCAGGCCGGAGCCGACATGGTGGCTCCATCGGATATGATGGACGGCAGGGTATCGGCCATAAGAAAGATACTGGATGACAACGGCTTTCAGCATATTCCGATCATGAGCTATGCAGCTAAGTATTCGTCGGCATTTTATGGCCCTTTCCGGGAGGCTGCCGAGTCGACTCCGCAGTTCGGTGACCGTCGTTCCTACCAGATGGATCCGCCTAACAGCAGGGAAGCATTACATGAAGCCGCCCTGGATATGGAAGAAGGAGCCGACATAATAATGGTTAAGCCGGCTCTTTCTTACCTGGATGTGATATGCAGAATTCGTGAGCGTTTTGATATCCCGGTTGCGGCTTACAATGTCAGTGGAGAGTATTCCATGCTTAAGGCCGGTGTCAAACTTGGCTGGATAGACGGTGATAGAGTTATGATGGAGGTGCTTACCTCGATCAAGCGTGCCGGGGCTGATCTTATTTTAACCTATCATGCGAAAGAGGCTGCTGCGCTTTTAAATGGATGATTCGGGAGAAATTTAAAGTAGTAGTGCCGGTTTTTTAGATCTCGGGCCTGGTGGCTATTAGCCAGATGGATGCCATATGTCGTTCCTGATAAACTCTAACCAGACCCAGTCGCAGAATCTCCAGAAGTGCAAGGAAAGTAACGACAAGTTCCCGGCGTGTTCTGGTGCCGATAAATAGATCGTCGAAACGCATGTTATCCAGCCCTTCGAGCCGTTCTATAATAGTGTTTATTTTATCTTTAACGGTTAGAACCTCACGTGTTATTTCTCCCATGCCGGCTGGTGTATTTTCGAGCATTTTCTTGAAAGCTGACAGAAGATCAAACAGGTTGAAATCAAATAGCATGGGTTGAGAAGGTTCCTGCACAATTATTTCCCTGTCGTCTTCCACAGGCGGGCGTGAAAATACTAACCGCCATACATCCTCGAGCCGCCTGAAATCTTTTGTTGTTTCTTTGAATTTCTCGAATTCAAGAAGTCGTTCCACAAGCTCTGTGCGTGGGTCCTCTGGTTCCTCACCCTTGGCAGGTTCATCCGGGGGAAGCAGCATGCGTGACTTTATGTGTATCAAAGTGGCTGCCAGAACAAGAAAGTCTCCGGCCACCTCCAGATCGAATTCTTTCATGAGCTCTAGCGTGTCGAGGTATTTTTGGGTAATGTCGGCTATCGGAATATCGTATATATCCAGCTTGTTTTCGCGAATCAGGTGAAGTAGGAGGTCCATAGGACCTTCGAATATTGGAAGAGCAACCTGGTACTGGTTTTTAAGAGGCATGCGCTAATTATAGCTTGATACAGGAGCCGACTTGCAAGCTGCTGCAGCTAAAAATCCAGGTGCGACCTCTGAAAAAGGCTTAAAGAGCTCAACTTGAATATGATTAAAGCCGGCTCACTGCGGTTGAGGTCCCTAGTTTTTGTGAATCTGTATGAGAAATTCCTTTTAACTCATTCATCAGCTCATGGACAGACATTATGCGGTTTATGCGGTCAGCGTTTGTCCCGACAGTATAGATAGGTCTTTCCTTGTCCGAGTTGTAGTCTGCGGCGCTTGTGAGTCCGTTGCAAATACAGAAATAGGACTCATTGTCTTCCTTTGCCGGACATCGTGTATATTTTCCGTACTTATCTTTTGTCAGGACGTAACCCTTGTTGCACTTCGGCTTTCTGGCACGGCAAAGAGCATCTTGATACATTGGCGACTGCTTTATCACTCTGAAGGGAAGCCCACAAGGAGATCCTGGTTTGTGAGCCACAATAATGTCCTCGCTGTTTGCCTTCAGGACAGCTGCTTTATAGCTATCCGAGGCGGAACTTTCTTCTGTGGCCAGGAACCTTGTTCCCAGCTGTACGCCGTCAGCCCCTAGCTCCAGGAATCGTATGATATCATTATGCGTATATATTCCTCCTGCTACAATTACGGGAAAGTCGCCGTGTTTAATAGCGATCTCTTTAACAGGAGGCAGCAGGTTTTCCAGGCGGTTTTCCTCTAGATAGACCTGGTCAACCCGGAAACCCAAATGACCGCCTGCGAGTGGACCTTCTAAAATAGCGGCATCCGGCCGGTATCCCTGCCGCTGCCACCTTTTGCAGATAATATTCAGAGCTCTGGCTGATGATACAATAGGAATAAGGGCGGTATGCTTGACTTTTGCAATCGACGGCAGAGTCATAGGCAACCCGGCGCCGGAAATTATCATATCCGCCCCAGCGTCTATTGCGCCCCTTACAGAGTCCAGGAAGTCCCGTGCCAAAGCCACCATGATATTAATGCCAGTGACCCCACCACGGCTTTTAGCGAGTGAGACCTCTTCATAAGTGGCTTCATAAGCATTATACTTTTTGTTATTGCGCTTACTGAGTAACCGGTCAAGCGCAGCGCTCGAAATAATACCGGCCCCGCCTTCAGCTGCAACTGCACTGGCTAAGGGATAAAGGGAAACTCCAATCCCCATGCCGCCCTGTATGACTGGAACATCGAGCTTAAGATCTTTGATAATAAGCTGTGGAAACATTTAAACGCGGTTAAAACCTCCGTTATACGCAGTAAAGGCCTGCTTGTGATCCCCAAAAAGGCCAAAGCCATTAAATTAAAGTATATAACAGTGTATAATCGCTTATCAGCGGTAGAATAATCAAGAATAACCTTGAGCAGCTTAAGGAAAACATAACTATGGCAAAATTATGTCCTCCATCAATGGCTTTTATGCTTTATAACCCTGTCAGGAAATTTTTAACTAATAGAATGCGTATTATTCGTGATGCCGGTATTAAAGCGGATTCAGTAGTCCTGGAGGTTGGTTGTGGCAACGGTTTTTTCACAGGTACCCTTGCACGGGCTGCCCGTAAGGTGATTGCGGTGGAGGTTCAAAAGGCTATGGCCGATAAGCTTTATATGAACCTTGGACAGGCAGCTCAACAGTCTTCCATCGAAATTCATGTGGAAGATATTGCAGAACTTTCTCTTCCGGCCGGAAGCGTGGACGTGGCGTTTCTGTATTACAGCTTCCATGAGATTCAAAACCAGGAGACTGCAGCGGCAGTCATAGCGCGAGCGGTAAAAAGCAGAGGTATTCTTGCGATTTACGAGCCTGCAATAGAGGTCGGAAACAATGCCATGAAGCAAACCATAGGTATTTTTGAAAAACATGGATTCAGCGCTCCTTTTCAGAGGGGAAAGACTATTTTCACCCGGCGGGCGTTGATGTTAAAAGCATAGATGAAAAAGGGCCTGGATAATAGTGCCGAGTTGGAGATTCTGCGTAACGCAGGTTGTTCCGGGGATGTTATCGAACACTGTCTTGCGGTTTGTCGTCTTGCCACTTCGATAGCGGATGAACTAAATATCCATACAGACAGGAACCTGTTAATGAGAGGCGCGTTGCTGCATGATATCGGCCGGAGCAAAACTCACGGGGTTGCTCATGTTACTGAAGGCGTGCGTATGGCCAAAGAGCTTAAGCTCGGCCGTGAGATCGAAAGAATAATCGAGCGGCATATCGGTGCCGGGGTAACTGCGAAAGAAGCCGCAGTTCTGGGTCTTCCGGCAAAAGACCATATACCTGAGACACCGGAAGAAAAAATTATCGCTTATGCCGACAATCTTACACGCGGTAAAAAAATAGTCTCTTTTGAAGAAAGCCTGCGCATGTTTAAAGAAAAACTGGGGGCGGACTCTCCGGCTATAGACAGAATGATCCTGCTCCACAAGGAGCTTGAAGGCTGGAAAAAGCAACACCTGTGAACCAGTACAAATACAGAGAAATTTCGAGTCCTTCCAACCAAGAGGTAAAGAACCTGCTTCGCCTTGTTAATGAGAGGGTGCATGGGGGAGAGGGTCGTAAGGTTTTTCTTGTCGAAGGGCCTCACCTGGTTGAGGTGGCCCTGGCTTCACAGTGTGTTATATTGAAGAGAGTTTTTATGTCATCCGCCTTTCTTGAAAAGTTGAAGGAAAAAGCGGGAAAAATAATTACCGAATTAGAGGCTGGCAGGGTAGATATAGTTCTGGCTTCAGAACGTGTAATTAAAAAACTTTCAAACACTCTTACTCCCCAGGGCATAATTGGTGTGGCCGAGATTATGCTTTCCGGCCTGGCCGAGGTTTGCATTAAAGGTGAAGCCTTTATTGTTGTGGCTGATGCTGTTCAAGACCCGGGGAATATGGGTTCTCTTATCAGAACCGCAGATGCGGCCGGAGCCGATGCCTTGGTTGTTCTGCCCGGCTCATGCGACCCATACATGCCCAAGGCCCTTCGCGCAGCAGCTGGAAGTCTTTTCAATATTCCCGTAGTACAGGCGGATTACGGTACATTTGTACATTGGTCAACCGAAAAAAATATAAGGATAATAGGTGCCGACTCCTCTGCTGAAAAAAATATCTATAAAACATCCCTGTCCGGGCCGCTCTGCCTGGTATTTGGGAATGAAGGGCAGGGCCTGAGCCGTCCGGTACGGAAGGTTCTTGCAGAAGCGGTTGCGGTCCCTATACCGGGCCGGGCCGAGAGTCTTAATGTGGCAGCAGCCGCAGCGGTCTGTATTTTTGAAGTGATCAGGCAACGACAGGAAAAGCAAGGCGTTTATTTAACTCAATAAGGAGAGACACCAATGTCAGAACAATGGAAAGAAACAGTGGAAGATAGAAAAGAAATGGCAGAGAATATTGATTTTTCCGAGGAAGAAGAACAAATATACGAGGAATCCATAACCCGTATAAAAGAAGGTATGGACTCAGGCCTGGGTTTTGACGAGGTCTGTTCGAAACTCGTTATTAAGGACAAGGAGTTCAAGCGCTTAATAATAGACGATTACTTGAAGATGGCCATTGCAGATCTGCATTTCAGTAAGGAGCAATCCACACAGGAAGTGGCTGATATACTTAAGATTCCGGAGAGCAGGGTTGCTAGTGCACGGGCTGAAATGCTGGAAGAAGTGCTCCAGACATCTATTGATACCTATCATTCTGAGACCGGCAGAGACGAGGGGCCGACCGGTAATGCCTGAGGACGTAATATTTTGACTGAAACAGCACAAATAGAATTAAGAAAAAAGGCAAAGCAGTTTGCCAACACTTTGCCAAAACCGCTTTTTTACCGTAATTACCAGGCCGAAGCTGACAGGTCGACCCGGATTCTTGAGACATCGAGCCAGCTTGCCGTCTGTAAGAAGTTCATAGGCCAGTCTGCCGAAAACCTTGGACATGGAGTCAAACATGCAATGGCTGTGGCTCGCGACGCAGGCATATTGATCCAGGCCGAAGTTGCAGGTCTTAACATTTCGGCCAAGCGCATGGATGATCTTATTCTTATTGTTCAGCTTGCCGCACTGCTGCATGACATAAAAAGAATCGAGAAAAACCATGCAGAGGCAGGAGCTGCCGAGGCTATGGTTATACTCAGGAATTTCGATATTTCTAAAGATCAAAAGCAGCGAATAGTTACAGCTATAAAAAACCATGAAGCCTTTAAGCCAACCGTAAAGCCAGGCGATGCGGAAGGAAAACTTATAAGTGATGTGCTATACGATGCGGATAAATTCAGGTGGGGGCCTGAAAACTTTACTGACACGTTGTGGCTTATGATGGAATCAGGTAGCGGACCAAGCCTTGAAAACCTGCATCGCCGTTTTCTCCAGAATCTTGAGTACATCCGCCGTATTAAGAACACTTTCCGAACCAAGATGGGCAAGCGTTACGGCCCGGAGTTTATTGAGCAGGGAATCGAGATCGGCAAGGCCATCTACAGAGAACTTTCTATGATGATGGGCGGCCCAAGGCTGGAGGTTATAACCGACCTGGAGCAGGTACGGGGATGTTGTTCTAAAGCCGGAGTAATAACGCTTGGCAACTTTGACGGTCTTCACCTAGGGCACCAGGAACTCATACGCCGTGTTGTTAAAAAAGCCGATGAGATTGATGGAACAAGCATAGTTTTCACTTTTCACCCACATCCGCTCAAGATCTTGTCTCCGGATACTTGTCCCCCGCTTATCAGTACATACGAGGAAAAAGTGGCTCTGTTTGAAGAAATGGGCATCGACCTGCTTCTTTTGATTCCTTTTACCGGAGAATTAGCCGCTATGACAGCCTATGACTTTGCAAAAAAGATTCTTAAAGAAACCCTAAATGCCAGTGAAGTCTTTGTCGGTTTCAATTTCAGGTTCGGCAAAAACCGTGAAGGAAACCTGGAGAGGTTAAGGATGTTCGGAAAAGAGCTTGGATTTAACGTGACCGAGCTTCGCGAGGTAACTGTTAAAAACGAAGTTGTAAGCAGTACAAAAATAAGGAGCCTTTTAAGCGCGGGCGACGTAGAACATGCAGGTACGCTTTTGGGCAGACCTTATGCGATAGCCGGCCGTGTTGTAAGCGGCGACAGAAGGGGCAGAAATCTCGGTTTTCCAACGGCCAACCTGGAGCCGATTCATGAAATCATGCCTTATCCCGGTGTTTATGCCGTAAGGGTTTTTGTTGAAGGCAGGCAGTACGATGGAGTGGTTAATGCCGGTTTCCGTCCGACATTTGATAAACACGAGCTCTGCCTTGAGGTCCACATATTTGATTTTTCAAAAGATATATATGGAAAGGAGATCATAGTGTTTTTCATTAAAAAAATACGCAATGAAAAGCGGTTTGAATCTCTGTATGCTCTTGTTGAGCAGATAAAAAAAGATGTTTCGAAAGCAAAAAATATTCTAAGTAAAACAAGATGATCCGTACTCTGGATAAAGATACCGAAGTGCAGAAAATTATGTTTCCTGCCGGATCTGTTTTAGGCTTTGATGAAAACGGAAGACTTTGGCGTTGCCGTATATCAGGCGAGACTCTGATGGAAAACGGCAGAATATACTGCAAGGCCGGCACCGAGGTGGAATTTCATTCAAACGGCAGTCTTGCCGCCTGCATTCCGGCCAGGGATTTTGCAGCCGGAAAGCTGCATGCCGCAGGAAATTTTCTTACTTTGTTTTACGAGAACGGCTCTGTTTTCAGGTGTGTTCTTGCAAAAGATGTAAAACTTGGCAGAGTATATCTACTGGCCGGGTCAGAGGTTACTCTCTTTAAGGATGGAAGCTTGTCGTCCTATGAAAGAAGTCCTGACGAAGAGTCAGTGACGGAAATAGAAAACGCCTTAAAAATTAACACCCAGGTATGGCTTTACCCGGGAGGCGCCTTGAAGGCGGGGGTGTTGGGGCAGGATACTGTTATCCATGGCGTTCCTTGCAAAAAAGAAACAATGGTATGGTTTCATGAAAACAAGATGCTGGCGGGTTGTACACTCTCATATGATACGACTGTCCGGGAGAGCGACCTTAAAGGCGGTACTGTAGTTTTATTCCACAAAAACGGCTTCTTAAGAAATAAGTTAAGCGTATAAGTACGGATCGGGCAAGAAAGCCGCAAATTAATTGGAGAGGAAGTTTGTTGTTCTCTATTTTTCCAGGCTGCTGTACCTCTGTAATTTTTTGGGCACAAACCATTTTGGCAGGTTGTAGCCGATGCCGATAGGGCTTGGTTTTATGCCCTGGACGCGTGCGTGAATGATCGGCAGGGCGTCGGGAACGTACAGAAAGATGTAAGGCAACTCTTCTGCAAGAATCTCTTGTACTTGGAAATACGCCTTTTTTCTCTCTTCAATATCAAAGGTCCGCCTTCCCTGTTCCAGCAGGTTGTCGACCTCGGGATTTGAGTAGCTTACGAAGTTGAACTCTTTTTCCCCTGTTTTTGAAGAGTGCCATATGTCGTACTGATCTGGATCGAGCCCGATCGACCAGCCGAGCATTACAGCATCAAAGCGGCGCTTATCAATGAATTCGTTTATAAAGGTGGACCACTCCAGAAATTTAAGGTTTGCCTTTACTCCGATGTCTTTCAGGCGTTGTTGGATGATTACGGCTGTTTTTTCACGAATATCATTGCCTATGTTGGATAAGATCGTAAACTCGAAAGGCATGCCATTTCGTTCCACCATGCCGTCGCCGTTTGTGTCTTGCCAGCCGGCCTCGGACAGAAGCCTTCGGGCCTTTTCCGGATCGAATTCATACTGTTTAACCGTCTTGTTGTAAGGCCATGTGTTTGGTACATAAGGTCCGGTTGCCGGCCGACCCAGCCCGAAAAGAACAGCAGATATTATCTCGTCTTTATCAATTGCATGGGCAAAAGCCCGGCGGACCTGGATGTTTTTGAACCAGGAGTTTTGCAGGTTGAATCCGAGGTATGTATAGCTGAATACAGGATAGCGGTATTTTCTGAAGTTCTGCCTGAATGTTTTGGTGTCTGTCTGCCTGGTGTACTGGAGAGGGGAAAGGCCCATGTAGTCCAGACCACCGGCCTTAAGCTCCAGAAATCTTGTGGCCGGGTCCGGGATAATCCGGTAGATGATCCGGTCGATGTAGGGACGTCCCTCAAAGTAATTATGATTTGATTCCAGAGCGAGCTTGGCCCCTTCTTCCCACTCTTTAAGAATGTAGGGACCAAGGCCGACGGGATCTCTTCTATACGGGATTTTTGTTATGTCTTTGCCTTCAAGAAGGTGCTTGGGTAAAACCACCAGGCTGCCCCAGCTTGACAGGGCAGGCGCAAAAGGCTTGCTGTAAGTCACCCGAAAGGTATATGGATCAAGAACTTCGGCTGTTTTAACCTGAAGATAGTCTTCCTTATAGGCGGTGGGGGTTTTTTCATCTATTATGGTTTGATAGCCAAAAAGCACATCTTCGGCAGTAAAAGGCTTGCCGTCGGCCCAGCGCACGTCTTTTCTTAAATGAAAGACGATTTCGAGGCCGTCCTCGGAGATCTCCCAGGACTTGGCCAGGTCCCCAATGATTTTTAGGTCTGTATCGTACTTTACCAGGCCGTTAAAGATCAGTCCGGCTACTTCGTGTGAGGCGCTGTCACCGGCAAGCATGGGTATCAGCACCGAGGGTCGTCCGGACATGGCCTGGATAAGGGTTCCCCCGTAATCCGGTTCGTAAACAGCATCTTTGGCAGCACTGCCGTCAGTGGCTTCTTCAAGCGTCTCCGGCTTATCCTGACAGGAATAAACAGTGGTTAAAAGAATCAGCGATATTAAAAAAATAAGCGCTTTATTTATAAATATCAATAGAATATCTCTCCATTTTCTGAATTTAATGTCTGTTCAGCGCGATTTTTTAAGCTTGACCACGTCTAGAAGTTATATTATATAATCTTTCCAGAATCCAAATATTACCATATTAAGGAGAATAAATGACTGACACAATGCACGAGGAAAAATTTGAGTTCCAGACGGAGATAAAACAGCTTCTCCATCTTCTGGTGTTTTCTCTGTACACAAAAAAGGATGTTTTTGTACGTGAACTTGTATCAAATGCCTCTGACGCGCTTGATAAGATGCGCTTTTTAAATCTTACAAGTCCGGAGGCCGGGGGAAAAGACATACCCCTGGAAATCAGGATCGAGATTGATGATAAACATAAAATCATCTCGATCACAGATACAGGCATTGGTATGACCAGGGCTGAGCTGGCTCAGAACCTGGGTACTATCGCCAGGTCCGGCTCCATGGAGTTTCTTAAGCAGCTTGCTGAAAAAAAGCAGGATGATGACCTTAACCTTATAGGTCAGTTTGGGGTTGGGTTTTACTCCGTATTTATGGTTGCCTCCGAGGTTCGTGTGCTTTCTAAATCGTATCTGAAGGACGAACCTGCCCAGATGTGGACATCTACCGGTGAAGGCGGCTACACGATTCGGGATGTCGAGATGGATAAGCGCGGCACCAGGATAGAGATTCAGCTTAAAGACGATACTGCCGAGTTCGCTGATGCGGCCAGGATCGAGGGGATCATCAAAAAGTACTCCAACTTTGTCCCCTACCCGATCTATGTTGGTGAAAAAGAGGCAAACCAGGTGTCCGCTTTATGGACAAAACCCAGGAGCGAAATCTCGGATGATGAGTACGAGGAGTTTTACAAGTTTCTGACCAACTCATTCGAGGGCCCGGCTACAACTCTGCACCTTGCCAGCGATGCGCCTTTATCGTTTAAGTCCATACTGTTTCTGCCCAAGACCAACCTGGAAAAACTCGGTATGGGCAAGTTGGAGCACGGGCCGGATCTTTACGCTAAAAAAGTTCTTATTCAGCATAACTGCAAAGACCTTGTTCCCGACTATCTTCGGTTTGTCCGCGGTGTGATCGATTCCGAGGATATCACGCTTAATGTATCAAGAGAGACGGTCCAGGATAATGCCGTTCTGCGCAGAATCAGCAGGCATATTGTAAAAAAACTCCTGGAACACATGGCAGACATTCTTGCCGGCCGGAGAGATGATTATATTAAGTTTTACAAGGAGTTCGGCCGCATATTAAAGGAGGGGGTTGCTACTGATTATGATAACAGGCAGAGGCTTGCAAAACTCCTGCTTTTTAACTCCTCATCGTCAAAGGATCGTGAAGAGCTTATTACCCTGAATGAATACATGGATCGTATGCAGGATGGACAAGAGGCCATATACTACCTTGTGGGTTCCGACCGTTCGGTTCTGGATGTAAGTCCTCACCTGGAGATGTTCCGCAAAAAGAATGTTGAGGTGCTTTATCTTTACGACCCTGTGGATGATTTCGTTCTGTCGCAAATAGGCGAGTTCGAAAAGAAACCTCTTAAGTCGGCGGATCAGGCATCCCCTGATGACCTGAAAAATATTAAGTCAGGCAAGGATGAAGAGAAGGAACGGAAGGAAAAAAAGCCCGAGACCCTGGCATTTGAGTCTGCCTTTGACGCACTTATTGCAAGGTTTAAAGATGTTCTGGGCGATAGGGTTCTGGATGTGAAGGCGTCTGAGCGGCTTGCCGAGAGCCCTTGTATCCTTGTGATGCCGGGTGGTGGGGGTGGTCCCAGCATACAGGTGCAGAAGGCTATGAGTATGATCGATAGCAACTTCCAGATGGCAAAAAGGGTTCTTGAAGTTAACAAAGATAATCCACTTGTAAGAAATTTGGTCTCCATCAATAAGAATGATCCCAGTTCCCCCTTGGTGACTGAATGCTGCGAGCAACTCTTCGAAAACGCAATGCTGATGGAGGGTATTCTGCCCGATCCCTCCAAGATGGTGCCACGAATCCAGAAAATCATGGAGGCGGCATCAAGTCAGGTAAAGAGCTGAGAGATGTCGCCTATCTTTACAATGCCTGTGATATAATGGACCTCAATCATACGAAAGGGTTAATAGCTGAAGGAGGGGCATGGTCTGATTGCTCACCACCTTTTGCCTTTAGCTCTTAGCTTTAACCTATCTCTTCACTAAGGAGGGTATTTCTTGTTATGCCTGAACTCCGTAAAGACCCTATCATAGGCAGGTGGGTGATAATCTCTATTGAACGGGGCAAGCGCCCGTCTGATTTCTCTACCCGCACCCCCAGGAAAAAGGGCGGTTTTTGTCCTTTTTGCCATGGTAATGAATACACAACTCCGGCCGAGATCATGGCTTTTCGGCCGGAAGGCAGTCCGCCCAACTCCAGTAACTGGAGTCTCCGCGTGGTTCCGAATAAGTTTCCAGCGCTCCATGTTGAGGGAATGCTTGAGAGAGTAGGAGAGGGTGTCTACGACATGATGAGCGGTATAGGTGCGCACGAGGTGGTTATAGAGTCTCCTGTACACGAGGAAACCCTTGCTACTATGCCGCTTAAATCGGTAGAGAATGTTCTATGGACGTTCCATCTCCGAATGAGTGATTTAAAGAAGGACAAGCGGCTTAAGTACGTTTTAATATTTAAAAACGAGGGGGAAGTCGCCGGCGCCACGCTGGAACATACTCATTCTCAGCTTATCGCACTGCCTATTGTACCGTCCCTCGTAAAGGAAGAGATGGAGGGGGCCAGGGGGTACTACAACTACAAGGAACGGTGCATCTACTGTGATATCGTAAGGCAGGAACTAGAAACAGGGGCCCGCGTGGTATGGGAGAATAAAAATTTTATTGCGCTTTCGCCTTATGCTCCAAGAGTGCCTTTTGAAACATGGATTCTTCCTAAACAGCATGAGTCGCACTTTGACTATGCTTATGAAGGCAAATATGCCGGTCTTGCAGAGATCCTTCAGCAGTCTTTGCGCAGAATAGACAAAACATTGGACAATCCACCTTACAATTTTGTTATCCATACATCCCCTTTCACCAACGAGGTTAACGACTATTATCATTGGCATATAGAAATTATGCCTAAGCTTACAAAGCTTGCCGGCTTCGAGTGGGGTTCCGGTTTTCATATAAACCCTACGCCGCCCGAGGAGGCGGCCAAATTTCTTCGCGACGCCAGGATATGAAAATTCTGCTTGTTGCATCCGAGTCGGTTCCTTATGCAAAAACCGGCGGGCTGGCGGATGTGGTCGGAGCGCTTGGCGTGGAGTTCCGGAAGCAGGGCGTTGAAGCCTCGGTTATACTGCCGCTTTATCGCACGGTCAGGCAAAGGTTCAAGCTTAAGCTGCTTAGTGTCAGATTTTCGATCCGTCTTGGCAGCAGCATGGAAGCAGGAAGGGTTTGGCAGGCTGTTGGGACAGAAGAAAACCTGCCGGTATACTTTATAGAAAACGACCGGTTTTTCGATCGTGACGGCCTTTACGGCAGCCATGCCGGTGATTACCTGGACAATGCATCTCGTTTTATCTTTTTTTCCCGTGGAGTTCTGGAAACGGTCCGCAGATTAAAGCTATCTCCTGATGTGATACATTGCAATGACTGGCAGACCGGGCTTGTACCTTTGTATATGAAAACCCTGTACCGGCATTACATGGGTAATACAGCCTCGGTCTTTACGATTCACAACCTGGGCTATCAGGGCAGGTTCTGGCATCTGGATATGCCGCTTCTTGGGTTAGGATGGGAGCCTTTTAATATGGAAGGGCTCGAGTTTTACGGCAAGATAAATTTCATGAAAGCCGGTATTGTTTATTCCGATAAGATTACGACGGTAAGCTCCGGCTATTCACGCGAAATTCTTACAGAAAAGCATGGGTTTGGATTGCACGGTATTCTTCGTAAAAGAAGGGCTGACCTAAGCGGTATTTTAAATGCAATAGATACATCCAAATGGAACCCTGCCACCGATCCATGCCTTACGGCCGGCTACAGCCTTGACGATATGACCGGAAAACAAGCATGCAAGGCCGCATTGCAGCGAGAATGCGGTTTTAGACCCTTGAAAAGAAAACCGCTTGTTGGCTTGGTTACACGCCTGTCAGAACAGAAAGGGACCGATTTGATCGTTGCCACTGCTAACAGACTGCTTAAAAAAGGTGAGATACAAATGGTTGTGCTGGGTGCAGGAGACGAGCCTATTGAGCAGGAGATGCTCAAGCTTATGAATAGTTACAAAAAAAGTTTGCATGTGAAGATTGGTTTTGACGAGGATTTTGCGCATCGCATATACGGTGGTGCGGATATATTTTTTATGCCGTCCAGGTACGAGCCATGCGGACTTGGGCAGATGATAGCCATGCGTTACGGAACAGTGCCGGTGGCGCGTAAGACGGGAGGGTTGGCAGATACGGTGATCGAAAAGGGAAGCCGGCAGAATGGCTACTTGTTTACCGCTTCCACTGCCCGCTCGTTTTTTGCAGCAGTAAATCGTGCTCTTAATGGCTTCCGCAGGCCGGCGCACTGGAAGATGGTGGTCCGAAATGGAATGTCTATTGACTTTTCATGGTCCGGGCGCGTGCGGCAGTATCTGGAACTTTACGAAAAAACACTTTCTGCAACCAGACGGATCCATGACACTTAAGCAGCGTCTAGCTCTTTTTGCAGTTTTTTACCTTTTGGTCATTTGCCTTATAGGCTGGGTTGCTTCGGACGCTGTTTATAACATAAGGCGTGATCTTAACCGGTTGAACTATGCCCATGTAGCAAGAAACAAGTTCAACGACCTAAGGGTTGAAGTAACAGAGTTCATGATAATTCCTCAGCGCTGGGTATACACAACCGATCCGGTTGCCAGGGCCGAGCTTGAGGCGGTTTATCCACGGCTTAAGACAGCGCTTGCAAAGGCCAGGGCAGCAGCTGACAGTGTTGAGGAAAATGCGTTGATTCTTAAAATAAACGGCACGTTGAACTCTATGCAGGAATTAAGTGACGAGCTATTGACACTGGATCCTTACCTGTCTTCCGGGCGGATAAGGGATCTTCTGAAGTTTTTCAAAGTTTTTGAGAAAGAGCTTTCCGGTTTATGTAAAAGCTTGGATCAACTTGCTGAATCCAGAGCTAAACTTGCTCTTGCCGAAAGTGATGTTCTTCAGATCAAACTTTACCGATTTCTGGTTCTTACGTTTTTCCTGGTTTTGGCCCTGACCTCGTACTTTGTTGTCAGGGTGGCGCACTGGATAACCGAGCCGATTACAGCCTTGGTGGAAGGTACAAAAAAAATAAGTGAGGGTAATTTTAACCATAGGATAGAGATGCACAGAAAGGACGAGTTCGGCACACTCTCTTCTACGTTCAACGAGATGGCCAGGGTGCTGGGCAGATCGCATACGAGGCTGAGTGCCAAGCTTCTTGAAAGCGAGACGCTGATGGAAGTTTCCAGAGTGGCCAACTCTACACTGGAAATACAGTCCATTCTTCAGATGATCACCGAGATTGTAGCCGAGCAGCTTGATAGGGATGTCTGTTCCATCTACCTGGTTTCTGATGACCGAAAGTCGGTTGTTCTTCGGGCGACAAATGGGCTAAAGGCGGAATCGATCGGCAAGGTGCGTTTGAGCCTGAACGAAGGTATTGTGGGGCGGGCGGCAAAGGAACTTAGGCCGATACCTGTGCCTGATGTAAAACGGGATCCGCGTTTTAAAAATGTCCCGATAACGGGCGAGGCCGAGTTTTCCTCTATGCTGGCGGTACCGATTGTGCGTGAAGGGACCGCACTTGGCGTTATTACTCTACAAACACGGGCAGTATATAACTATTCCCGTGATGAAACAGACCTGCTGACACTCATTTCCCACAACGTGGCCGGTGCCATTCGCAATGCTGAGCTTTACGAGAATATGCGGCGGCAGTTGCAGCGTCTAAACGTTATTCATGATTTGGGCATGGCGATCAACTCAATTTTGGATCTGGACCGGTTATTGCCCGATATATGCTGTAGAACTGCTGAGCTGCTTCGTGCCGAAGGTGCTATTGTGTGGCTGTTGGAGGGGGAGAATTCCCTTATAATTAAGGCTTCTTACGGATTGCCTGAAGATCTTGATGTAACAAAGCCTCTTCCCCTTGGCGAGGGAATCGCAGGCAAGGTTGCACAGGAGGGTAAACCGATGCTTGTGGAAGATACAAGGGAGATGCCTTTGGATACCCGTATTTCTGGTGTGGAAGCAAGGTCTGTTATGGCGGTGCCGCTTAAGGTGGGCACGCATGTCATCGGTACTATAGGCCACTACAACAAACGCATAAACGGCAGGGTGACGACTTTCACCAACGATGACTTAGAGACACTTTCAGCCGTAGCTTCGATGTCCGCTATCGCTATCGAAAACGCCAGGCTCTACCATGAAGAAAAGCTTAGGGAAAAAGAGGTTCGTATGGCTGGACAGCGCCTCGAGACGCTTTTCGAGAGTGTGCAGGGCGGTATAGTTACCGTGGATAGAAACATGGTTATTCTGTCGGCCAATAAGTACGTGGAGCGTTGGATCGAAAGTGACGCAGACAGTCTTGTTTCAAGAAGATGCGGTGAAGTTTTTGGCGAAGGTTTTGAGGTCTGCCTTCAGAGCCCGGTAAAAGCCGCTTTCGAAACAGGAAGGTCCACTAAGGTTCCCCACAAAGGCAGCGCCGGAGGAATTCAGTTTTACGCGGAAATAACCACGTATCCTATGAGGGATGAAAAAGGTGATGTACAGGAAGTTATAGTTTTTATTCAGGACATAACCGAACGTATGAACGCTCAGAAAAAGATTCTATCGCTTTACAGTGAGGTGAATCAGACGAAAAAGTACCTGGAGTCACTGATTGCCAACTCGGCTGATGCTATTATTACCACAGATATGAACGGGCTTGTAACGTCCTGGAACAAGGGGGCCGAAAAGGTTTATGGATATACTGCCAAGGAAGTTTTGAATAAGCCGATACCAGTGTTGCCCGATTTTCTTCTGCCCACCGAGGCGGAAAACGCTGAACGGATAAAGCGCAAGGAAACACTTCGCGATATTGAGACGCTGAGGCGCCATAAGGACGGTTCACTGATAGAGGTCAGCCTTACCCTGTCGCCAATTCTTGATGAAGGTGGTGAGGTTATAGGGGTAAGCGGCATATCGAGAGATATTTCTGACAAACGCCGGGTGGAGCAGGAGTTGACGCGCCGAAACCAGGAACTCTCACGTCTTCTTTTTATAAGTAACGCAATGCGCTCTACTTTGGATATAAACAGGCTGCTCCGTATGATGCTTACGGCTGTTACCATGTCTGACGGCCTGGGCTTTAATCGTGCTCTTTTGTTTGAGGTGGATGAAGAAGCCCACCTTATCAAAGGTGTAATGGGTGTGGGGCCAGGCAGCCTGGAGGAGGCCTGGAGGGTCTGGGGCGAGTTGGCCATGGAGCGTAAGACACTGGAAGACATAATGAAGGATATAGTCTCTTCGCCGGTTCAGAAAGAATCCTTTCTTGACGATCTAGCAAAAAATTTACAGATCCCGATGAACAGCGATTCCGAAAGTATCCTAACAACAGTTGTGCGGGAGAAAAGAGCTATAAACGTTCTGGATGTCAGATCTGATGCCCGGGTGGACCCGGTATTGGTTCAACTGCTGGGTACCGAAGCCTTTGCACTTATTCCTTTGATTTCCCAGAACAGGGTTGTTGGTGTGCTATGGGTGGACAACCTCTTTAACCTGCGACCTATAACCGAAGACGATATACGTTTTCTATCGGGCTTTGCCAATCACGTGGCTTCCGCCATAGAAAACGCCCGTCTTTTCGAAAAGGTCTCGATGGCCGAGGCCGAACTCGAGAATATTTTTGAATCAATCTCTGATATGGTTTATTTTAATGATAAGGATTTTACCATCAAAAAGGTCAACAGGGCTGTGGAACAAATAGTGGGCTTGACTGAAAAACAGATGGTTGGAAAGAAATGTTACGAGGTTTTTCACCATACAGATGAGCCCTGTCCCAAGTGTCCGCATGCAAAGACTATTAAGACCGGTAAGTCATACGTGGAGGAACTGGAAGATCTTTTTCCGGGAGGAACCTATCTTATTTCCTCCTCACCTATTTTCGATCTTTATGGCGGTATGATAGGTACGGTGCATGTTGCGAGGAATATTTCGGAATCTAAACGGCTGAGGGAAAAATTGCTCAAGGCTGAAAAATTAGCGGCGCTTGGAGAGATGGCTGCAAAGATAGCTCATGAAATCCGCAATCCTCTTATATCCGTTGGCGGCTTTGCCAGAAGGCTCGAGAAGAAACTGGAAGGACCGCTTAAAGATTATGCTACTATTATGGTTGACTCGGTGAATCACCTTGAGGTTATTCTGAAGGACATGCTCGGATTTGTGCGCGAGACTCCGATTATTTTAGTAAAAGGAGATCTTGTCGAGATTATGGATCAGCTCATTTCGCTTTTTTCGCCATCGCTTAAGGAGCGGGGGATTTCGATCGAAAAGGACTACAGAGAAGTTTCACTTGAAGTTCCTGTTGATTCTAATAAAATAAGAGAAGCGCTTACTAATCTTATAGCCAATGCAGAGCAGGCAATGCAGAACGGTGGAGTAATGCGCATAAGCCTGTATTCTACTGAAGAAGAGGCTGTTATCGAAGTTCAGGATACCGGGACTGGTATGACGGAGTACGAGCAGAGGCATATCTTTGATCCGTTTTTTACCACCAAGATTTCCGGTACCGGTCTGGGTATGGCGATAACCCAGAGAATTATAGATCTGCATCGTGGCAGAATTGAACTGAAATCAGAGGTGGACGTCGGAACGACCTTCAAAATATATTTGCCCCTGGAGGAGGAATAAAATGAAGATTCTGGTAGTGGACGATGATAAGCGGATTCAACTCCTGTATCAGGCCGAACTGGAGGAGGCGGGTTACGATGTACATATAGCAGGTTCCGGTACCGAAGCGCTGGAGAAATTTGAAACGGTCAAGCCGGACCTGGTGACCCTTGATATTCTCATGCCGGACATAGACGGCATTCAGGTCCTTCGGAAAATGAAGGAAAAGAATCCGCAACTTCCTGTTATCATGTCCACGGCTTATGATTACCGTGACGATTTTGCTGTCTGGGCATCAGAGGCCTACCTGGTAAAATCATCCGACCTGGCTGAGTTGAAAGAGATGATCCGCAAACTAATTGGAAGCCCGTAAGCCTGTTTTGTCGTATTGTTTTATGCGCTATAAGCGCTTAAATAAGCGGAGCAAACTGCATGAAAGATCTAATTACGGAAACGCTCAAGGCTAACAAGCTTTTCTGCCGGTTGTCCGGTGATGAGCTGTCCGAAGCTTCTGCTCTTTTTAAAATGCAGAAGGTTGCAGAGGACGAGTATGTTTTTATGGAAGGTGAAGATTCCGACCGGTTTTACCTGGCCGGTAAAGGCCGGGTAAAGATAGTAAAGCATACACCAGAAGGCAAAGACGTAATTTTGGAGATAATTCTGCCGCCTGAGATTTTTGGCGGTATAGCGGTTCTGGATGGCCGTCCCTATCCGGCATCGGCCCAGGCGATGGAAGATGTTACGGTTTTATGGACAGAAAAAACTACTTTTTTTGAGCTTATAGACAGGTTTCATGTTTTGGCGTTGGAGGCGAATATCTATTTTGGCGAACGCCTAAGAAATGCCTATGACATGTTAAGAAGTGTTTCCGTAGAGAGGGTCGAGCGGAGAGTAGCCTCTCTGCTTATCCGTTTCGGTGATAGAGTAGGCAGTAAAAGCAGCGGAGATACGATCGTAATGGAGATGGGCCTTACAATGCAGGAGATTGCCGAGATGGTTGGAACCACGGTGGAGACCGCTATTCGAATTATGAACAAACTAAAAAAAGAAGGGCTGATAAGTTACGGCAAGGGCAAAACCACACTCTATGCCGGCCTTTACGAAAAGTTCTATAAGTAGAGTTTATTTCCCTGCAGAGGATTTCCTGTCGGCTTTCTTCGTGATAAATATTCGACTTATCACGGGTCTTTCAATTCTTTCAATTTATCGTGTCTGAGGTTCCCGCCGTTATTAAGATTCAGTCTAGATGTATCCAAGTAGAGTAAATACAAAAACCGTCATACTGATATATCCGTTCATGTTGAAAAAAGCCATGTCGAGCTTTGACAGGTCGTCTTTTTTTACAAGTGAATGCTCGTAGAAAAAAAGACAGGCTACGAATAACAGGCCGATCCAGTAAAAAGGGCTGAGGTTGAAAAGCAGGCCGGTAAATGCGAGCAGAAACCAGGTTATAACATGTGCGATTCGAGCAAATTGGATTGAAGCTCCGACACCAAAGCGCTGTGGTATGGAGTGAAGCCCGAATGACCGGTCGAACTCCATGTCCTGCAGGGCGTAAAGGGTATCAAAACCGGCAAGCCAGAAAATCACGGCAAATCCCAGCGCGAGTATTCGCGGGTCGAACGATCCGGTCACGGCTATCCAGGCGCCGAGCGGTGCGCCGGCAATTGCCAGGCCAAGCACGAAATGCGAGCCCCAGGTGAAGCGCTTTGTATAGGAGTAAACAACCAAGACAGCTATAGCAACCGGAGAAAGCCAAAGACAAAGAGGATTCAGACTATATGCGGAGTAGATAAAAACAGCCAGGGATACCGCGATAAACATGACAGTTTCGCCCACACGTATTACGCCTGAAGGGATTTCGCGGTTTTTTGTACGTGGGTTTGCGGCATCTATCTGCCGGTCTATAACCCGGTTCAGCCCCATGGCCGCTGACCTGGCCGATACCATGGCAAGAGTGATCCAGCCGACCTTGCTCCACTGCGGGACTCCACGCGCAGCTATCAGCGCGCCCACAAATGCAAACGGCAGAGCAAAAACCGAGTGCTCGATCTTAATCATCCGGAGATAACGAGTTAGTTTCATTGGTTTTATTTCGTCTAATGGGTTATGTTGGCTTTAAAAACCGTACTCCTTCCAGCGGGAATCTACCAGTCTGTTTATAGCCTCGCTCATAAAAATCTCGTCCGGCCACTCCCGCATCATGCCCTCTTCCCGGCTCTTCCGTGTGGCGTCTATGCCCATCTTCGAGCCGTAACGCGGCCAGTTGGCTGCATGATCAAGATCGTCAAGCGGCCCGTCTGCTATAACCGTATCCCGCTTCCAATCGACATTATTCAGCACGCGCCAAGCGGTATAGGAGAGATCCTGGACATCCACATCATCGTCCACCACGATCAGCAGCTTGGCAAACATCATCTGTCCCTTGCCCCATAACCCGTGTATAATCTTCTTCGCCTGGCCGGGATAGCTCTTTTTTATCGAGATTATAGCGCAGTTGTGAAACACCCCTACCATTGGCAGATGCATATCCTTGATCTCCGGAAAATCAAGTTTTATAAGCGGAAGAAATATACGCTCGGTAGCTTTGCCCATGTAGCAGTCCTCCATTGGAGGCTTGCCCACGATAGTGGCCGGATAGATCATATCCTTCCTGTGTGTGATGCAGGTTACGTGAAAGACAGGGTAGAGGTCGGCGGCCGAATAAAAGCCGGTGTGATCGCCGAAGGGACCCTCGATTTTAGACTCGCCAGGTTCAAGGTAGCCTTCTATTACAAGCTCGGCATGGGCCGGAACCTCCAGGTCGCAGGTGATGCATTTAACCATCTCGACAGGTTTTTTTCTGAGAAAACCGGCAAACAGCATTTCGTCCAGGTTTTCGGGCAGCGGAGCGCTTGATGAATAAATCACGGCCGGGTCGCCACCCACCGCTATGGCGGCAGGCATGCGGGTTCCTGCGGCCACGTGCTTGTCGTAGTGGCGCGCGCCTCCTTTGTGAATATGCCAGTGCATGCCGGTGGTTTTCTTATCGTATATATGAATTCTGTACATCCCGCAGTTGGGTATGCCTGTTTCCGGATCCTTTGTAAAAACCATTGGCAGCGTGATAAAACGGCCCTCGTCACCGGATTGGCCATCGCCGGGCCAGCACTTAAGAATAGGAAATTTTGAAAGATCTGGGCTGTCCTGCTCGATCACCTCCTGGCATGGAGCCTTTTTGACTCTTTTTGGAAGGCAGCGGGACATCTCCAGAAGTTTGGGAAGCATGGCAAGCTTTTCACTCAGGCTCTTAGGCGGTGCCTGGGTGAGGAGTTCTTCTATACGCTCGGCCACTCCGTCCATATGATCTATTTCAAAGGCGAGACACATTCTCTCAAAAGAGCCAAAAAGGTTGGTGACAACCGGAAACGCCGAGCCTTTTACACGCTCGAAGAAAAGGGCTTTGCCGCCGCCGGGGGTTTTGCACATCCGGTCGGTGATGGCCGAGATCTCGAGTATCGGATCAACCTCTACCTTAATATGATGAATAAGATTTTTCTCTTCAAGAATATCTATAAATTCACGTAAGTCTTTGTATGCCATGTGGCTCCTTTCCTTGTAAAAAATTTGTAAAAAATTGCAACTAAGTTGAAGACTTAAGATTATACCAGTTCATGAAGATCGATATTACCAGGCTTATGCTAAGGTACACCGCCATGGTTATTGCGATCACCTCAACGGCCTGGCCTGTTTGGTTCAGGGTGGTGCCGGCAAAGACCGACACCAAATCAGGATAGCCGATTGCCGTGGCCAGGGATGAGTTTTTTGTCAGGTTCAGGTATTGACTGGTCAGTGGTGGAATAATCACTCGCATGGCCTGTGGAATCACAACAAGACGTAATGTAATACCGGGCCGCAAACCCAGGGCATAGGCTGCCTCGGTCTGCCCCGGACCGACCGCTTCAATGCCGGCGCGCACTATTTCTGCGATAAACGCTGCGGTATAGATGGTAAGAGCGATCAACAGGGCGGCCAGCTCGGGGATAACCGCGATACCTCCAACGAAATTAAACCCCTTCAGGCGTGGTATTTCCAGGGAGACGGGAAAGCCCAGTGCAATAAAGATAAG
>JALUUO010000019.1 GCA_027021335.1 Nitrospirota bacterium
TGGCCTGGGCCGCAAGATTCTATGGAAGGGTCTGCAGGGACTACGCCCTTCTTACCCTGTCTTTAGGTGGTCTTTATATTGCCGGTGGGTTGGCTGCAAAGATTCCAGAACTGGTGACCCATGAAGAGTTTAAGAGAGAGTTTCATAGTTCCAGTACCATGGGACACCTTTTGAGAAAAATCCCGGTATTTCTTATCACGGATGAAAACAGCGGTCTTTGGGGCGCTGCTTTCCTCGGCCTTCAAAAATTAAGGTTACAAGAGGAAAGATCATGATAAGAATAAACACTATTTTACCTGAGGATACTATCAAAAAACTTGATAAAATCGCCAAAGATGAGCACAAAAGTAGAAGCAGCCTGCTAAGGGAGGCCGCGGAGAAACTTATCGAGGAACATAAGCGCAGGGTCGAGGAACGTCTGAGAAAAGAGCGCGTAAGGCACGCAATAGATATACAGGACAGGCTTAGAAAAAAAAGCGGCAAGTGGGATGGAACATCTGAAGTGAGAAAATGGAGAGAGATGCCAAAGTGAAAACCTATGTGCTGGACACATCAATTATCATCAAATGGTTCAGCGAATACGACGAGGATGATCTCGACAAGGCTCTCAACCTGAGAAACAATATTCTGACAAATAAATGTTCAATAATCACCCCAGACTTGATGCTTTATGAGTTAGCCAATGCCCTTCGATACAATACGCAGTTTACAGATAAAGATGTGAAGGATGCGATAAAAAGTGTTATCGATATTGGCCTTGACGTAAGGAAGGTGGAGGCAATCGTAATAACACGTGCTGTTGAGATAGCCTTTAAATATAATGTTACTGTCTATGATGCATACTTCCTGGCATTATCTCAGACAGAAAAGAAACCCTTTATTACCGCAGATTATAAGTTCATAAAACGTCTCAAGGATTTTAAAAATATTATGAGATTGTCTGAAATGTAACAATTCACTCACCACAAAGACGCATAAGGATTAAAAAGTGAGCAATCCTTTGCGCTCTTTGCGTCTCTGCAGTGAACTATTACTCCTTCTACCAGCCTAGAGCTAACTGAACCAGGTGTCTTGTGCTCTGTTCCTGTCCTGAATATGCTCCGACTTCCTCAGAGTAGTATGTATAGCCAAGACGAAGAAACCAAAGATCCACTTCCGCTCCGGCGGTTGCATAACCTTGGTTTAGTCCAAGTCTTAGCAGAATGTGCCGATCCAGAAATCCTGCTTCCGCTCCCATATGAACCCTTTTCCAGACACTTTTGTCCTGTTCGAAATTTCTTGTAATGTCTTCAATATCAAAAGCTAATATCAGGTCGGCAAGATAGGGTATCGGCAACTTTGGATTAAGCGAAAAACCAAGATTCGCCCTGGTCGGAATTTTTCCGCCATCGCCGAAGTCCAGTGCGGTAATATCAAGAATGGAAAAACCGACTACAGGGTTCAGAAACGCCAAAACCGGAACATCCAGGTCATAGAGCAATCCAAGGTCAAGGCTGAAATCGGAATTTGTAGAAATACTATCCGTCAGGGTATCTCCAAGGTCCTCTGCAACAAGATCCGTTATTGTAAGTGTCTCCTTGAACCAAGTCCTTTGAATCCATTTTCCGCCAACACCAACTCTTAATCCATCAACAGGCAAGGCAAATGAAGCTCCGGCCACCGGTCCATATTCGTAACCCCCGCTTATCTCTAAAACAGTGCCTAAGTTAGGACTGCGAAGGCGGGCATCAACAGTTCCCTGCCCGAGAAAACCAATGGCATAATCTTTAACAGCCACATTTGGAAAGATGGAGGTTCTGGCATACATAAGTTTGCCCTGATTTTTTGTGAAAACATCAATAAGCGCATCTTCCCTTGCATTATCGACATCCGGAACATCTTGCGCGTCACTGATATCTGAAGACAGGTTTTTCACATTGCTGTTACCTTCAAGCAGAGGATTTAGTACATTAATCTGAACTCCCATGTCATGAAGACCCGCAGGATTATAAAAAACAGCCTCTACATCCCCGCCTACCGCCGTAAAAGCTCCACCCATGGCAAGCGAACGCATTCCTCTGTAAAGACGGGAATAGCTGCTTGTCTGGGCATAAGCGGTAGAAAAACCGGCAGCCAGCATAAAAACGCCGGTGATAAAAGCGTATACGATCAGTGTTTTATTTTTTTTTATTATCATTTTCTTATTATGCCCCCGATTCATAATTTGCAAGATAGTTAGTAAGGTCGTCTGCACTGACATCGCCCACTCCATCATAGTTTATTCCAGGAGTAGTGGCATCTCCCAGTACGATATTATTAATCTCATCAGTTACATCCGTGCTGAAACCGGCATCAATGACATTCTCTAAAACATTTTTGACATCCTCAGCCACAGCGCCAACAATTTCATTGATCACATCAGCGTCGTTGGCAAGGGCTTTTGCATCACCTGTAGCTATACCGTTTGATATGTCACCACCAATTTGCTGCACACCATAAGCCAATTGCGTTGCTGCATCCACAAGGGAAACCATAACAAGTTGGTAGGCAAGGTCAGGATCATTAGGATTATTTTCAAGTTCGCTCTGCAACTTTACCTTGGCCAAAGCTAATTCATCAAGAGCTTCAGGGTTTAGGGGGATATCCGCAAAAGGACCGAGGTCGCTTGTGCTGCTGGAGTTGTCCACGTTAGAAAGAGCATTCACAACCTCTTCGATGTCAAAGCCCGCCAAACCCATTGCGGCTGCAGAATACTCCATAGCGCTTGCATTAGGGTTGTTAAGCACATCCTCCCAGTTTTCAGCATCAACATCTCTTGAAATCTTAAAGTCTATGCCTTCCTTGGTTTTTTTATCCTCAAAGGATTCAAAAATGTTGCCTCCACATCCTGCTATTAAAACAGCCAGCATTAGCAATAGGGTGTATTTTTTCATATCTGCTCTCCTTCTTTGGGGGGTGACAGCGCTATAAAGCAACCGCGCAAATGATTTTGAATGATCGATTTAACCAAATTTAATGAACAACTGTAACTATACAATACTAACTATATCGGCATTTACAAGTCTATACTTAAATAAAAAAACAGATCAGTTGCATTCTTTCAATATAGCCGCGGCTATGTTTTGAAGCGGATGAATAGCGTCCACTGCTTGCATCTTGACCGCCTCTTGGGGCATGCCGTACACCACACACGTGGCCTCGTCTTGAGCTATCGTGGTTGCTCCCGCATCCTTCATTTCCTTCATACCGCGGGCGCCGTCGTCTCCCATGCCGGTCATTATAACTCCAACAGCATTTACCCCGGCATACCTGGCCGCAGACCTGAAAAGAACGTCCACAGACGGCCGATGACGACAGACAAGCGGTCCATCCTTGACTTCAACATAATATCTTGCACCGCTTCTCTTTAAAAGCAAGTGACGATTTCCCGGGGCGATCAGGGCCCGGCCCGGTAGAACAGTATCGTTGTCCTCAGCCTCCTTAACCGAGATCCGGCATATACCGTCCAGGCGTTTTGCAAACCCGGAGGTAAAATGTTCCGGCATATGCTGAACTATCACTATTCCAGGTGCGTCATGTGGCAAAACCTCTAAAAATTCCCTTAGAGCTTCTGTTCCGCCGGTAGATGCCCCCACTGCAACCACCTTTTCGGTTGTACGAATCATGGATTTGGTTTTAGGGTTTGCAAGAACCGCATCCGCTGTAAGTTTGGGTTGCGCTTTGTGTACTGAAGGTAGCGCTTTTATCGGCTTTCTATGTCCATAGTTACGCTGAAACCTGGCAACCGAGGCTGCTTTTACTGCATCGCAGATGTTTATCCTGGATTCTTCAATAAACTGTTTTACCCCCATCTTGGGCTTCTCGATAATTTCGACAGCACCATATTCCAGCGCTTTAAGTGCGGTTTCGGAGCCCTTTTCTGTCAAACTAGAACATATAACCACCGGGATAGGGTGCTGGCTCATTAATTTCTGAAGAAACGTAATACCATCCATTCTCGGCATTTCAATATCCAGCACAATAACAGTGGGAACCTCATGCCGAATTTTTTCGGCCGCAATAATCGGATCGCCTGCAGTGGCCATTATTTCTATATTGGGGTCGGCCGACAGAATTTCCACCATCGCCTGCCTGACAACAGCGGAGTCATCAACAATAAGCGTTCTAATTTTTTTACTCATAATTCACTCCAGCTTAACCAGTTAAACCGTTTTTATATATACGGTAGGAGCCACCTGTGTAAGCGGCACATTCAGCCCATGTAAGGTTTCAGAGTGCCCCAGAAAGATATAGCCTCCGGAAATAAGGTGTTTGCAAAAGCGGTTTATCAATTGTTCTTGTGTGGCTCTGTCAAAGTATATTATGACATTCCTGCAGAAGATGATATCCATGGGTTCTCTCATGCCGAAATCTCTCTCCATAAAATTAAGCCACCTGAACTTTACAAGCCGCCTTAGTTCAGGCACAATACGCACAAGTCTTTTGCTTCTGTCCTTGGCCACCATAAGGTATTTTTTCTTAGTTGCCGGTGGAATCTGAACTGCCTTTTCCTCACTGTAAACAGCCCGCCTGGCCTCCTCAAGCACTTTCATTGATATATCCGTGCCTAAAATCGAATATTTAAACCCCCGGCAGGCCTCGGAATAATCGCTCAGCACCATGGCAAGAGTATACGGTTCCTCACCAGATGAACAACCTGCACTCCAGATCCAAAGAGGCTTAGTAACACCGCAACCATAGCGCTCAGAGAGAGCAGGCAACACCGTATCAACCAAGTACTTAAAGTGCATGGGCTCCCTGAAAAAGTCGGTTTTATTTGTGGTAACCACGTTAATCATCTGCACCAGCTCATTTTCACGGCCGTGGGAACTGGTAACATAATCGTAGTATGCACTGAAACTTTTTATGCCAAGCTGCCGAAGACGTTTCTGCAGGCGCCCCTCGAGCATAGTCTTTTTAGAAGAGGGCATCTTGATTCCGCATTGTTCATAGATGAACTTACCCAGAATTTCGAACTCTTTATTCGAAATGGAGGGCATGCCACTAATCTGAAAGTTATCAACCATATTTACCAGCCTTTATAAACTTTTAAAAATCAGGCATTATATTTCCTTATAGTCATCACATTTCCACAGGCAGTTATCAGTGCAACAGATGCTTCTTTGAAAACCGGACAGGGTTGAAATATCTTTAAACGATTTAGTGGTGTGCTTGGAAAACTCGATTTTTTTTCCCATGGAAGCTGCTGTACGGCAGACCGAGCAGAGCAGTTGAAGACATGTAATATCTATGTCGGCAGGTTTTTTAATATTAACAATTATGTGGTCGATACTCTTAAGAACACTAATCATGCCAGACCTTATATCATCGCCCCGGCGCACGGTGAGGTCTCCTGTCATATGTAAAATTCCACTATCACCGTTCAATTCTATTTTCAACTCCATAGTTCATACACCTGCCGTCGTCTGGATATCTTTATGCTCGTGACGTTCTTCAACGCCGCCTGCTGAAACCTCGCTGACATCCTGGACTAAAGAAAGCTCCTCTGTTGAGAAGACTTTGTCTATATCAAGTATGATGATGAATTCATCGTCTCTCTTTCCCATGCCCTTTATGAACTCCGTCTTCAGGCGGGTTCCGATCTTAGGAGGCGGCTCAATACGTTCCGGTTCCAGCTCGAACACTTCCTCAACAGAATCCACCAGGGCTCCTAGCGCCGTAACTTCGCCGTCCAGTTCTGTTTCTACTATAACAACGCAAGTGTTTATTGTTTTTTCACCCATAGGCATACCAAACTTTAACCGCATATCCACTACCGGCACCACAGCGCCCCTCAAGTTGATAACACCCCGCATAAATTCCGGTGTCTTGGGAACTTTTGTTACACTTGTAAATTCCAGTACCTCACGTACTTTTGCGATATCCAGCGCAAACACCTCTTCGCCCAGCATAAAGGTCAGGTACTGCAATGTGCTGGAAATTTCTGATACACTCATGGACGACCTCCTTTCTAGACCTGATTAATTCTTATTACTCCCCATCGATTATTAAGGCTCTGTAAGCGTCAAGCCCTCTCAAATTCATCATCTTCTTTATAACCATCAGACATATCAAGATCGATACCACCCCGGCTGGATGGTGCTGGCACATGACGAACATGGGCAGGCTCTGATTCATCATGTCCAGTATTAGTATTAGAAACCCGGGAGGGTAACTGCACTGCTGGATGTTCTTCCGGGGAAAATGAATCAGAATGCTTTCTGGTCGCCGGCATGTGATAGTTCCCGCAACTGCTTAATCTGAAAAAATCAATGGTTTCCTGGAGCTGCTCGGCCTGTGAAGACAGTTCCGTTGCCGTGGAAGACATCTCTTCCGAAGTACTGGCATTTTGCTGAATCACCTGGTCCAGCTGCTGAATCGCCATGTTCACCTGGTCCGCTCCCGTGCTTTGTTCGGCACTTGCAGTGCTTATTTCCTGGACAAGTTCGGCTGTCTTTTGAATGTCCGGAATCATCATATCCAACATTTCCTTAGCCCGTTCAGCCACCTCTACGCTGGATGTTGAAAGCTCGTTGATCTCACCGGCAGCCTCCTGGCTTCTTTCGGCCAGTTTTCTCACTTCAGAGGCAACAACGGCAAAACCCTTGCCATGCTCGCCGGCCCGCGCCGCCTCGATCGCGGCGTTAAGGGCCAGAAGGTTCGTCTGCCTTGCGATCTCTTCTATAATAGATATCTTTCCCGCAATCTGCTTCATTGCGTCCACGGTTTTTTCGACCGCCATACCACCTTCCTTTGCATCTCCCGAAGATTTAAGCGCAATTTTTTCTGTCTGCCCGGCATTATCGGCGTTTTGCTTGATATTTGAGGCCATCTCTTCCATGGACGAGGATGTCTCCTCGGCTGCCGCTGCCTGTTCGGTGGCTCCCTGCGACATGCGTTCCGCACTAGTACTGATCTCACGGCTGCCCGAAGCCACGTTTTGTGCGGCAGACTTGACATCTGCAACAATACTACTTAGTTTTTCCACCATATTTTTCATGCTCGACAGCAGCCTGCCGACCTCATCGCCGCCGCTTGCTTCTATTTTTATCTCCAGATCACCCTCGGACAATCTGTCTGCCAAATCCACGGCATGTATCAGCTTTTGGACTATACTCTTTCTTACGTAGTAGAAAGAAGCCGCGGCCACAATAAGAGATATAATGAAAAATAAAACAGCAGTGTTTTTGAGCCTGACTATGGCTTTCATCGAATCGGACTCCATCATTTTTACAGCTTTGTTCATCTCTTTAAGTATCGTGAGCGAGGCGGAATACAAACCACTGGCTTCCGACGCCTTGATCTCACCGCTCATGACACTGCTTATCAATCCTTTAAATTGACTCCAGAGTTCGCTTACCTTTTCTAGCTGAGCCTTGATTTCAACGGTTTTTGCAGGAGGCAGACCCAACTCGCTGTCACCATTAATTAGACCCTCCAGGGTTCGTTCAAAGAGCTGACCTGTTTTGGATGCATCCTCTCCGACGTCCATACCGTTAACGACAAACATAGTCTCTTTTGTCAATTTCTGGGTGAGCATTCTCTGCTTTCCGGCAAGATTAAGAATTCTACCGGTTGATTTTGAACCATTGATCCAGATCTGGATAGCAATAAAATTGCCAAGAACACATATAACCATTAGAAGCATTGTAAAACCTATTTTCCATTGAATACTGGCTTTCATAACTTGCCCCCTTATTCTGTTTAATGGCTCAGACCGCCGCTGTTTGCCAGAGCCAGCTCCTCTTTTTCCACACTCTGTATCACCCTGGGAACATCCAGTATCAACCCTACACTTCCGTCGCCTTGAATGGTAGCGCCTGAGATGCCTCCCACATTTTGATAAACGCTGCCCAGACTTTTAATAACCGTCTGGCGTTCCCCAATAACATTGTCCACCACAAAACCGACCCTGCGGCCATCGTTATTGGTCACAACAATATGTTCAATTCCAGGGACCTCGCCCGGAATTTTGAACCATTTCCGAAGACGGACATAAGGGAGAATCTCTCCCCGTACGTTTATTAATTGTCTGCCATGAGCCTTTGCCTCATTATCATCTGTAAGCTCAATACACTCTTCAACCATAGACAGGGGAAGAACAAAAACTTCGTTTTCTATTTCGACCTGAAGACCCTCTATAATCGCAAGAGTCAAGGGCAGCTCGATCGTAACAGTCGACCCGGTTCCTCTATGGCTATCAACACGCACGGAACCCCGGAGGTCATCAATGCTCCGCTTTACAACATCCATGCCTACACCCCGCCCTGATACACCGGTTAACTTTTTGGCCGTGGAAAAGCCTGAAGAAAATATAAGAGAGAAAATCTCGCTATCGCTTAGTTCTTCATCAGATGTGATCAGACCCTTTTCCACTGCTTTTGCCCTGATGGCTTCCACGTCCATACCGGCACCGTCGTCACGAATCTGTATAATGACGTTGGCGCCGGAATGCATGGCCGAAAGGTGTATGGTGCCCTGCCTGGGTTTTCCACGGCTTTCTCTCACATCCGGAGGCTCGATTCCGTGATCAATGGAGTTTCGGATCATGTGAACCATAGGATCGTTCAACCTTTCGATAACGGTTTTGTCCAGTTCCGTCTCCGCCCCTGCAGTGGTCATTACGATCTCTTTGCCAAGCTCTGTGGATAGGTCACGCACAAGACGCTTGAATTTACTGAAAGTGCTTCCTATAGGCAACATGCGGATGCCAAGGGAGTTGTCACGCAGTTCGGAGGTCAGACGTTCAAGCTCTTCAGAGACAGCCATGAAATCCGGATCACCACGATTGGCAGCCGTCTGACTGATTCTCGCCTGCACAATCACCAGTTCACCCACAAGATTCACCAGCCGGTCCAGCTTCTCGGCCGCCACCCTGATGCTGGAAGATGTCTGTGCCGCCTGCCGCTTGGACCGGATATCCCTTACATGCTTCTGCTCTACAAGAGCCGACTCGACACGGCTTTGACCAACCATTCCAGCATCTATAAGTTCTTCGCCTATACGTTTCTTCTCCTCCAGCAACTTGTTAAGAGCATCAGAGTCAACATCGCCACGATCGGTCAGGATTTCACCAACCATCTTATAGCTGGTGTTTACCTCACTCGTGCCGTCATCGATCACACTTATATCTAGTTCGCAATCGTCTTCGACAAAGATAAACACGTCTTTTATTGCATTTATTCCCTGGTTTGTAGTCAATGTTATATCCCAGTCCACATAGCATACTTCCGGCTCGTAATCGTTCAACTCTGGGATGGAGTCAAGGTTCGCCACAATATCGCATCGGCCCATGTCGCGAAGTTCGGACAGAAGCAGCATAGGGTTTACACCCATCGAAAATATATTCGGCGCCGGACGAAACCGTATACGGTAGATGACATCCTCCTGTTTAACCCCTTGCCCTTCACTGGGAGAGTCGGCATCAACAGTCTTTATGTCGTCTTCGGAAGATTCGGGGTCTGCCTCGGCCGGAAGAAGTTTTTTAAGTTGAGAAATTATATCGGCGGCTCGTTTCTGGTTAACCGCACTTCCGGTCTTTGCCGCATCCAGCATAGAGCGGATATGATCTTGGGATTTCAGGGCAAGATCTATAATTTCTTTTGTTATCTCCAAGGTTCCGGACCTCAAGAGATCGAATACGGCTTCGAATTCATGAGTAAATTTCGATATATCGTCGAAACCAAACATAGAACCTGAGCCTTTAATTGTGTGAAGCGCCCTGAAGGCGCGCCCAACCAGTTCTTCGTCTTCAGGGGTTTCCTCCAGTTCAAGAAGAGTCGCTTCAAGGTCGGACAAAAGCTCGTAGGCTTCTTCGAAAAATGCATTTCTGAATTTATCAGTTTTATCAGCCATTTTTTCAAACTCCCTTTATTGACACAGCTAATTAGGTGTTCGCAAACAGAGAGCAGGCAAACAGAAAGCCCGCCCCTTGTCTATCATCCAAGAACCTTCTTAACAACGCTCAATAATTGATCAGGCTTAAAAGGTTTAACTATCCAACCCGTAGCTCCGGCCGCTTTTCCCTCCTGTTTTTTGTTCCCCTGCGACTCGGTTGTCAGCATGATTATCGGAATGAACTTGTACGCCGAGTTTGCTCTTAAATTGCGTATCAACTCGATACCGTCCATGTTCGGCATATTTAGATCGGTTATAACCATGGAAACCGTAGCTCCGCGGATTTTTGCAAGGGCATCTTTGCCGTCCACGGCTTCGAGCACATTGTAGCCGACTTCCCGGAGGGTGAAACTCACCATCTGGCGAATGCTGGCCGAGTCATCAACAGTCATGATTGTTTTTCCCATCTAGAAACCTCCAAACCCGGGCAGGCACTAATCCCCTGCCACTTCAATAAAAAGATTACGGATCCGGCAGGAACATTACCGCTTGATTGTCCGGATAACAATTCCGTGTTTTTTAAACCTGTTACAAGGTCAACCATCTTTATATTAATTAGTTTATTTATGTATTTATGCACATTTCGTGCCCGCTAGAACAGTTCCACATTACTCTCAAGGTCATCATCCGGTTGCGTGTCAAGGCCCTCATGGGTCTCAACTCCCATGGCTGTTTGGTGAACAGTTCTTTCATTCTGCATGGTATATTTAGCCGCAAGTTCTTTAAGCCGGACGGCCCTGTTTGGAATCTCTGCCTCCGGAACAATTTTTCTTGATTCTGAGACAACCTGTTCCAGGTCTACAGCTATGCTTTCCAAAGCATTGGCCGCCACTTTGTGGTAGCCGATGTTATCAGCTGCATCTTTAATCTGGCAGGCAAGAGTATGACCACTTTCGTTTATCTGACCTATAATGCTCAGAAATTCACTTTCTATTTTTCGCAGTGTTCCTGTTAGATTCTCCCAGTTGTGAGCAATCTCCTGCATGGTGCCGTCTTCCATTGAGTCTGTGCCTGAAGAGTCCGAAGAATCGGTATGTTTATGCAGCACTTCGGCTTCACCGGCTATTGAAGTAAGTGTTTCCGACACAACAGCCGTTTGCCCCCTGGCATCAAGAGAGAGCTTCTGTATTGCTTCGGCAAGCACTCCCAATGCCTCGCCGTGTTTGCCGGTGTGGGCGGCTTTTACACGGGCATTCATAGCGATAAGTTCAATCTCGGAACCTATTTCTTCGATATCCCCCACAAATCCCTCCATGTCACCAACCGTGCCGGCCACGGAAGTCATAGTGCTGCGCATCTCGCTCTCCCTTTCGGCATTCTCCCGCAACAGACCAATAACAGCGGTTATCTGTTTTTCTATTTGTGAAAGCATTGTGCCTTTCGAGCGGCCGGAGACATCTACAATTTCCCTGGTATCGTCAGCCACAGTCTCAACCTCTTTAGATACCGTGTAAAGACTCTGTATTATTTCACCAACCGCGCCCAGCAGTTCTGAACCGGCGTTATGTAATTGCCTGGATTCAATCTCGCAAACATCTCCCACCCAGCCGACAATGTCGTGCGACTCTTCTTGCGGGATATCACCACTTACTCCGTCCAGTCTGCTCACCAGGTCCCTAAAAGCTTCGGCAACATGCTCCATTTGCTGCCGGGTGATATCGTGAAACTGAAGAGATGTGATCACCTGGTGAATATGCCGGGTAATTTCTTGGAAATGTTCGGCAACCCTGCTAGAGACTTCTGTTGATTTATTAATTATTGATTTAATATCTTCTGTTCCGGAGTGTGTATCACGAAGAATATTTGCGGCAGAGTTTTGTTGAAGAGCGGAATTCTTCTCGGTCTGGACAAGCACATTTTTAAGCAGATCCGTAAGATTGCATGACCTTTCAAATATATTGGCGTACTTAACCTCGATCAGCTTGGCAAGTTTTTCAACATCATCGGCAAGGCTGTTAAAGCCTGCGTCACTACTGCCAAGGCGCGCGCTTTCAATCCGTGTGGATATGGCTAGCACCCTAAGAACCCGCACTATTCGTTTGAAACCGCCACGGGTGTCCTGCAGACTACTTATAATTTTTAGAATACTTGCAAGAATACTTATACTTGTTTCGGCCTTTTTTCCGCAGGAGTTCCGGTACTCCACCAGGTTGTCCAGCTCACCAAGGAGATCCTCCAAGGCTGCATGCATCTGCCCTTTTGAAGTGAGTTCAGCCGCTGCATTGGAGAGGTCGGATATTTCCTTGGCTTGAGCGGTAAAACTCTGTAGGCTTGATCCTGTAGTAAGAAACTCTTTTTCAGAACCCTCGAGTAAAGAATAAATCTTGGATTCAAAATCACTAAAAAGACCTCCCCAGCGCTTTATTAAAGCAAGGGAAACCGGTTTAGTCTTTAAGAGCTGCTTCGGGCTGCTTAGGGACATTTTCGCATAAAGCCTCGTTTCGTAGTTTTAACCTGTTACGAGACCTTATTCGGTACCAATGTAGAATACTTTAGAGAGCGGTTGCCAGGATCAGGATAAGGAATGATTTTTTTGATATTCAGGCGTGCCAAGAAGAGCGGCACCGGGTGCACCTATCCACTCTCCCCCCCGACCAAGCCTGAAAGAAAGGTTTTAAGACGTTGAAAAGTGATATCCCAGTCCTGTTTTGCAAAGCTAAGCTCCACCCCTCCTCCTTCTGGGAGAAAACGTACTTTTTCACCTGCTTTCTGGGCAATTTGAAGTATCGACTCAGGAGTCACGAGCGGTGCTTTGCCCATAAAAATCTGATATAAACCTTCTCCTGAGCGCCTGAGTTTTTCCACTCCGGCTTCACGGGCCAGGTTCTTCAGCTCCATAACATTAAGAAGATGGCTCAGTTCTTCAGGCAGCGGACCGAAACGGTCACGTATTTCACGCCGCAGGTCTGACAGGACCTCAGGCCGCTTTGCTGCGGATATCCTGCGATAGAGTGTGAAACGGAGTGTAGTGTCATCCAGGTAGGTCTCAGGTATGAAGGCATTTAGTTGCAGCTCCATCACCGGCTCTACCACAGGACGCGTTTCAGTGCCCTTAAGTTCGGCCACAGCGCTTTCCAGCATCTCGACATACATATCGTATCCTACCGCCTCGATATGTCCCGACTGCTGGCCGCCCAGGAGGTTGCCTCCACCCCTGATCTCAAGATCCTTCATAGCCAGCCTGACTCCGGCTCCAAGAAACGAGAGTTCCTGAATAGCCTGCAAACGTTTCTTAGCCTCGGTGGTCAGAAGCTCCTCGCTTTGAATTAAAAAATAGGCAAAAGCCCGAACATCCGAACGTCCAACTCTGCCTTTAAGCTGATAAAGGTCGGCAAGACCAAACATGTCGGCGCGGTCAACTATAATTGTATTGGCCCTCGGGATATCAAGACCGGAGCTTATAATGGACGTGCAAAGCAATAAATCGAGATCCCCGTTGTAAAACTCATGCATAACATCTTCAAGCTCTTTCTCATTCATACGGCCGTGAGCCACACCTATCTTTATGCCGGGCAGAAGGCCCTGGATGAAAGCACCTGTCTTGTAAATCGTCTTAATTCGATTATGTACAAAAAACGCCTGGCCGCCACGGGCAAGCTCACGCTCAAGAGCTTCGCGAACAACCTCGGGGCTAAAGCGGGAAACAAGCGTTTTTACAGCCAGCCTTTCCTCGGGCGGCGTCTCTATAGTGCTTATGCCACGGATACCTGAAAGCGCCATATGAAGAGTTCTGGGTATAGGAGTGGCGCTTAGTGTGAGCACATCTATATTTTTCTTTAAAGATTTTATCTTCTCCTTGTGCGCAACCCCGAATTTATGTTCCTCATCTATGATCAGAAGCCCGAGATTGGGAAACACTACATCTTTGGCAAGAAGGCGGTGTGTGCCTATCAATATATCCACCTCGGAAGCCGCAAGCCTCTTTAACGTTTCTTTCTGCTCAAGACGGCTCTTAAAACGGCTCAGATAATCTATGTTTACAGAAAACGCCGAAAACCTTGACCTAAAATTCTCGTAGTGCTGCTCAGCCAATATTGTGGTCGGCGCAAGAATAGCCACCTGCCTGCCGTCAAAAACAGCTTTGAAAGCAGCCCTCATAGCCACCTCGGTTTTGCCGTAACCTACATCGCCGCAAAGCAGCCTGTCCATAGGCCTGGAAGATTCCATATCCGCAACCACATCATTTATGCTTGCAGTCTGATCCGGTGTTTCTTCAAAGGGAAAAGCATCAGCAAACTCGCGGTGAAACTCGCTGTCCGGCGAGAATGAAAATCCCTCGGAAGCCTCTCTTTGAGCATAGATCTTTATCAAATCACCTGCCAGTTCTTTTACTTTGCCCCGGACCTTGGCCTTGGTTTTCTCCCATGCTTTACCGCCAAGTCTGGCAAGTACCGGCTGGGAATCTCCTGCAGCATGATACTTCCGGATTTTTCCTATGTTATCCACAGGCAGATACAGCTTTGTTCCGCCTGCATATTCCAAGTGAAGGAAATCACCCTCGAAATCTTCAACAGTGATCTTCTTCATACCCAGAAACCGGCCTACGCCGTGGTCTGCATGAACTACAAAGTCCCCCTCACATAGATCATCAATAGATTGAAGCAGGTTCGAAACCCGGGATTTTTTTCTCTCTCTGTAATGGGTTCTTTTGCCAAAGAGTTCTTCTGTGGTAATAACAAGCAGCCCGGCCTCCTTATCAAGAAAACCTGCTGAGAGTTTCCCTTTGGTCAAGGCTATCCGACCGTTGTAGCCGGGTATCGCCTGGGGCTCGATCACCGGGACAATGACATCCGCCTCGGCCAGAAGATCGCTAACCCGTTCGGCCTCTCCCAGGCTTCTTGAGGTGATAAGAAGATCATACTTCTGTGATAACGCCGCAAGTTTCGGACCTATATCATGAAGTGTCCGGCCTGTAATGCGGCGCTGGCGGGCGGTAATATCCATGTCTTCGACGGATTTTATATCGAAAGCAAGCCCTTCACCGTCTATTCTTAGTGATTCCACCATTAAGGATTGACGCGTAAACTCCGCATCCGGCAGAACGCCGTCAGCTATTATCATATGTTCCGGAAGAGCATCGAAAATTGAGTTTCCTCCCCCTTCAGGCTCCCGTACCGGCAGAATTACCAGCTCTTCAACAGTCCTGAACGATCTTTGCGTATCCACGTCAAAGGCACGGATCGACTCAACCTCGTCACCAAAGAACTCTATACGAAATGGATGTTCCTGAGCGGCTGGATATATGTCCACAATTCCGCCCCGAACCGCGAATTCTCCGTTTTCAGCCACCAGGTTTAATCTTAAGTAGCCCATTTCGCGGAGAAGTTCGGCCAGAAACTCCAAGTTCGTCTCTTCTCCTACCCGGATCTTGAATGAAGCTTTGCGAAACTCCTCAGCAAGCCAGACGGGTGAATAGGCGGCATCTAAGTTGGTTACCACCCTCGCGGCGCCACGCTCAAGTATCGTATTAAGGGCTTGCAGCCTCCGGCTGGAAATCCCTGAGTCCTTTACGGGCAGAAAAACCGGGGGCTCCTTGCCTAGAACAGTGGAGAAAAACTTCATGTCCTCGTACAGAGACAGGGCTTGCTCCTCTGTTTTTGATATAGTTATAAAAGGTTCAAGGCTGAGGAGGTAAAGAGCCTTTGACGAAGCTGCAAGCCCTGAAACCATGGTAACGCCTTTTGGAAGTGAAAAATCTGGAAAGTTCATACGGGTAATTATGTTAACATACGGAACCAATCACGCCGCTAAAACCTTTCCTTCCTTTGTGTTAGAATAGCAATAATTACTCTCATGGCCAGAACTATTGTAATCGCCAACCAGAAGGGCGGAGTGGGCAAAACAACTACCGCTGTAAACATGGCAGCTTCGCTGGCAGTGGCCGAAAAGCGCGTTCTTCTTGTGGATACGGACAGCCAGGGCAATACTACCAGCGGTCTCGGCATAGAGAGAAACTCGTCTGATCTAAGTCTGTACGACTTTTATTTTGGGGGAATTCCACTGCAAGATATCATTGTCGATACGGCGCTTCCATACCTCAAGTTAGTGCCGTCTTCTCTTGATCTTGTTGGCGCAGAGATAGAGCTGACATCCATGCCTGACAAAGAAACCATACTTCGCAGTGGAATACTTACAATACATGACCGTTTTGATTACGTTATAATCGACTGTCCGCCTGCCCTAGGTCTTCTAACCCTCAACGCTCTTGTGGCGGCACAAACAGTTATGGTGCCGGTTCAGTGCGAATATTACGCACTCGAAGGGCTCGGGCAACTTATGCGTACCGTAGAGCTTGTTAGAAATTCATTCAATCCTATACTGGAGATTGAAGGCATTCTGCTTACAATGGTTGACATGCGGAACTCTCTTGCCAAGCAGGTCGCCGCAGAAGTCAAAAAACACTTCGGAGAAAAAGTCTATCACACCATGATACCTAGAAATGTAACCCTAAGTGAGGCTCCCAGTCACGGAAAACCGGTTATGCTCTATGACATTCGCTCCAAAGGAGCACAAAGTTATCTTGCCCTTGCAAGGGAGGTGCTGCTTCAGGATGGCTAGAAAAGAGGCGCTCGGAAAAGGGCTAAGCGCACTGATACCTCCCAAAAAAACGGCTTCGGCAAAACAGTCACAGGTAGACGGCGGTATGCTGGAGGTGGATATCAGCAGGATAATTCCGAGCAGCGTTCAACCTAGAAAGCACTTTCCCGACTCATCACTAAGGGAGCTGGCGGACTCCATCCGCGAAAACGGGGTTATTCAGCCGCCGGTCGTTCGCAGAAACGGTGACGGAACCTTTGAGTTGATAGCAGGAGAGCGCCGCTGGCGCGCATCTAAAGTTGCAGGTCTGAAGAAAATTCCGGTAATCGTAAAAGATGCTGCAGAGGCAAAAACTCTTGTGCTTGCTCTTATCGAGAATATCCAGCGCGAAGACCTAACCCCGCTGGAGACTGCCGAAGCCTTCGATCATCTAATAAAAGACTTCAACCTCACACAAGAGCAGATGAGTCGGAAGGTGGGCAAAGACAGGGCCACTGTGGCCAATTACTTACGTCTTCTTAAGCTTGCTCCAGAAGTCAAAGGCTGGCTCTCGGAAGGATTGTTGAGCCTGGGACACGCAAAGGCTCTTCTATCAGCTTCTGACAATACTGCACAGGTGAATATAGCCAGGCATGTTATCGGTAAAGGTTTAAGCGTGCGTGAAACTGAAGCAATGCTCAGAAGAACGAATAAAGATCCCAACAAAAAACCCGTGGTTCTAAAAAAGAATCCACAAGT
>JALUUO010000020.1 GCA_027021335.1 Nitrospirota bacterium
CTCCGTAGGAAGCAGTTCCTTTACTTTAACAATAAGGCCTGCTTTTTTAAATAAAGTGCCCCTGTCGACAATTTCAGCACCTGCCTTGAGATATTCCTCGTCATAAAAGCCACTACCTTTCCCCGCATCGCGCTCTACAAGAATGGTATGTCCATCCCTTTTAAGCTCTTCAGCACCAAATGGGGTGACAGCGACTCTGTACTCCTCTTTTTTTATCTCCTGCGGGACACCTATTATCATATTTGTAAGTTACAAATTATAGCCTGTTTCACCATGAATCGTTTCGTCGAGTCCGACTGTCTCATCATCCGGAGAAACCCTGAAACCGATTAATGCATCTATAATCTTTACCAGTATTAAGGTTCCTACAAAAACATAAGCCGCAACAGCTACTACCGAAATAAGCTGGACGAAAAACTGTTTCGTATTTCCTGCCAAAAGCCCTGTCCCGCCAACCGTAACAAATATGCCGGTTGCCAAGGCGCCCCATGTGCCGCCTACCCCATGAATTCCAAACGCGTCCAAGGAATCATCATAGCCTAGTTTGCCTTTCATGATAACAGCTGCATAGCAAAGAATACCTGCAACACCTCCTATCACTATGGAGGCGGCAGGAGAAACAAAACCAGCCGCCGGTGTAATAGCAACAAGACCGGCAACAATGCCAGAGGCCACGCCAAGAGCCGACGGCCTTTTTTGATAAAGCCACTCGCCTAACATCCATGTGCAGCATGCACTGGCCGCAGCTACCTGGGTGTTGGCAAAAGCTAAAGCCGCAGAACCGTTGGCAGCAAGGGCAGAGCCGGCGTTAAAGCCGAACCAGCCAAACCATAGCAGACCGGCCCCAAGAAGGGTAAACGTCATGTTATGAGGAAGCATTGGCGTTTTAGGCCAGCCCTTTCTTTTTCCTATAATCCAGATAGCGGCAAGCGCTGAAACTCCGGAAGAAATATGCACAACGGTTCCACCTGCAAAATCGAGCGCTCCCATTTCAAGAAGCCATCCGCCTTCACCCCACACCCAGTGAGCAAGAGGATCGTATATTAATGTAGTCCATAACAAGATAAATATAAGATAAGGTCCGAATTTCACTCTCTCCGCAATTGCACCTGCAATAAGAGCAGGAGTGATTATCGCAAACATACCCTGAAACATCACAAATACCAGCTCCGGTATTGTGCCTGAAAGGGATTCCGGTCCAACACCTTTTAAAAACATTTTGCCGAAACCACCGATAAAAGAACCACCTTCCGGTCCAAAAGCCAGGGTATACCCCACTACAACCCATTGGACCCCGACAACGCCAATTGCGGCAAATATATGCATCATGGAAGAAAGCACGTTCTTTTTCCTAACCATTCCGCCATAAAAAAGAGCAAGTCCCGGCAGCATCAACAGTACCAATGCCGATGAAATCAGTATCCAAGCCGTGTCCCCAGGGTCGGCGGTCTGTTCGGCAGCCGACACCGACAGAGGCATGCAAAAAAACAATACAAACCCTGCAAGTACAGCCGATAGATGTTTTACTGTCGTTTTTCTCATTGACTACGTCCTCCCTTATTAAATCAATTCACAAGTATTCACAAATACAAAAGTCCGATATAATAACTTTTTTGATATGACAACACAATCCACCTTCTGATTTACCCGCTTATTTACATGGAAAGTTTTTAACAAACGAGATATATAAATTAGTACAGGTGAAACCCTGGAGACAAGGTTATAAACTTAGAAATCAGAACTTGGAGTTCGGGGATTGGAACTTAATAAGTATGCAATGTGAAGAGATCGATACAGAACCGATGTTATGCTTTATCCGCCCCGGCAGAAAAAGGCACGGCATTTTGCCGGGCTGAGTCCACGAAAAAAACCGGCTCAAAATCACCACCATTATAGGTATTCGTACCGATCGAAAAGTTGAAACTTATGTTCAAGCCTGCGGTACAATCAAGCAGTTTACCGCATACTCTTTTAGCAACCATAACTACGGATTCAGCAGGACAGCTTCCAAGTATCAAACAGTAGGCATTATCGTTCATCTTTATAGCAGCATCAAATGCCCGTTTATTCACCTTTAAAGTCTCAGCAATCCTTTTAAAAGCTATCCGCTTATCTTCATTCAAATCTACTTTGCCAGATGAAACTGCAGGGTCCACCTTGATCATCACAAGAGAAAACGGCTGCTCAAGCCGGAGCGAGCGGGAAGTTTCCTCATCCAACCGCTTGTAAAGATACTGTTCGTTGTATATGCCGGTATCCTCATCAAGCAGTACCGCGGCGGCCTTGGCTTCAAGTTTTTTAACGAGTTTCTGATGGTAGAGAACAAGCGCATCTCTTTCCCTGGCCGGTGGTATACTATCGCGGTGTCCGTTGTAATATTTATTTAAAGTATCAATCAGGGTATCAACATCCATAGGCTTGGGGATAAAACCATCACATCCTGCTGCAATTGCCATGTCCCTTTCTTCATATGATGAATACACCGAGGTGGCAATAACCGGAGTAGGACATTTTCTCTTAAAAACCACGGATTGAAGGCGGGTTGCAGTCTCATAACCATCCATAAATGGAAGGTTTAAATCGACAAGAATAATGTCAGGCTCAAGTGTAACAGCCAGCTCCATGCCATGAGCTCCATCGCTGCTTAAAATCACCACATATCCTTCTGCTTCGAGTATACGGGTTACAAGCAGCTTGCTTTCGTTGTTGTCATCTATATATAAAACTTTTTTCGGTATACCGTTTTTACCCATCATCATGATCTCCGCTTTTTTCCTTTGAAAAACCGCCACCCAGCAAAAAAACTCTATGCACACCTTTCGTACGATATTGAGAATCTCCAAAAGTTTGGTGAATATTTTGAAATCCTGAATCTGCAATTTCAAGCAAACTTTCCGCCGTAAGATTCGGATTTTTTATATCAAGTGCAAATACAGCCACTGTCATTGCCACACTGATTTTGGCGCCATCATAGGCGTAGGGATTCGCTGCAACCTGGGAGATAAAACGCTCAGCTGCTTTACTGGCCATATCAGCATCAACATTGTATAGAAACAAAACGAATTCATCCTTATCAAGACGCGCCAGGACATCGAATTTCCTTCTATTTACCGAAAGCAGTTTAGCTGTTTCCTTTAGCACATAATTGCCGGCATCATAATCCAACGTTATATTTATTTTCTTCAGAAAGTCGATATCACAAAGAAGCAAAGAGGCCGTTATGTCGAAGCGCCTGCACCTGGAGAGTTCCTCGGCAAATCTTAACAGGGCGTAACGACGGTTGCCCACACCAGTTAATTCATCCGTAAGGGAGACATCTATCTTCTCCTCCAGCCTATTGACCAGATCATGTGAATATTGTCTTAGATATGCAAGTTCTTCTTCCTGGCTTAGCTTGTCCCGCTCTCCAGTCAAATACCTGGCAATAGACTCCGTAAACGTATCGACATCTATAGGTTTTGCTATATATCCGTCGCATCCGGATATCACGGCACGCTCGCGGTCCCCTTCAAGAACCTTGGCTGTCAGAGCAACAATCGGAGTATTCAGAAGTTCATCCATGCTCTTCATCCTGGTGGCTGCCTCATAGCCGCTCAAACCGGGCAAGTTGATATCTATTAGTATGATATCCGGCTTTAACTGCTGAGCCAAACAGATCCCTTTACTCGCATCATCAGCCTCGTAAAAATCATAACCATGACTTTCGAGAATACGCTTTACCAGTAGACGATTCTCAACACTGTCTTCGATATAAAGAATCTTTTTCTGATTTTTTTTTGTGTTCATTCAGGTAAAGGCTGAGCGATTTTCTTGCTCGATCCGTGTCAATCTCTTCGTGACAAACAGTTAAGTGCGGATATTATATCATTTTTTCTAACGAGCAACCATTAGTTTGGAAAGCTTTGCAGCCCGGGAAGGATCCAGTTGAGCCATTACCTTCCCTAAAGAACGTGTTTTCATCCCACGTAAAACTTTGACCGCAAGTGTTGTCTCCAGCTTCGCGATCCTTCCAGCTGCTGCTTCAGCAGGCATGGCTTCGTATGTTTTAATAAGATGAAGCATGTCTTCGTCACGAATCGCTTTTATCTCTTTCAAATAGGCTTCCGCCTTTTTTACTAGCTTCCGGTATTCACGAACTTTATTTTCAAGAGTTCTTTCAAGAACCAGCAGACGTTCTTCTTTTTTCTTAATTTCCGCCTCTTTTTGCTCGAGCTCCAGACGTTTATTGGCAATCATCGAGGCATCGTCAATAGCAACGCCAGGCTGTACCACTACAAGAATAAACAACACAATAAGCAGGCTGAGTGAAGGCCATTGGTACTTTGCCCCGCGCACTTTGCCTGTCTTTAGCAATAAAAACCGCCTACTTGCGTTTCGCATAACGCATGACTGCCGCTTCATCAAGCTCTTTCTGCTCCTTTTTATTGCCTTGACGGAGAAACTCCGCCCATGACTTATCTCGAAGGGTTTCAACAATCTTTCTTTGCTTAGCAGCCTCCCCTAGTTCCAGACGCTTTTTGCGCATTTCATCACTTCTGTGCTCAACCAAAGATTCCTGTTTTTGCACCTGCACCAAAAGATGATTCATATAACTGGAGTGAAGCCCAATTTCGTAAGTACTCGTAACAGATCCCTGCTTAAGAATGGTTTCAATGCACCCATCATTATCTGAAACGGATGATTTAATAGCAGATAGCTTTTTCTTATCATTATCGAGTGTATGGCTTAAAAGGCCAACCTCGTTCTGTATTTTTTCCTCCTTCCACTTTCTTAACTTATGTATACCGGAATATTTCTTTTTCATACCGGCTCCATGTTTTCAAAAAGATTGTACAGGCCCTGAAGACTGTCACCTAAATCCATCTTTTCTCCCATCTTTTGCCGCAGATAGTTGTTGACCTTGTCCAGCATGGATAATGCGTAATCCAACTTTGGATTGCTTCCGGCCGTGTACGCACCAATTGTAACTATATCCTCGTAACGTTTATAGGTCGAAAGAATTTCTACAAGCCGTCCTCGAAGCTCCAGGTGACGCGAATCCACAATATCCGGCATCACGCGGCTGATACTTTGAAGCAGATCGATCGCAGGATAGTGGTTATGGTTGGCAAGCTCCCTTGATAGAACTATATGCCCGTCCACTATTGATTTCACCGAATCTGCTATCGGCTCGGTCATATCGTCCCCCTCAACAAGAACCGTGTAAAGACCGGTTATGCTTCCACCGTCTTCCACCGGCCCTGCCCGTTCCAGCAATCTGGGTAAAAGCGCAAACACAGACGGAGTGTACCCTTTGCTGGTCGGTGGTTCTCCCACAGCCAGGCCGACTTCACGCTGCGCCATTGCAAACCTTGTAAGGGAGTCCATCATCAAAAGCACATCTTTTCTCTGATCCCTAAAGTACTCTGCAATTGCAGTTGCTAAAAAAGCCCCGCGTATTCTAACCAGGGGCGGCTGATCGGACGTGGCGATTATCACCACTGAGCGCCTTAAGCCTTCCTTTCCCAGGTCTTTCTCTAGAAACTCCCTCACCTCACGGCCGCGTTCACCTATAAGGGCTATAACATTCAGATCAGCCTCGGTATTGCGGGCGATCATTCCCATTAACACGCTTTTACCAACTCCTGCGCCTGCCATGATACCCATTCTCTGCCCCCGACCCACAGTAAGAAGCCCGTTCATAGCTCGTATGCCTATGTCTATGGGGGTCGAAATTCGTCCCCTCTTAAGCGGATTTATAGGTGAAGAATATATAGGATAATTTACACCGTCCGGCACTCCTCCGCTGTCCAGGGGAGCACCCATACCATCCAGAATACGGCCTAGAAGCTGCGGCCCTACCGTCACGTATGTAGTTTTACCCTTAGCCACTATACGACTTCCAGGTTGAACACCGCGCATTTCACCAAGGGGCATCATAAGAAGACGATCACTTTTAAAGCCTACCACTTCAACTTCCACCGGCCCTTCCTTTGTATCTATATCACATACATCTCCTATAGAAGAACCTATACCCATGCCTTCAATTATCAGGCCCACAACCTGCACAACCTTACCATAGGTTTTAAGTGGACTAGAATTGCGGACAATACGATGATACTTTTCAAGTGTCAGGCTCATCTCGGTTTACTCCATTAACCCTTTAAATAAACCTAACCTTCATTTTTTCGTGACCTCAGAATATATTTCATTTAACTGCTTATCAATTCTGGCATCAATTTCTCCGTATTCCTCCTGTATAATACAGCCGCCCTGCTGAATAGACTCGTCAGGCTCGAAGCTTACAGTACGATTCATACCAGCAAGCTCTTTCCTTTGTCCCATTATGTATTCATAGTCCAGGGGATTTACACGAATTACTATCTCTCTCCAGTTCCCCACACTTTTAAGTGCTTCCCTGGCAATATTCACAACGACATCCCTGTTTGTCTCGACCTCGGCGTGAAGCACCTTTCCGGCTATCTCAAAAGCAAGATCCACCACTTCCGGCTCAAGCTTATCACAAATTTTTTCTCTAAATTCGGATAGCTCATCCACAATACCCGTCATACGGTCAAGAACAAGCTTTGCCTTCTGCTCGCCAAACGCATAACCTGCCTCTTCGCCTGCCTTAAAGCCTTTTTCATAAGCATCCCGCTCATTGGTGGCCTTATTACTACCTATTCGATCTGAGTTGTTGCCGCCAACACCAGGCCCGAACTCTTTAAGTCCGTACGGCTCGGCCCGGACAACACCTTTTTTAACGCTGCTAGACAACAACTTCCTCAGCGCCTTTTCCACCCAGAAGGATTTTACCCTCCTGCTCAAGCCTTCTGGCCACATTGACAATAGCCTGCTGAGCTTTCTCGATATCGCTAAGCTTCGTAGGGCCGCGGGACTCCATATCATCCTTTAGTATCTGCGCCGCACGCTTGGACATGTTTTTGAAAACCTTTTCTCTCAAGTCATCATTGGCGGTTTTAAGAGCCAGGGACAACTCTTCGGAACTTACTTCCTTAAGAATAGCCTGAATGCCCTTGTCGTCAACGTTCAAAAGGTCGTCAAATATAAACATAAGTTTACGTATACCTTCGGCAATCTCCGAGTTTTCCTCCTCTATCCTCTCCATTATGAACTCTTCAGTACTCCGTTCCAGGCGGTTTAATATCTCTGCAACCGACTTGAGTCCACCAACCTTCTTTTCTGAAAGGTTTGTGGCTCCTCTCATCTGGATTCTAAGCGCATCCTCCAGGTCACTCAAAACATCTTTTGGAATACCCTCCAGGTTGGCCATCCTGAACGCAACATCCACCCTAAGATTATCAGGAAGCGCGGATAGCACCTCTGCGGCCTTGTCGTGATCCAGATGTGCGACAATCAGGGCGACAGTTTGGGGATGTTCTCCCTTAACAAAATTAACCAGGCTTTTGGAATCCATCCATTTCAGGGATTCCAGAGGATTATCCTCCATCGCTCCTTCGATTATTCTGTTTGCCTTATCATCACCAAGCGCTTTTGTCAGTACTTTTTTCGTATACTCGGTGCCGCCCTTAACTTGATCATCACCCACAATCATCTTGTACTCATCCTGCACACTCGAAACAACATTACGCGGAGCCTGCTTCATTCTGGACATTATGTTTGTAAGCTGACTTATCTCAGCCATATCCAGATTTTTCATCACTTGTGATGCTACTTCTTCTCCAAGCGAGATTAGTAAAACCGCAGCTTTTTCCTTACCGGTTAACTCTTTACTTGACATCTAAAACAACCTTTATTTTGATAACATTAACAGTCTTGCTATTCTTCATTGATCCACTCCTTGACAATGGAAACCGCCTGATCAGGGTTCTGCTTTACTAATTCAACCACCTGATCCTTAGCTACCTGATCCTCCGGCACCTCTCCTCCCTCGGGAAGCGCATCTCTTCCCGCAAAGCCCTCAAGCTCCGCCACTGACCTAGGCAGACCTGCCGGTGCAGGCAGAGGGGTTCTTTTTATGCTGTTGAGCATAGGCCTGAATATAAGAAAGAATGCCATAACCATTGCGGCTATAGGGATAAAATACTTCATCACCGTGGGTAAGTATTGAGCATAATCAACACCCTCTTCCTGCAATTCTTCCACATACTCCCGCTGAAACGGTATATTTGTAAGAACCAGTTTATCACCACGCTCTTGATTAAAGCCTACAGCCATCTTTACCAGGTCTTCATAGCGCTTAAGTTCCTCTGGAGTTCGCGGAACATAAGTCTCCTTGCCATCGTCACCGACCTTGTACGTTCCATCCACCATAACAGCAACAGACAAACTATTGATCATGCCTGTAGGCTCCACGATATGGCTTATAACTTTACTAACTTCGTAGTGTATCGCCTCGTTCTGACGCTGAGAAGAGGAAGAGCCACCCTTGGCTACCGTTGTTGTTGTTGCTGGACTGTTTGACAGAACACCCGGGATTCCGCCTGACGGCGAAGTTCCGGCGCTCTTTTCGACCGTTCTTTGCTCGCTTTTTATAGCTGCAGAATCCGGATCGAACTTCTCCTCCGTTCTCTCAACACGCCTGAAATCAAGCCCCACATTCACCTTGACGATCGATGCACCGCTTCCGAGCATGCCGTCCAACATGCTCTGAACACGTTGCTCGTAATCCCGACCTATCATTTTTGTGTATTCCACCTGTGACGAACTAATCGCAACACCAGTTTCGGAATCATCATTACTTGAGGCCGACAAAAGTTCACCTGATGCATTAAGTACAGCAACATTATCCGGCTGCAAACCCTCAACACTGCTTGCAACAAGCCTTACAATGCCCTGTACCTGACGCTTGGAAAGCCCTCTTCCGCTTCGAAGATTAACCACAACGGACGCCTTTGTTGGCTCCTGCTTGTCGGTAAAAATAGTTTTTTCAGGAATTGAGATGTGAACACGGCTGCTGGAAACCTCAGAAAGCTGCCTGATGGTACGCGCGAGCTCCCCTTGCAAAGCTCTTCGATAATTGACCTTCTGCAGAAATTGCGTCATCCCGAATTTTGTCTCGTCGAATATTTCGAACCCAACACCCCCACCACGTGGAAGGCCACTGGACGCAAGTTGCATGCGCAGATCATAAACATCAACCGCAGAAACAAGCACTGCCGTACCACCGGATTCCAGGCGGTAGGGAACCTTCATTTCCTTTAACTTATCGGTTACGGAAGAGGCATCTTCGATGGAAAGATTGCTATATAGAACCTGGTAATCGGCGGTTTGGGCCCACCAAACCATAGAACCAATACCAGCAACAGTAAGAATAAAAACAACAAGGAGAGCTATTAACTTATTGAGAGGCCACTGTTTTATTACCTCTTTAATATCCGTAATTTCCGCCATCTAGATATCCCCCGGATAGCCCGTGGACGCCATATTTTTCTTTCGGCGACTCCTTTTTTGGGCAAACCCTTTAAGCAGCATTATAATCAGACCTGCATTCTCATAACCTCTTCATAGGCGCTTATAAGCTTGTTTCGCACCTGCATCATCATCTGAAATGAGACGTCCGCTTTTTGCATAGCCAGCATAGCAGTATGCAGATCGGTTCCATCCCCTGTAGCCATGCCTTTTACTGCGGCTTCAGCCTCTTTTTTTACCTCTACCACCTCGTTGATGGCACTGTTCAAAGTATCTCCAAACGAAACTCCATCCGCAGGTTTTCGCTTTAAGTCCGGCAGTTCAGGCAACTCAGAGGGTGTTTTTATGCCTTCTATCTTCATTTTTAAAAGCCTTACCTGCCAATCTCCAACGCCTTCATCATCATAGACTTGGTATTGTTTATAGCAGTTATATTTGCCTCGTACGCCCTGCCGGCGGTCATCATATTAACCATCTCTTCGATTATATTTACGTTAGGGAAAGTCACGTACCCTTCAGGATCAGCATCAGGGTGCCCTGGATCAAAAACCTTCCGGAATGGACGAGGGTCTTCGACTATTCCGGTTACATCCACCCCATAAACACCTTCTTTCATCATATAAGATGAAAAATGAACATCCTTGCGGCGATACGGTCCGGAACCGTCCGGAGTGCGAGTGGAGTTGACATTCGCGATATTAGAGGCAGAGACATTCATCCGTACCTTCTGGGCCTCTAAGGCTGTTGCGCTGACACTCATTGCAGTAAACATATTTTTCATCCCCCTTATAAAAGCTTTATCACTCTGAAAATTACCAACTCATTTACTGCTGGTTATGGCTTCCTTAATACCATTGATTTTCATACTTAGAATCTGAGCTATAGTGTTATAAAGCATGGTGTTTTCAGACATCTTTGTCATCTCTATTTCCATGCTGACCGTGTTGCCGTCACGGCTGGGACTTACCGCAGGCGTTTCATAAAGCGCCGGAAGCTTCATTGAAGACATCCTTCCTGTTTCCATCTTTTGAATCGCCTTTTTGAACTCGGCCCGGAAATCAAAATCCTTAGCCTTGAAACCGGGAGTATCTGCATTAGCGATGTTAGAGGCTAAAAGCCGATGCCTGGCCGAGAGTAAATCTAAAAAACGCTCAAGATGTGCCATTTCCCGCTCTATCATTAAAAACCTCCGATCTTCCAGCCTGTTTTTACTCTGAGCTAAAACTTCTTAACCAAACCGGTCCGGACGGACTGAACAGACCGATTAAACATAATTTTAAATAGCAAAATACATACCATACATAGAAGCCATACTCAGAGCACCCTGCCGGCTGCAGAGTAGGAAAATTTTTCCTCCCCTGGAAGACCTTGACCGTATTGTTTTAACTTGTTTCTAAGAGTTCTAACGCTGATCCCAAGAGTTCTTGCGGCCCGACTTTTGTTGCCACCCGTCTCATTAAGAGTTTTCATTATTAGTTGTTTTTCCACATCCTTGACGCTTCCTGCCGTCATACTATTGACACCAGGGGATAATTGAGTCTGAAGTCCAAGGTGATCCGGCCCTATCTCATCATCAGAAAGAAGGCATGCCCGTTGAATCACGTTCTCGAGCTCCCGGATGTTGCCTTTCCATATGTGTCCCTTTAATTTTTCCAGGGCGGCAGAGCTTAACTTAAGATTTCTGCCCCCGGAGTATTTTGACAAGAAGTGCCCAGCCAACAACTCTATATCTTCAGGTCTTTCTCTAAGAGGCGGAAGTTCAAGAGGTAAAACGTTAAGCCTGTAAAACAGATCTTCGCGAAACCTCCCCTCCTCGACTTCACGTTGCAGGTTCCTGTTGGTAGTAGCCAAAATACGAATATCCACCGGCACCGAAGTATCCCCCCCTACCCTGTCCACCTCTCTTTCCTGAATTACACGAAGCAGTTTCACCTGCAGAGGCATAGGCATCTCACTGATTTCATCAAGTAATATACTTCCGCCGTTTGCCATCTCGAAACGGCCTGTTCTACGCTCCACAGCGTTGGTAAAGGCTCCTTTTTCATGTCCGAACAACTCCGACTCCAGAAGGTTATCCGGTATTGCTGCACAGTTAACCGCAACAAAAGGACCTTTACTCCTGGCGCTGGAAGCATGCAGAAACCTGGCAAGCAGTTCCTTGCCGGTACCGGATTCTCCGGAAATCAATACCGTTATATCTGAACCCGCGGCACGTAGCGCGCGTTCCACCAAGTTTTTCATTTCAAGGGAACTGTAAATCATCCCAGGCTCATCTTTTGCCGAAGCCATCTTTTCCAAAACCTTCTTGAGCGCCGTGTAGGAAAACGGTTTCATCAGGTAATCTACCGCCCCTTCCTTCATCGCGGTCACAGCATTTTCGACTGTGCCATAGCCGGTAATAACCACCACCGGCATGCCGGGAACCCGTTTACGGAGTTTTTTTATGAAGGTAAGACCGTCCATCTTAGGCATTTTCATATCGGTAATTACCAGTGAAAACTTATCAAGGGATTCCATGGACAACGCTTCCTCAGGGTGTGGGGCCGATGTACAGACATACCCCATTCTCACAAGAGCCTCTCTGAGTGCCAGCCTCATCTCCGGCTCATCATCCACAACTAAAACCGGCTTATGCATTAATATCATCCTCCCCTTCACTGTTTTTTCTTGGAAAAACCAACGTAAATTCCGTACTCTCTCCAACCCTGCTTGATACATCAACAGAGCCGTCGTGTTCTTTCATTACCATCCTGACAATCGAGAGTCCAAGACCGTTTCCACGGTCTTTAGTCGAAAAAAAGGGATCAAACACGTTCTCCAGGCTTTCAGAAACAATACCCGAACCGGTATCTTTAACAAGAAGACGTATATATCCATCGCTTGAAGTATCAAGAATAAACGAAAGGGTTCCACCATCAGGCATAGCATGAACAGCGTTTATAGACAGATTATAAAGAGCCTGTTTTATCAGTTCGGCGTCACCGGCCATGTGTGCCACCACGTTTGCGTCATCTAAAACCACTTTTATATTGTTACGCTGGGTTAACGGCGTGATATCGTTTACAAACTCATTCAGAACATTTTTTAAATCCAGAGGGATACGCCTGATTTTACGTGTTCTTGTGTACATCAACATGTTATTTAGAGTATTGACAAGGGTTTTTACACCTGTAGAAATTCCGTCAGCCACATCCCTTAACGGGCTGTTACCCAGATCATGTGAAAGCATTGAGGCAAAAAGCTCGATACTACCAAGGGGATTGCGGATTTCATGTGCTATCTTAGCCACCAGCTCACCCATGGCCGCCAGGCGACGGTTTAATTCAGCCTGATATTCCAGTTCCTTCAAACGAGTTATGTCTTGAATTACCAAAACGGAGCCTACATTTCCCACCCCGGAATAATTGATCATGGCATTAACCGGTTTAGAGCCTTTCCTGTTAATGAGCACCTCGTTCTCAGAAATGTCAAAAGGGAGGTCTAACACATTGTCCAAAGGGAAGGAATCACCTAGAAGATTTTTAGATGCAGAGTTTGAGTGCAGAATTTTTCCCTCCTGGTTGAAAACAAGTATGGCGGTTGGAATCCCATCTAAAATATTGTTAAGAAAACGGCGGGAACGCTCTGTTTCTGCAAGGCTTTTCTCAAGTGCCTGGTTTTTTTCCTCCACTTCCAGCCGAAGCGAGCGAACCTGATTTTCAAGCCCCTTGTAGTACTCCTCAAGGGTCCTGGAAGCCTCGGCAAAGTCTGAGAATGCTTTATTTAATAGCTCTATCTCGCCCATATACAGACTTAAACTCCTTATCCGACACAAGTCCGGCAGCAACCTGGGATACAAGCCCTTGGCTCCAGTCAGCAGCGGTTCTAATCAAATTCAATCGATCGGATATGAACCCGGCCTTATATGTAGCCCAAAGACGGTCCTCATCTTTTTTCGACACTTTCATGGCCTCCAGGTAATCAGGTAACGCTTTCGAAGAATGTCCCAACTTAACCTGCAACTCAGCTCGGTACAAATACGCCTCACCTGCTCCTTTGGCTATCGCTCTGCCATAAGCTGCAAGGGCTTTTTTATCCTGCTTGGTTCTTTCGTATAAAATGGCAATAGCAAGCCAGTCTTCACCCGTCTTCTTACGAATTTTCTTTAGATTCGACAATGACTGTTTTTCTTTACCAAGCTTCTGTGAAAGCCCCGCATAAAGTCTGAAAACAGAGTCTTCCCTTACACCGCGACTTATTAAGTCGCCTAGAAAATCCCGCGCCAGGCCCTCGAAACCCATAGCCATATAAACACGCGAGAGATTTTTAATAGCCCTGTTTTGATATTTACCAAAAAGGTTGTTTTTGAAAATCATCCGGGCATCTTTAAGGCGGCCCTCATCAAGCAATACTTCACCTAGTTCTATAGAACCCTGAATCCGGCCTTTATATGCAGGATAGACCTCAAGAAAATCAGCAGGGTTTTCTTCATGAAGAGCAAGAAGAGCACGAACTATATCTTGTGTGGCATCTCCATCGTTTAAGTACGGAAGTGACTCTTTAAACTTTCCAGACATCTCAAGTGCCAACCCGGTAAAATAAGAGACTTCTTTCTGCTTTGGAAAATAAGGATGAGCATCAAGAATTGAAATTCCCTTTTGCCAAGATTCTTTATATCTGCCTTTTTTTAATAGGATTTTCTGGAGACCGAATTCGGCAAAAGGCAGATTTCCCGGAGACTCTCCAGCCATAGCGTAATAATGTTCAGCCTCTGCAATCCTCTTTTGTTTGACCATGATTTCAGCCATAACAAGATAGGCCTTAAAGAGCGTCTCTGAACCCGAATACTGCTTTTCCAAAGCATCTATGTAGTATTTTGATTCCTCCAGACGTCCCAGCGCATACTCAGCCTTTGCTGCTGCAAGCAAAGCTTCATCATCCGAATGAATAAGTTGAGGGTTCTCCCTGGAAAGATCATTAAGATACGAATCAACACGATTAAAATCCTGCATCTCGGCATACACCTTAAGCAGCCCCAGCATGGCCCTTGAGCGAAAGCCCGGACGTTTCACAAGACCTTCAAGAGCATTCACAGCCTCGTCAGGAAGTCCTGCCTTCACCATAGAGTCAGCCGCCTTAAGACTAGCCTCGTCGGCATAAATAGATCGGGGATATTGGTTGAAAAACCTCTTGTAAATGTAAACCGACTCGTTCCAGTATCCTCTTTTTCTAAGACTTTCGGAATAATAGTACAAGCCTTCCTCCTGGAGTGAACTGTCCGTTATATAGCTCCACCTTATAGCCTCACTTGCACGAACCCAGTCATGCATATCACCCGATTTAAGCAGAACTTTCCCGAAAAGCAGGCCTAAACGCCCTTCAGGCATTTTATCTTTGTATGTGATCAAATATTTGTTACACAACTCAATTGCTTGTTTGTATTTTTTGGCGGTATATAAACGCTTCAATACCGTATGGATCTTTGTGTCATCATACTGAGAAAAAGCAGGTGTTCCTGCAAGCAAGATAATAGTCAGGCTGAAACCCAGGCAGACAAACGCATAAAAGAAGCGGAAATAAACCCTCATAGCAAAGACTTAAGCAGTTTTTATGCCAGAGAGGAAGAATTGGAAATGAAGAATTAAACTATGCAGGTTTTATTCTATCCGGTTTAAGGCTATTTGCCGTAATAATGTCTGTCAAGGCTTTTTAAAAAAGGAAAGTCTTTGAGCGCAGGCAGTTCGACCCGGAGGCTCTAAAGAGTGAGATTAGTGCAGATCAGGTAAGAAAATAACTGGGATTGGTCTCTAAATACTGATACATACGGCTGCCTAACAAAAGCATCATATTATTGACGGCACATGTAGCATTCAGGACAAAGATGTTATGATTTTGACGCTAAATGATCATCAAGCTTAAGCCGTTTAAGTTTTTCAATAAGTGTGGTTCTATTGATATTTAGATAATCAGCTGCCCTGGATTTAACGCCGTTTGTCTTCTCAAGCGCTTTATGAAGAAGGTTTCGTTCAAAATCTTCGATAAGTTCGTTCAAAAAAATGCCTTGCTCCGTCTCCACTACCGGCGGAATTACAGGAGGCTCACCTTCAAAAAACCGCTGCGGCAAGTCCTCAGGAGTTACAAGATTGTCTTCCTTCAGCACTGCCAGCCGCTCAACCAGGTTTTCAACCTCACGTACATTGCCTGGCCAATCATATCCCATGAGCAGATTCATAGTTTCTTTGCTGAACACAAGATTTTCGCGTTTCTTTTTTCCGCACATGGTCGGAATAAAGTAGTTTATAAGAAGAGGAATATCCTCAACACGTTCCTTTAAGGATGGCATCTTAATATTGATAACATTGAGGCGGTAGTAAAGATCTTCTCTGAACATCTTTTCTTCTATTGCGGTCTCCAGAGCCTTGTTTGTGGCCGCTATGATTCGCACATCAGCCTTTATTGTCCGAACACCGCCCACCCTTTCAAACTCGCGTTCCTGAAGCACCCTCAATATTTTCACCTGAAGTTGAGGACTCATTTCCGCAACCTCGTCCAAAAACAGAGTTCCGCCCTCAGCCAGTTCAAATCTACCTATACGAGTGTTTACGGCACCTGTAAAAGCCCCTTTTTCGTGGCCGAAAAGTTCCGACTCAAGCAACGCATGTGGTATAGCTCCGCAGTTCACCGGAACAAAAGGCTTTTGCGCCCTCGGACTGTTGTAATGCATGGTTTTTGCAACAACTTCCTTACCTGTGCCGGAAGCGCCCGTTATAAGAACCGTTGTATCCGATTGTGAAACTTTTTCTATAAGTTCAAAAACTTTATGCATGGCCTGCGAGTCGCCAACAAGCGTTTCAAAACTGAAGCGTTTCCTAAGCTGCCGCTTAAGCTCAAGGTTCTCGCGCCTTAACTTTTTGAACTCGGATGCGCGTTTAAGAGAGCCGGCAACATCTTCCAGCCTGAAGGGCTTGGTAATGTAGTCATACGCACCTAGTTTGATCGCCTCCACAGCGCCGGCTATGGTGCCGTGAGCCGTCACAATAATAATACATGCCGAAGGATCACGATCTTGTATCGCTTTTAAAACTTCTATGCCTCCTATTTTCGGCATGACAAGATCAAGGAGCACAATATCAAATGCATCGGGGCTATATGCATCAAGCCCGGAGTGCCCATCGCTGTAGCACTCTACTTCATAGCCTTCATCACTAAGAAAACTCTCCAGAACTCCCCTGACAGCTTCGTCATCATCGATAACCAAAACACGTATTGCCATGAGCAGATATAAAACCTCCTGACGTTTATACATAAACCCCGCTTCAGTATGACATATGACCGACCATGCGTCAATACATTGTCAGAGAAGAGTGTTCCCACAATTGACTAATCTATCTAATCCAAATGTGATGCCCACGTAAAAAGTCAGCAAGCGATTTCCTTTGTCATCTGGCCAAAACCACAGATTCGGCCAAAAAACTTTCTGTAAGCGTCCAACAGGTGCTCAAGTTGCTCTTTGACAACTGAAATATAGCACAAAAGACCTGGCTGTGCGCCCTTAGGTGGCATATTTTCCTTTTCAGTTTGGTTTTTAAATGCAGTTGCCCTCAAGATGTTTATTCCGGCTGCTTTTAGAAACACACAGAAGCTTACGGCTTGAAGCCCCCGAACTCGCAATCGCCGCAAGCCCGTCTTTGTCTTGCACTGCGACATCGTCGCTTCAACGCCGGCTCGATATCGATACTTTTCCTTAAACTCGGACGTCTTCTCATAACGCCTTCTATTGGCCAGCC
>JALUUO010000021.1 GCA_027021335.1 Nitrospirota bacterium
AATATTGCCAATACGGATTCTCGACAAAACGAGCCACAACAGACTCGTCGCTTTCGTTGAACATGTGCTTCAGATAATGAAGCCCTACCAACAAACGGATCGGCAAACCAGGACGGCCTTTGTCAGATACATAAAATGACCCAAACGCCTCTTCATAAAACGTCCAGTTCACTTTATGTGAAACAACGAAAAGACAATGCCTCCTATCCAGGATCTGATCCAGACGGGCACGGAAGAGATTACCTTGGTCTCCACTTAGCTTTTTAGGTCGCATAAATCACCAGCTTTCGTAAGATTTTTAACTATTTCTGATGTTTATTATACCATGAACATGGCAACTTTTACCAATAAAAACAAGGGTTTGTCTAGTTTTTCAGGGGCGACTATGTATAGAAGCATATTCCGTTGTTCAGCCCAGTTTTTTATGCAACTGTAAGGTAAAATTAAAAATTATAAAAATTTATACATCATTATATGACTTAGTTGCCTGTAAAACTTTCCAAACAATTAATCTTCAATTATTTTATCATAACCAAGCTTTTTCATCAATGGAGTAGTACGTACTTTTTCATAGAAGTCTAATAATTGGGGGTCATCAATAAAGCTATATTTACGGCTGTGATTTATTTTTCTGCATATGTTTTCAATATTTTCTTTTCCAGTTGTTAAACCAATAAACTTAAAAATATTATTTATCTCAGTATGAGGATCACTTAACAAACGTTCATAAGAGATGCTGAGCATTGGTATACTTTCATCATAATGTTTAAAGAAAAATGAATTATATTCTTCCCATAAATTAAATGCTCCCTCATAACTTGTACATCTTACTGAATAGATATCGTTTTTTAAATTGCCCTTACGCGTCATTTCTCGTGCCACCAAACTTTTAGCTACATCAACACCATTTCTAAATAAAAATATATATCGCGCATCTGGAAATATTTTATCATATAGCGGAAAGGTTATAGTCGTTCGTGGTTCTTTCCATCCCCATAAATAATTATCGTCTTTAAGAAATAGATTATGTCTCCTAATACCAGTATATTCAAAAACAAATCTGCTACTATTAATTTTTTCTCTTATAACTATTTCGATATTTTTCTTGGTTTCGGGCTCAGTCATTACATAATTAAGTCCTAATGGAACATCCCAGTTGGCATGAGCTCTTTCCAAAATAAGAACATTTAATTTCTTAAAAAATAAAGACTCAAAGTGAGCCTCAAGCTTATGCCCCATAAAGACACCGAGTTCTGCTAAAATTTCAGCCAACAAAGTTGTTCCTGACCTATGCATTCCTAATACTACAATTGGATCTTTTCGATTCATCATTTGTAAATACTCTCAATTATTAAAACGATTCCCAACGTTAGATACACCAACTATAATCTTTATTGTTAATACAATTATTATAATTGCTTCTGATATTATTATGCAAATCTTAAGTAATTAAATTTTGACGCTTGAGTTTTATACTTCCATAAGTTATTAAAAAGACATTACCCACTATAAAAGTTAAAATCGTTGCATAAGCAACACCTATTAATCCGAATATGCTGAAAAGGTATAAAATTAAAGTAATTTTAAGGGAGGCTCTTAAAAATCCCACCTGAAGCGCTATTTTTTCATTATTGGTAGTTTGTATGGAAAGCCCCCAGGGGATTATTGAATAATCCAGTATCAGATAAAAAGCCAATACATTTAAAAGACTGGCACTTGCTAGAAATTCATTTCCAACTACAAAAGTAATAACCTGCTCCGATGTAAGAAGAATAATACTAGCTATAATTACCGCCGGAATTAACACCAAGCTCGTATGTTCAATTAACGTCCTTATTTGCATGGGCCCTTTATTATATCGTTTCGCATAATACGGAAACAGGCTCTGGCTAATCGAAGATCTCAGAAGCAAGCCTTTTTCAATTATCCTGTAGGCAAGCGCATAAAGCCCCACATTGGATGGAGTGGTTAAAATCGATAACATAAATATATCAATTTTACCGCTAAGCGCATTTAAGAATTCCAGTAAACTAAAATTAAATCCCTGTTTAAGTATTTTCCCCTGAAATATTATTCTTCTAAAAAAGTTAAGATCAACAACTTTACGTGAAATTTTATAGTTAATTAACAAGAAAACGATTGATGTACCAATTTGTATTAGGATAAGCGTCAAAACGCCATGGCCAAGAGTAACGGCAATAATGGATAATGGTACCGATGTGCACACTCTGCCAATAGTCATATAGGCTATGTATTTCATTTCCTCAAAAGCCTGGTAGACAATATCGATCGTGCTGGATAATCCCTGCATAAGTAAAGAGAGGCTATAAATGTATATATACATTTTGGTTCCTTGCTCGTAATTAATAAATAATACAATGATTACAGAAATTACTCCTGCAAAAAGTGCAAATAAGTTTTTAAGTCCGATTGCACCTTCAATTATATCTTTTACCTTTTCCAGGTTGCGGGAGCATTCTCTTAGCAATACTTTGTTCAATCCGGAGAATGTAAATATAGTAAAGAGACTGACGTATGATGTTACGATATTAAGTTGTCCATATTTTTCGGTTCCCAGAATGCGAGGAATATAGAAGGCCCCAATTAAAGAAATAATTTGAGAGACGGCATTCCCCAATGCTAAGTAGGATACATTCCTGAGTCCACGATGCTTTAATAATTTTTTATTAATCATGTATTGGGCTATAAGTTCAGAATTAAGGATTCTCGGGGACATCCTATAGTCTCCTGTCAAGTAAATTTTTTTTTGGTAAAGTTTTTCTTTTAGTAGGAATAGGGTCAGCCCTCAAATTAACAAATAACGACCCTGGCAACTTGCAACCGGTGAACAACTGACATGAAAAATAATCATGGAAATTTATCTCTTATTTATTAATTTGAGGGCAACCCTATAGATCCCGCAAAAATGACATTCAAAGCTAAAAAAATTCAACGTGATTTGGGAAAAGGGGGACACTTTCCATTTTTATCCCCTATAAATATCCCGCCTGTGCCCCACCCTCAGAATCACGATATCATCGCCTTCCAGATCAAAGATAACCCTGTAATCACCGATCCTGAATCGATAACTGCCTATGTTGGAACTTGTGAGTCTTTTAGCATGAATCAAAGGGTCTTCCTCGTACCGAAGGAGGGTTTAACCAATCCTCTTTTTAATCTTTTGTTCAAGCTTCTGGACATCCTTGATCGCCCTATTGGTATAAACAAGTCGGTATCTCATTTTCCAAAGACATCTTCATGAGTCTTAACACGTCCAGCTTTGTAGTCGGACCTTGCCTCCCTGATACTAGCAAGATACTCTGGAGCGGTAGAGGCAATGAGGTCTTCCAGAAACTCCTCCTTTTCCTTTTTCTTCATGCTCTTTACAGCCTCGATTATCTCCTCTGGCTTGACCTCCATTTTTATTGCTGTAATCATTTGTGACCTCCTTAGTCGCGCTTTTTAGGAGAAAGAATTTTCCGGGGTTTTTCGGGATGTTGTTGCCTAACTTAACTTATTGTGAAACATGCGTTGTTGCATACTGTGCAAAATTCATTAATCAGTTTAGCTCATCGTATCGTGTGAAGAAAAGGAAGTCAAATTTTTATTGTTGACAAATTTCATCTTTTCCTACCCGTCATACAAAAATAATGCTATCTGTGCTCGTCTCGTTCCATTCTCAGCCTTTGGACCTCTTCCAAAGAAAACCCTGTTTTTTTGCAATAGTGGCATCATCTATGACGTCCAGTAGGTTCAAGGCTACCTTCTTAACTCCTTTCTTTATCCCTTCCAACCTGCCGACACCATATGATGACTCAACCATGCTGGCCTGATAATGAAGGTCGTCAACATACCGGTCAAAGGCTTTTCGTTCATCTTCAGGCAATTTCATAATATCGAGCTGTTCTTTTGCCTGCTTGAGACCTTTAGCCTTGAATTCGTCTTTTATCTCTTCATTCTTTAAAAAATAAATCCATTCATTTATTTCTGCCTCCTTAAAAACAGGAAAGGTAAAGAGGCCGCCTCTATTCCAGTGCACAGCACGGTATTACTGCTTTACGAGGGCTCCTGCATAATAAGTTGAACTACTGTGAATAACGTGTTCAGGTCAAAGAACCTTCGACCTGCCTCAGAAATTCTTCCACATCTTCTAACTTCGATAACACATCTTTACAGATGGCTGACTCTGCTATTTTCTCGTAATCATGAGCCAGAAAATTTCTGAAACCAGCTATTTTGGCGAATGAGAAGGCAAACTCCGGCTCTAAAATTCCGTTTTCTCCAAGGATGTCGATGGCTTCATAGTATGTTTGTGGAAGCCTGAGTTTCTTGTGTTTTATGACCAATTCTGCAAGTGTTATACTTGAATCAGCCAATAGATAAAGATAGTGCAGCAATGCCCCACGATACAATGGATCGTTCGAAAAACGTGCCAGGCAGTCATCCTTTATGGAATTAATCAGATTAACATGTTCCCTGATTCTTCCTATTTTCTGTAAAATCCGTTCCATCAGACACCCATAACCGCAAGTCTTTGAGTTTTGAAATCTATGGCCTGATGAAGCGCCATGACTTCGTAATCCTCCCTCGTCTCCTTATCATGATCGTATATTACAACACCATGCCTGATTATATCCTCAATCAGCATATGGTTTGCAGCAGTATTTAAGACAACCAAATCCACGTCGTTCCTTTTTAAATTCCTGCATAGATCAGCATGCAGGGAAAGTTTAATATCAAAAAAGGTTCCTGGATCGACTTCGTTAAGATAAACAGCAACATCTATGTCGCTTAAAAATGCAGCTTCGCCTTTAGCCACTGAACCAAAGAGATATGCAAACAGTACCCTGCCGTCCCTTTCAAAGACAGGTGAGATAGCCTTTTTTATATTTTCAATTGACATCTTATCCTATTAAAATGATTACTGCTCCTGCCAAGCACGCTGAGAAATCATTGAACATCCTCGTTTTATATCGTATCCCATATTTCCCTTTGTGTTTTTGCGAAAATACTCATTGCATCAAATACCTGGCGCTCTATCCGAGAAAAACACAAGGCATTCAACCGTGAATCTGACAACCTGAATTACAATCAATTCAGCAAGCATTTCCAGGCAGAAACCGCTTTTACTGATATCCCTTCTTCAAGAAAACTCATCTCCTGGTTGTATGTTACGATTATGTTTTCTCTAATGCCGAAATATTTGGCAGTTGTAATAATCGGCTCCAATTCGCGTTTCATGGTTTCCTGCTGCGTTATATCCATTGACACCTGTACTGTCATCGACGGATGACCAGCGCTGTCAACAACAATAAAATCCACCTCTTGCCTTTTTTCCCTTGTAAGGTAATAGTGCACTCTTTTCCATCTTTGATAAAGATGAATAAAAACCATACTTTCAAGAGCCCTTGAATAGGAACCGTCCCACACAAGGCTGTTTCTCATAACCAGCGTCCGGTCAACAGTATAAATCTTTTTATAGTTTCTTTCCTGGTCCTTGAGTGAATCTGAGTAGATTGGAATAACAAACAATAAAAAAGAATCGACTGCCCACCTGATATATTAATCCGATTACCCGTGACAGGTGTTTTTAATTTTTGGCAATTCACATTTTCTATAGCTATTATACTAGTAAGTCACAAACATCCTAGAGAACTTCGGAGGTGTTTTTCATGGAAAAAATTCATGCCGAGATCCAGATCGGCAGTAAAAAACTTCGTATCATACAAGGCGACTTGACTCAGCAGAACGTGGATGCCATAGTTAACGCAGCAAACTGCCACCTTCAGCATGGAGGCGGTGTTGCCGGGGCTATTGTGCGCAAAGGCGGAGCCATAATTCAGGACGAAAGCGATAGAATAGGTTTTACACCGGTTGGAACGGCTGTTATAACAACAGGTGGCAGTCTGAAGGCTAGATGGGTTATACATACCGTTGGACCGCGTTGGGGAGAGGGAGACGAAGATAGAAAACTCGAAAATGCGATACTAAGCAGCCTGGCCCTTGCCGAAGAGCGGAACCTTGAAACCATATCGTTGCCGGCTGTAAGCGCCGGAATATTTGGGTTTCCGCATGACCGGTGTGCAAAGATTATCGTTTCGAGCATAATTTCGTACTTAAAGGATCACCCCGGAGGGAGCCTTAAGTCTGTCGATGTATGCCTTCTCAGGGGGGCTTTAATGGAGCACTTTGTTTCGGCAACGCAAAAGATTTCGGCAATGCAAAAGACCTGAGAGCCAGACAGCGCCGTTATCATGGTACACTAATGCCCAGGGCCTTAAGCTTTCTATGGAGGTTAGAACGCTCTATTCCCAGCTCATCGGCTGTGCGCGATATATTCCACGAGTTTTCCTTGAGCCGTGCACTGATAAAATCGGTCTCAAATGCTGCGCGGGCCTCTTTTAAAGTACTCATGGCAAAATAATCGCTTTTATTGTTTTGTGTGCCTGTGACAAGCTGAATATCCGCTGCCTCAAGCACTTCTTTGGTATTTAGGATCATGATGCGCTCCATGACGTTTTTGAACTCCCGTATATTGCCGGGCCAATTGTATGAGGTCAGAGCTTCTATTGCTGAAGAGGAAAGTTTCTTTGGCTTTCTGCCGTACTGGCTTCCGAGTATTTTAAGAAAATACTCTGCCAAAAGCGGTATATCGTCTTTTCGATACCTCAAAGGCGGTACATGAATGGGAATTACGTTCAGGCGGTAGTAGAGGTCTTCACGAAAAGCGGCCTTCTGTATTTCCAGTTCCAGGTCTTTGTTTGTGGCTGAGACTATCCGTACATCGACCTTGATGGTTTTGCTGCCGCCTACTCTCTGGAACTGCTGAGTTTCGATCACACGGAGAACCTTGGCTTGGGTAGTAAGGCTCATATCTCCTATCTCATCCAGAAAAAGGGTCCCCTTGTCAGCAAGTTCGAACTTGCCCCGTTTCCTCTCCAGGGCTCCTGTAAATGAGCCTTTTTCATGGCCGAACAGCTCTGACTCTATTAGTTCCTGTGGAATTGCTGCACAGTTAACTTCTATGAAAGGGTTTTCGGCCCTGGGACTTCCACTGTGGAGCAGGCGTGCAACAAGCTCCTTGCCGGAGCCTGATTCTCCCAGTATGAGGACACGCCCGTTTGAAGGAGCTGCGGAGTCTATCAGTGTTCGTAGCTGCTCCATTATCCGGCTCTTTCCAACCATCTCGCTGCTTTTGCCGTAGACGGATTTCAGATGGATATTTTCTTCGCGGAGACGAACCTGTTCAAGAGTCATCCTGACTCGCAGCAGTACGTTCTCCAGCGAAAGAGGCTTTTCCATGAAATCGTAGGCGCCTCCATGGCAAGCTTTCACCGCCAAGTCAATATTACCGTGGCCCGAAATCATGATGACAGGGACATCAGATATTTCCCGGATTTTTCTTAGGGTTTCAAGTCCGTCCATGCCTGGAAGCCAGACGTCGAGCATCACAAGATCCGGTGTCTGGCTTGAAAAAGACTTGAGGGCTTCCTCTCCTGAAGCGGCTGTTGAGGTTTCAAAACCCTCATCTTCAAGAATGCCTGTGAGACTTTCACGGATGCCAGCTTCGTCATCAATGACCAATATATGTTCTTTCATAAAGTGTTACCAGGTTTACTCAGCACATAAAATCCTATTTGCCATCCTCTGGCTAGCGATTATTATAAAACCAATAAGACCGATCAAATCGATAAAAATAATAAAGTGCCTAAAACCAATCATACATTCTGAATGGCAGGCAGCTCAAGCACAAAGCGTATGCCGGCTGGCGTGTTGTCCTCTACATGTATAACACCGTGGTGGTCTGAGACAATTTTATTTACTATGGCCAGGCCAAGGCCTGTTCCGGATTTTTTAGTGGAGAAATGTGGCAGAAAAAGCCGGTCGCGGTCTTCAGGCCTGATGCCTGAACCGTTATCAGCAACTATAAGGCGCAGTGTCTTATTTTCATGATCATAGTGTGCATTTAACCAAATTTTGCCGTTACGCTCCACCGCCTCAACTGCATTATCAAGAAGGTTGATAAGCGCACGCTTGATCTGCTCACGATCGATCCGGACAGGCGGTATACCGTTTTCCACCAATGTGATAACAGAAAGATCCTTGTAGCCCTGGTATAGATTGGACACCTCGTCGATCACCTCCCGGATATGTACGGAGCCGATCTTCAGATCCGGCATTTTTCCAAATCGCGAAAATTCGTTCACCATGCTTCTAAGTGCCTCAACTTCGTTTGTAATTGTTAGCAGGGATGCCTCAATTACATTGTCCAGGTCGGCTGCCCCTTCTCGATGTTTTTTCAAAAGCCGCTCTGCTGAAAGTTTTATTGGAGTTAAAGGGTTTTTAATTTCATGGGTCATGCGGCGTGCCACTTCCTGCCATGCATATGCTCTTTGAGCCTTTACCACCTCGGTCAGGTCGTCAAAAACTACAAGAACGCCTGTGGGATTTCCTTCGGTATCCTTCAGGTTTGCCAGGAAAAGCCTGAGAATTGCAGATTCTCCCTTGATTGTTGCCTTTAGTTGCCAGCTTTTTCCGCTAAACTCCCTTTTCCGCAGATTTCTAAGTATCTCTCTTAGCTCTTCAGATTCTATATGTTCCAGGAGATCACGGGATGTAAGGTTTGACGGATCCTGTTGCGGGATGCCCAGGATATTGCAGGCGGCATCGTTAATTGTGAGAACATTTCCGGCATTGTCAAGGCATATGACGCCGGTGGCGATATTGCTCATTATGCCTTCCAGAATAAGCCGTTTACTGTCCACATCCGCATAAGCGCTTTTAAGGCGCTGCCTGCCTATTTTAAGCTCGTTTACCATCTGGTTGAAGGCCTGAGTCAAGGTGCCTATTTCATCATTGCTGGTGACAGGGATTTCAGTGTCAAAGCGTCCCTCGGCAACCCGGCGTGTTGCTTCTGCAAGTGCCTGGATGGGGCCGGTAATTCCTTTGGCCACATTGAGGGCTGTCCATAGAACTATGAAAATAACAAACATAGTAACAAGTGCCAGGGCCAGGAAGTATACTGTTTTAAGCGGAGTTTTGATCGACTCAAGACTTTTGTACTCTTCAAATGCAGTACGCACCATCCGCATGTTTTCCACAAGAGCGGAGGAAAGCCTTGATTCGACAACAACGATCTGCGTGACTCTATCTTCTTTAAAAACAGGTGCGGCCGCTCTTACGATCTCTTCTTTATTTTCGGCTATGATGTCGGTATCTGGTTTTCCAGCAAATGCATTTTTTATAAGCTCAGAGTTTTCCGTGTATGAATCACTTTTTAGGATTGTTACGGTCAGGTCTTCATCAAATGCCTGCTTAATCCTATTTTTTTGCTTAGCCAGTTTAAGTGCCAGTTTAAGCACGCGCGCTTTCTCTTTTTCGTAAATTTCAGCAGCTATTTCTACGGAGCTTTCAAGTGGAGCCTGACTTTGAATAGTAAATAGACGCTCAATGGTTCCGGTTACTATTCTGCTTGTAAGTACAAAAAGCACAATGCCTGGAATCGAGACAAGAAGCACAAAAATAGTTACAAGCTTGGTCTGGAATCTATGTCCTGACACTCCCTTCTTCCGTTCAAGATAAAGCTTTATCAAGGTACGGCCTACGAAAAATACAAGAATAAGAAGTGCGAGAACCGATAGATTTATGAAGACAAATATTCCCAGTCTTCCCAACAGGGGCAGGCCTGTGCCTAGGAATTCCAACTCGAGTGCCGTAACAACTGCAACCAGTACCAGGGATGCCAGGGTTATGGCGACAATACGTGATCTGCTCATTTGTTCAACAAAAACACAGGGCTGCTTTTGCTGGAGGAAAACTCAACTTCCGGGACGAAAAACAGGAGTACTTTGAACAGTGGAGGCAGTTTGATTCTACGAGATTCCATTCTTACTCGAACGTAATATCTGCCCTGTTGCAGGCCGTCTATTCGTACGAGGCGAATATCTGTTAGTTTTGTGAGCCAGTCTAATGCATCTTCAAGGTTTTTTACAGTCTTTTCGTAGATGTATCGCCCCTCTAGCGATGTAAGGTGATATTGTTTTTTTATTACGTCATATTTTATGGTTCGGATAACAGTTTTGCCTTCTACGTACTCGTCCAGCCAGCTTTTCCAGGTCCGCATAAGTTCTACATTATACTCAATCTCCTTCTTTATGCCATTTTGAACCTCCTGGATAAAGGTGTCGGGCAGTCCGTGAAGCCTGGCGCTTACAAAGATTTCACCGTTTTCGGTCCGTTGACTAAGCAGAATAGAGCTTTGGGCGTAAACAGGCAGACATGTAACAAACAGAAGAATTATTGCAGCAGTAAAACTTTTTACCATTCATTCAGCATACGTTCAGGCCGCTTCGGCTGTCAAGCGAAAGCATGATAATAGTCTAGAACGGTTTTAAACCCCTTCCCGGCAGATCAGGCCGCTTGAATACCAGTAAAATTAAGTTGTTAAAGCCTATAGCCTGCCTGACCTGATAATCGATATAAGAAGCCAGATGCCCATTAGAAAGGCTATTACAAATGATGATATGCCAAGTATTGAAAGACCGTACACCTTGGGGCCTACATCTGTTGCATGCATAATAGCGGAGCTAAGTAAAAGTGCGCTGACTATAAGACTGAAGGCAATCCGGTTGCTTGAGCGGTCAAAGTCCCTGATAAGGTGGTCGAGGCCTTCATGGTGCATTCTTACATGAAATTTATCACGGAGCATTTTATGAACAAGCTGGCGTATCTGTACAGGAAATAAAAATGCAAACTCCCCAAGGTCGGTAATGGTTTTTTTGCTCTTACGGTACATCCGTGAGGGATCCAGGCGGCCGCGCATAACCTTGGCCGCAAAAGGCTCGGCAGCTGAGATAAAATCGAAATTGGGGTCCAGACGGCTTCCAATGTTTTCGAGCACAAGCATGGTTTTGTTCACCAGTAGAAGATCTGTTGGAAGCTTCAGGTGATGCCTTATGGCAAGCTCGGTGAGGGCGTTAAAATAAGAAGCGAAGTTTATCTCCTTGAGTGTCAGCCCATAAAGAGGCTCCATAAACTCCTGCAGGTCAGTTCGGAATTCGCGCCGGAACTGGTCTTTATCAACATCTTCAGGCACAATCCTCATCTCGATGTATTCGTCAATTATTCCATCGAAGTCTTTTTTCACCAAGGCCATAAGCAGATTTGCGATATTTTCCCGCAGTAGTTCGCTTACGTATCCCATCTGGCCGAAATCCAGGAAAGCCACAGTGCCGTCCGACATCGCAAATATATTGCCTGGATGCGGATCTGCATGAAAAAAACCATCCTCCATGATCTGCTTGAAGTAGGCGCTAATTCCGATTTGAGCCAGTTCACGCCTATCAATTCCCATGGCATCTATCGCATCCAGGTCGTCAATGCGGACTCCGTTGATATATTCCATGACGATCACTTTTTCCGTCATGAATTCCGCATATATCTTTGGGATATGTATGTTTGTATTATCTGTAAAATTTCGTCTTAACCGGCATGCGTTTCTGCCTTCCTCGATGAAATCCGTCTCTTTTCTAACGGTGCGGGCAAATTCGTTGACAATACCCTCGGGATTAAAGAAACGGGCTTCAGGAATATAGCGGGCCATGAGCTTTGCTATGGTTCTAAAAAGATGGACATCCGTCTCGATTGTTTGTTGAATTTCCGGACGTTGTATCTTGGCAACCACTTCGCTTCCGTCCAACAATACCGCACGATGTACCTGAGCTATGGAGGCTGCTGCGATCGGCAGATCATCGAACTCGAGAAAAATATCCCGTAGAGGCATCTTTATCTCGTCTTCGATGATTCTTTTTGCTTCTTCTGCGGCAAAAGGCGGAACCTTGTCCTGGAGTTTTCTCAACTCGTTGGCGTAGGTGTCTGTAATCAGGTCCGGCCTTGAAGACAGCAGTTGTGCCAGCTTGATGAAACTTGGACCCAGCTCTTCAAATGCCATTCTGAGTCGTTCGGCATCGGTCAGGTGGCGGTCGGGCTTCCACATGCCGAATGACTCTATGCGCTTCCTAAAAGGAATGTATTTTTGAAGAGTCAGCTGTTCCACCACGCGACCGAAACCATGTTTGATGAAAACACTGACTATCTGGCGCAGCCTGCGGGCACTGCGGTAAGACCGCCTGAATTGAAAGAAACTCATACTCCGGCAGAACTACGCACAGATCCTTTTGACGCTTTTGTGTTAATTCTCTCCATAGATATTAAGTCTGTAAAAGTTACTGACTTGATGGTTCAGAGGCTTCGGATTTGCTCTCGTCTTTGCCTGAGGCTTCCAGCTTCTGCACTTTTGTCGAGAGGGTCTGAACTGTTTTGCTAAGCTTTTCCAGGTCGGCCTTTGAGGCCAGGTTGAGTTTTTTTACCGCGCCGCCAACCATCTCATTTATGGTTTTATTAATCTCTTCTGTTGTTTTTTCAGCCTTTTCGCTCCATTCCTTTACAAGCTTTGCTCCCTCGGACTTGTTCAGTTCTCCTTTTGTCACGAGTTCGTTGATAAACTCGTTCACCTTTTCCTGAACTCCGAAGCCGACCAGCATAGCCTTTCTAACAACATCGAACAACGCCATGACAAAACCTCCTTTTTAACCGGTTTTAAGTTTTGAGAAGTTAATTCCAGTATACCTTAAACGATCTTCTTAAGAAAGCCGGGGGAAGAAAGAGAGGGGAAAAGGCTGAAAGAGCCTGGTGATTAAGTATAGAGCTTTGCTCTTAGCGGTTAATGCTTCTTTAATAACTTTTTAATAACGTTTATCGAAATAATCCTTAAGAATCAGGCTGTGATCAAAGACTATATTCTCCGGCAATGATGTACGATCAAAGGCGCTTACATCAGCAGCGTCATCACCGGCCATAGGCGTGCCTGCAGCCTTTGCTATAAACACCATGCTTATTGTATGCATGCGTTTATCTCTGGAGGGGTCGGAATACGCGTGAAACTGGCGGGTGAGAGTCACATCAAGCCCGGTTTCTTCGCGGGCTTCCCGTATAGCTGCTTCTTCAAGAGTTTCGCCGTAATCCACGAACCCGCCTGGAAGAGCCCACCCATAAGGCGGGTTTTTCCGGCGAATCAATAAAATACAACCATCCTCCTGCTCAATTATGATATCAACGGTAGGAACAGGATTTTTATGCGTCACTCGAATCTAAGGAGTTCAGCTTGATGTCACGATCTGGAACAATTGTGGAAATAGCGTGCTTGTAGATCAGTTGCTGGCTGGTATCTTTGAGCAACACGACGAAGTTGTCAAAAGATTTGATCGTCCCCTTAAGGCGTACACCGTTCATAAGGAATATAATCAGTGGTACTTTCTCTTTACGAAGCTGGTTGAGAAATGCGTCCTGAAGGCTTGGATTGTTGCTGCTGCCCATAGGCCATCCCTCCTTTTTACTTGATTTTATTTATTTAGAGGCTATAGTCAAGTTATTACGATATCTGATTATATCAAGACATTTCAAGCTTTTGATCGCCATCTCCATTATTTCCGAGGGGCGCTCAAGCCCTGTTATATCCACCCACTGGATTTCCGAATCCTTTCTGAACCATGTCTGCTGCCTCTTGCAGAATCGCCTGGTTCTCTGTTTTATCATCCTTACCGCATCCTCCAGTGATGAATGTCCACTGAGATATCCGGCCATCTCTTTGTATCCAAGTGCCTGTAGTGCCGAGCGCGAGGGTTTAAGATCAAGAAGCCTTTTGGTTTCTTCCAGGAGCCCATTTTTAATCATGTCATCCACACGCCGGTCGATTCTATCATAAAGTTCCTGCCTCTTACGCGTAAGGCCTATTTTTATAAAACGATACGGAGGCCTGGTTGTTTTTTCAGCACGAAGTTCACTTAAGGGGGCACCTTCCTGGATATAAACTGCAAGAGCGCGAACCAGGCGTCTGCAATCGGCCTGACCTATTTCAGCCGCAGAGCGTGGGTCCACCCGGTTGAGCCTTGAGTGAAGCCTCTTTGTTCCGAAGCGTTCGGCCTCCACTTCCAGGGCTTTTAGAATCTCCGGGTCGCAGGCCGGTGCTTCTACGAGTCCTTCTGTCAGCGCTTTTATATAAAGGCCGGTACCCCCCACAACAAGCGGATGACTGTTGAGGGCCAGAAGCTTCTCAATAACCGGTATCGCCAAATCCAAAAACTTTTTTGCACTAAAGAGCTCTTTGGGAGAAATTACATCCAACAGGTGATGTTTTATGCTCTGCCTCTCCTTGGGTGTGGGCTTGGCTGTTGCTATGTCCATGCCCTGGTAGACCTGCATCGAGTCTGCGCATATGATTTCGCTATGCATCAGCTTGGCCATATCCAGTGAAAAGGAGGTTTTACCCACAGCAGTCGGCCCTAGGATTATGACAACTGCTTTTTTGTTATTAAATCTAAAAAATCTTTTCAAATCAGATGGTTAGCTTATGTCCTTTTAAACATTTTCAAGAGTTCTTTTTTAGGCAGGTGAATACGGGTAGGTCGGCCGTGCGGACAGACCTGCGGCTCTTCGCATTCATCAAGTGACTTGAGCAGGTTTTCCATATCTTGGCCCTTCAAGCCATCGCCCGAACGAACAGCGTCGTGGCAGGCCATGACAGCAGCCAGCTTTTTTCTTAAAAACTCAGGTTCAACCCTTCCGCTTTCAACCAGGAAGCCTGCAATATCCTTGACTACTGTTTCCAGGTCTCCGACCTTTAGTTCAAGTGGAACTTGACGGACAAGCAGGGTGTTGCCGCCAAAAGGCTCGGCCTCTATACCAAGGCCGGACAAGATATCCAAGTGTTCCTGCATAACCTCGTATTCTCCGGCGGAAAGCTCGATTTTCTGCGGAATAAGAAGGGCTGACGGAGCAATTGAACGGCCTAGGAACTTTTCAAAAAGAACTCTTTCATGAGCCGCGTGCTGATCCACCATGGTAATGCCTGTTCCATCCGGAAATGCGAAAAAAGTATCTCCAAAAGTTATGTAGGGCCTGCTAAGGGTAGAATGAACAGTGGTTTCGGAGTGTTTGTCCGGGTTTTTGCCTCCGGCATCAAGCGCTAAAAAAGGCTGAAGTGGATTATTTCCGGCAGAAGGAGGAGAAGAAAAGCGTTGAAAATACTGAGATTCATCTTGGACAGCGGCTTTTATGGTTTCTGTTGCACCATAAACAACCTGTTTTTTAAGCGGAGTAAGGGCACGTTCCAGTGCCTGTCGTAGCGGGTCCATTCTTGCGAAACGGACCTCCCGCTTGGCTGGATGCACATTAACATCAACCGCTTCTCCGGGAATATCTATAAAAACTATAAATACTGGATGCCGGCCTGAGGGCAGGTATCCCTCTGTTGCACGATAGATTACCTGTGAAAGAGCCGGGCTTCTGATAGGACGGTTATTTACAAACAGGTATTGCCGGCGCCGGGTGGCATGGTGCTCACGGAGCGAGATAAAACCACGAACACCGGTATGGGGATCCGCATGGTTTTCTATGTATTTCAGCCCTTTGGTAAACTCCCTGCCAAACAGATCGGCAAGTCGCTGGGATAGATCCGGGACAGGAGGTAGATCAAGAATAATACGGTTGTTGTTGCTCAGGGCAAAGGCCACACCGGGACTGGCCAGGGCGCGCTGGGTGACTGCTTCCACCGAGTGCCATAATTCGGTTGAATCAGCCTTCATGAATTTCCGTCTGGCCGGTGTATTGAAAAACAGGTCAAAAGCCTCAATAGAAGTTCCGTCTATTGGGGCTGCGGGCCTTTCCTGTTCCAGCATGCCGCCCGATACCCGGATCATGGTACCTGTGTCAGAACCTCTCTGTGATGTTACCAGCCTGAATTTAGAAATTGAGGCTATGGCTGCCAGGGCTTCACCCCGGAAACCAAAGGTGTTAATATTAAAAATCTCCGAGTCGGCCGAAAGCTTGCTTGTTGTAAATCGTTCAATAGCCAACCGGGCATCAGCCGGGCTCATGCCTGCTCCGTTGTCGGTGACAGACACCTTTTTCTTTCCGGCCCCGACAAGATCAACACGAATCTGCGTAGAAGCCGCATCAGCAGAGTTCTCGATCAATTCCTTGACCACAGAGGCCGGGCGTTCCACTACTTCGCCTGCGGCTATCCTGTTTTGAATATCAATAGGTAATAGATGAATTTTTTGCATTTGTTATTTTTTGTCTCTTTTGTGAAGGGTTTCTTATAGATCATTATTCTAATATAATAACAACTGTGCAGGTATTATAAGTTTAATAAAGGAGGAATTACTGATGAGTTGGATTCGCACAGTAGCGGAAGAGGATGCAGAGGGTTTATTGGCGGATATCTATGAAGAAACACGTGCCAAAGCGGGACGGGTGGTAAATTTGGTCAAAATCCAGAGCCTCCGCCCGGAGACAATGGCGATAGGCCGAAAACTCTACAGGCATATGATGGACAGCCCTGGAGGTTTAAGCAAACTCCAGAGAGTGCTGATCGCCACCGTGGTATCAAAAGTAAACGGCTGCTTTTATTGAATGGAAAGCCATGAGGCTGATCTCCGTGACGAGATTAAAGATGATGCTGAAGTTTCAAGAATCCAGGATGACTACCGCCAGTCCAACCTTGATAATGCAACAAAAAAACTGCTTGATTTCGCCGTTAAGATGACACTGACGCCAAAAGATATGCGCAGTGCAGACATAGAGCTTTTACGTTCAAGCGGCTTTGCCGACGAAGATATTCTGGATATAGCTCAACTTGCCGGGTACTTTAATTACACAAACCGGGTTATGGATAGCCTGGGAATTCTCCCGGAACCTAATATGAGATACAAACCAGAGTAAGTAGAGGATGTTTAGTGGAGGTATCCCCCTACGGTATCTATAGTCTTGTAGGGTGCGATACCTGCGTGTCTGTTCTGGTATAGAAAAACCGAATCCTGATTACTGCTTTGTCTCTCCCGAAAAATCCATTCGATATGTATGACCGTGCATAAATAAGCCGCTGACCGGTAGATACCCCTGTGTCCTCTTGGTCCATAGCAAGACCGGTTTGTTGATTTATTTATTAATTTGAGGGGT
>JALUUO010000022.1 GCA_027021335.1 Nitrospirota bacterium
AAGAACCAAAGAACCTGTTCGTGAGGGATTGGTTGCCATGGTGGGGCCGTTTATCGATACTGTAGTTATATGTACGATAACCGCTCTTGTAATTATTGTGGCAGGAGCATGGGGGGATGGAAGACCAGAGTCGCTTCAGGGCGCGGCCTTGTCGGCATATGCTTTTGAGCAGTCATTAGGAAGATTCGGCTCGTGGATTGTGGGTTTCGGCCTTGTATTTTTTGCCTATTCCACAATTATCGCATGGTCATACTATGGTGACCGCAGCGCAGAATTTTTATTTGGTGAGTTAGCTGTTATGCCGTATAGAATTATTTATACGATACTTGTTATAGTGGGGGCATATGTACCGCTAAAAGTTGTCTGGAATTTTGCCGATATCGCCAATATGTTGATGGCAGCTCCGAATCTTGTAAGTTTAATCCTTTTGGCCGGATTTGTTAAAAAGCTAAGCGACGAATATTTTGTGAATGTTTTGTGAGTATGAATGTTTTTATTGTTCATCTAAAAAAACTCAATTTCAAGGGGTAACTCCTTTCGCCCAATAGGTGTCAACTGTGAAAAAGGAGACTGTGAAGTTTGATGAAGGGATTATTGATATATATCAAATGGACTTTTTTGTTTACTTTAAGATCCTCAATATATTTAATGATGAGATGGCAATAGAGATGACGCGGTATATAGACAGAAACATCATGGAAAGGCCTGAGTTCTCTGTACTGGTGTGGGATCTTTATGATGTTCCCTCAGAGTCGTATAAAATAACAAGCGAGTGCACAACAAAAATAGCTAATTGGTCCAATAGGATAAAAAAGAAGAAACCTGGTACTAAATCATATTTTATTGCACCAGAACTCCTTATTTATGGTACTGCCCGCATGTATGAACTTCAAACCGGTGACGAAGCCAGGGAAGTGGTGGTTCTAAAAAATATTGAAGAACTTCCTAAAGAGATAAGAGACTCAATTCCTAGGTAAGTGGAGTTTCCTTACATCTTCGGTTTTACCGCTGACTTTTTTTACTTCTGGAATTTCTGAAAACGAGCGTGTTTGGTTCCGCCCTGCGCTCTTTGCATAGTACAGCGCCTGGTCGGCTTTTTCTATAATCTCCTCCTTTTCTTGTGCGTCATCCGGAAATGTTGATATTCCAATGCTTAATGTAACCTTTAGGTCCCCCCATTCGGTTTTAAAGGTTTCGGTTTCTATTGCTTTACGGAGTCTTTCAGCCATCTTTCTAGCGCCTTTCTGATTGGTTTTTATCAGGATGGCCGCGAACTCTTCCCCTCCGTAGCGGGCAGGAATGTCGACAGTCCTCAGGGTGCGTTTGATGAGCCTGGCTACTCCTTTGAGCACGGCATCACCGGCAGGATGGCCGTAGGTGTCGTTTACCTTTTTAAAAAAGTCGATATCCATAAGCAGAAACGATAAAACGTCGGGAAAACGACTTATACGTTCAAACTGCCCGGTAAGCCTGCTTTGAAAGTATTGATGATTAAAAAGACCTGTTAATCCATCTGTAATGGCCATGCGTTCAATCTTTTCGTGAAGCTCGGCATTTGCAATTGAGATTGCCGCTTGTGAAGCCAGCATCTTCAACATCTCTGTGATTTTTGCGTTAAAAATATTTGGCTGCTGCGATCCCAGCACGAAAATACCCAGGCATCTGCCTTCAAACAACAGGGGCAATCCTATAAAGCTTCTCAGGCCCGGCACAGAAAAAGGTAGTACGTTCACCGGCCTGGTTTTTAAGTCCGAGACAAGATAAGGCTGGCTATGTTGACTGATCCATCCAAGGATAGAGTCCTTTCCAGAGAAGACCTTACGTTTTTTTATATCTATTCCTCGAATTGCCATAACCTCGTACTTCCCACGTTTTTTTATTAAAAGGGCGCAAAGGTCAGCAACGACTATTCGGTTGCTGGCCGCTACAAGCTCGTGCGGCACTTCGGTGAGTTTTATATTTCCAAGAACATTGCTGCTTATGTCGTATAGGGCTTTAAAAGCGTGAGCTGTTTCACCTATCTCCTTGTATACCTTGGCTTTCCTTAAGTATCCTGTTATCTGGCGGGCTACAAGTGTAAGCAGATCCATATCCCTGTCGGAGAAGGCGTTCTCCTCGGTGCTGTCCACAGCCAATATGCCTAGGACGATATTGCTTTCCATAACCGGTATGCCCAGGAAAGACTCTATTGGCACATTGTTTTTGTAGTATACCGGCTTGAGGCGTTCTGTTGATATTTTATCGATCCGGACCTTACGTTTCTCGGTAGCGATAATTCCCAGGTATCCTCTTCCTGGTTGAACGGGTTCAAGCGATAAAGGAGGGGTATCGCTTATATAGCTTTTAAGGAAAATACTATCGCTTGAGACTGAGAAGTATACCGCAGTGTTGCAGGGTATCGCATTTTTTACGAAAAAAATGATTTCATCCAGGTTTCGTTTGATTTCAGTGACCGAGTTTATAAGTTCGGTAAAACGATCCTTTTCAAGAAATGGGCGATTGTCTGTTTCGTCTAGCGAATCAATGGCATTGATATCCGAGCGAATCTCTCTTACCACACGTTCCAGTTCATCGTCTTTATTCGTTTGCCGATATGAGATCCATGCTATAGGAAGGCATGAAGCGGATATGGCTGTAAAATATGCTGTGCCCTGAAAGATCCCGTCTGCATTTGAAAGGGCTGCCAGAAGAGTTCCAATGTAGAGTAGAAATAGTAAGGCCGGGTCGGTTCCGAGTACCAGGGCAAATGCGGTGGCGGTCGGAAAAAAGGCGAATGCCGCTTCACGGTGCCCTGTGCTGTTTGTAAATGTGGATATTAAGGCTATAAGGCAGATAAACAGGTTAAAAGCCTGGATAGGCTGTTTCCCCTGCCGAAAGAATCTGTAAAGCCCGAATCCCATACAAACGGTCAATGGAAGAAATATGTAGGTTGTTGCGACAGAGAGAAATGAGACGATATAAAAAAATAAAGAGACTGCGAGAAAAACTATATCTTTTGAAAACTCCCATGAATGGGCCGGATTAAAATATTCCCATCCCTTTTTTATCCAGCTCCTCAAGAAGAAATTTGTCATATAGCACATTCCACTCGGTCGTTCCTTCCGGAATTTTCCTGGAATAAGATTGGAGTTTCAGGCGAACCTTTGCATCTATATCATCTTCCAACTTGAGAGTTTTTTCAATGGTTTGTCTTATGGTTTTACGAATTAATGCTTCAGAACCGGTTGATTCGATAAGGCGTTTTTCCTTGAGACCGGAATAAATTATATGCGAAAGATGGCTTATCTTATCATCACTAAGTCTCAAAGTATGATGTTCCTTTCCTTAACTAATTTTTTCTTGGTAAGATCAAAAAGTGATCTATAGTCAAGGCGTTCTCTATCTATATTGGCTTCATACTGTTTTAGGATTTGACGCACTTCTTCATTCAGCCTGTCTTCAACCATAAGTTCGTGGATCATGATTTCCTGTGCAGCTTTCAGTACGGTGCTCTTGTCTGTCAGCAGGGTGATAAGTTCTCGCTTTAAAAGCGTATCAATAATGTCTTCACTAATTACCGGAATCCATGGTTTTGGAACTCTCATTAATCCAGAATCGGTAACAATGCGATATTGCGAGCTTGTTTGATCGAAGCACAGATGCCACGCTGGTGTTTGGCGCATGTTCCGGTCAGGCGGCGTGGCATTATCTTACCACGATCTGTGGTGTAATACTTCAAACGGCGGACATCCTTGTAATCGATGTATACAATTTTATCCGCACATAAACGGCAGAATTTTCTTCTGTGAAAACGTTTTGGTCTGTTGTAAGCCATTTTACTCCTTTCGTTTTAGTTCAGGTCCAAGCTAAGCGCTTTTAAAATTGATCTGCATTTAGGTCGGAAATAATTTTTGGGTTGTTGCTAATAATTTATATGTTTAATATCGTATGATGCTAAAACGGTACGTTATTGTCTGTAATCTCGCTTGGTGGTGGACCTTCGCCTCCGCCGTAGGGTTCGTTAGGTTTGTCCGCCGCTACCTCTGTAGCATCAAGCACAGCCTGGCTTTTCTTCGGCATAAAGCGAACTGTTTCTGCAACCACTTCGACTTTTGACCGCTTCTGTCCGGTCTCTTTATCCTCCCACCGGCGCTGCTGAAGCCGTCCGTCGATCAGCACGGCACTTCCTTTGCTCAGGTACTGGCTTGAAGTTTCGGCCTGTCTGCCAAAGACCACAATGTCGAAGTATGAAACCTCTTCTTTTTGTTCGTCTCCGGCCTTGTATTTGCGATTAATAGCCAGAGAAAAGTTGGCGATTGGTGTTCCTTGCGGAGAGTATCGAACTTCGGGATCTCTTGTTAAATTTCCTATAAGTATGACTTTATTATACATGCGATTATTCCTCCTCAGAAGAAGAAGAAGGTGGAGGGACTGGCTCTGATTCTGGTTCAGCTTCTGGTTCGTTTTCCGGTTCTGGTGTTGATTCCGTTTCTGTTTCAGCCTCTGTCTTTCTGGCTTCAGCAGCAGCTTTGTCGGCCTTTTCTTTGTCGGCTTTTTTCTGGTATGCCTCGACCTGGTGTTTATCTAGCCGTATCGTCATGTACTTAAGGACATTTTCCATCACATTGAAATTTTTTTCAAGGTCGCTTACTACGCTTGGAAGGGCTGAAAAGAAAAACAGCATATATCTGCCTTTTGGCTGTTTTTTGATTTCGTAGGCGAGATTCAGGATTCCCCAATTTTCTTCTTTAAGAACTATGCCTTCATGTTTGCCTATAACCGTTTTAATCCGGTCTGAAGCTGCACTTACTTCTTCTTCGCTCTGGTTGGAATTCAGGATAAAAATAACTTCGTAGTGGTTGGACACTGTTGTATACGCCTCCTTATGGGTTTTAGCCCGCATTTAAAGCAGGCAAGGAGTAAACCTAAACATTAATATAGGTAAACCGGTATTATTTTATAGCATACGTACTAATTAATTGCAAATTAATTGCAGTTCTTGCAAAAAATAGGATTTTTTAGATTGTAACATGCTCTATATGTTATTAACGTGCTATATTACTCGGATAAAACCAGTGAAAAATGTCAGGTGAAATTATAAACAAAACGGCCCTGGCCGGCGCACGGACAATTCCCGAACTTCTTTACAAGGCTCTTACCAACGACGCGGTCTCCGCAAACAAGGTGGTCCTACAGCTTTGTCAAGAGGGAAGCCTTACGCGCAAACTAACCGGCAGAGATATTATCAAAAAAGCTGGATCGGTCTCTGCTTTTCTTAAAAAGCTGGGTTTATCCAAAGGAGATAAGGTCATTCTTGCCGGTCCAAGTCATCCTGACTGGTGCATTTCCTATCTTGGCATTGTAATGACAGGTGCGATAGCTGTACCTTTGGATCCACAGATGCCTCCTGACGCAATGGCCGCTATATTCAAGGATTGTGAGCCATCTGCCGTGATCCATGCTGTGGCTATGGAAAATGTTATCCGCAGAGCCGACCATTCGGGTGATTTTCCCCGTATATCTATGGATGAACCGGCATTGTGGGCTCAAGAGACCTCGGAGGTTGCTGTAACAGCCGAAGATCCAAATGATACAGCTTCTATAATATATACTTCCGGCACTACCGGCCGGCCCAAAGGTGTTGTGCTGACTCATGCAAATTTTTGCGCCAACGCAGAAAGCATCGCCTCTATGGGACTGGTAGGCCCACCGGACCACCTGCTGGGCATACTTCCTCTTCATCATGTTTATTCTTTTATGGTTACATTTCTTGCGCCGCTTTCTATTGGAGCATCAGTTACGTTTCTTCAGTCGCTCAAGGGGCCTGAGATTCTTGATGCTATGCGCCTGGCCGGAGTAACCATCCTTCCAGGTGTGCCCAGGCTTTTCGTGCTTATGTACCAGGCTATGGCGGATGCGATTGAATCAAAGCCGCCCTATGTGCGCAGGCTTCTGAAATTAATTGCCGCAGCCTCTCTTTTTATACGGGATCACTCAGGCCTTAATATCGGTCGTTTTGTATTTGCTTCTGCGCACCGGAGATTCGGCCGTAGATTCAGGTTTTTCGTCTCAGGAGGTGCAAAGCTGCCTTCCGAGGTGGCGGCGGGCATGGAGTCGCTTGGTTTTACAATATTTGAAGGCTATGGCTTAACAGAAACTTCACCGGTGGCCGCTTTTAACAGGCCGGGTTTATCAAAGCGGGGGGCGGTTGGTTGCGCGGTTCCCGGTGTGGAATTAAGGATAGATTCTTCCGGTTCCGGCAGTACCGGCGAGGTTTTGATCAGCGGACCCAACGTTATGAAGGGGTATTACCGAATGCCGGGTGAGACGGCAAAGGCCATACGGGGAGGCTGGCTGCATACAGGTGATCTGGGGTTTATCGATGATGACGGATTCCTCTACATCACCGGCCGCAGCAAAGAGGTTATTGTGTTGTCGTCAGGCAAAAACGTCTATCCTGAGGATGTGGAAGAGCGTTTTCTTCGCGATACCTCCATAGGGGAAATATGTATTTTTGCTGCCCCTGGCAGAACTCCGGGCCAGGTCGAGGCGATTGAGGCATTGATTGTGCCGGATGAAAAATGGTTGTCGGAAACGTTTTCCAAACACCAAGGGAACCCCGTAAAAATATATGAAATGCTTCGGGATGTTGTAGTGAGGATATCCAGCGAACTGCCGCCTTACCAGCGGCCAAGAGGGTTCAGAGTTTCTCGTGAATCCTTGCCCAGAACTTCCCTGGGCAAGCTCCGTCGTTTTAAAATTGCCGAGCTATTGGAAAGCGCTCAACGGCCTGAACAAAAGCTTGAACCGGAAGCCGGGGATATAGAGCTTTTGGCCGGCAAGGCTGCCAAGAGAGTTACGGAAGTTTTGCTTAACCGTATGAGGGACTCAAACACTGTTATCTTGCCGGATCATGACCTGGAACTGGATCTTGGTCTTGACTCACTAGGCAGGGTTGAACTCTTTGGCGCATTGAATGTAAATGTATCTGATAATGATATTCGGACGGTAAGGCAGCTTATCGAGGCTGTATCGGTCACTGAAGTAAAAGATAAAAAAGGCAATGGCACCTCTGCCGGCTGGGACAATATTCTTTCCCGTCCGCCGGAAGACGAAGACATCCGGAAAATGACCGCCCGGAACAGCAACTGGTTGTTTGCCTCAAAGCCTGTTTCGGAATTTGTTTCGAGCTTGACCCGCAGTTTTTTTAGAACGATGTTTCGTCTGCTTTTTGATTTACGTGTGATCGGTTCCGGTAATATTCCATCTTCCGGCCCGGCAATTATAGCTTCGAATCATGAAAGTTATCTGGATGGATTTGTTGTAGGAGCTGCTGTTGATAAACATATACTAGAGCGGCTGTATACTGTTGGGCTCGAAGAATTTTTCCGGGGACCTTTATCTTCACGTCTGAGCGCTGTGGCTCACGTGATACCTATTGATGCTGAACGGTACTTGGAGCGGGCAATGCGCATGTCGGCTCATGTGTTAAGAGAAGGCAAGGTTTTGAGCATTTTCCCTGAGGGTGGAAGAAGCTATGACGGCGAGCTTATGGAATTTAAAAATGGTGTGGGTATTCTTGCCGTTGAGCTTGACGTTCCCATAGTTCCATGCAGGATAGAAGGGACCTTTGAAGCATGGTCGCGGCATATGTCGCTTCCCAGGTTACGAAGGTCCGTTACAGTAAAGTTTGCACGCCCTTTTATCCCTTCCAAAATTGTGGATGAAAAAAAGGTGACATCCAAAACTGAGGCTTATGATTTAGTGGTAAAGCACCTGAAAAACGAGATCCGGCATATGCATATCTGAATTTATAGTTTGTTAGCCGATTGCAGGGCGCAGTTGCCAGGGCTTATGGAATGTTTAGCTGTTTTCATCCACCACCCTGACAACTTCACTCTATTTTTATCCGAGCATATCGTTTAAGTCGTCTTTTGCGTTACCTGTTAGTTTAAGGTTAAAAGTTTCCTGCAAAACCTTAAGTACACCGGGTGTTACAAATTCGGGGGGTTTAGGCCCCAGGTAAATGTTTTTTACACCAAGACTAAATAGACCGAGAAGTATTGCTACAGCTTTTTGTTCAAACCATGAAAGGACGATGCTTAACGGCAACTCATTAACAGAACACTTAAAGGCGTCTGCAAGTGCAAGTGCAATTTTAACTGCTGAGATTGAATTATTGCATTGTCCCAGATCGATATAGCGTGGAATGCCGTCTATATCTCCAAAATCTATATTGTTAAACCTGAACTTTCCGCATGACGTTGTGAGAATTACACAATCTTTAGAAAGAAGTTCTGCCAGCTCTCTGAAGTACTCGCCGCCGTCGCCAGGAGCATCGCATCCTGCTATTACGAAGAACCTTTTTATTTTTCCAGCCTTTACAGCTTCTATTATCTGAGGCGCAAGTTTTAAGACGTTTTCATGATGGAAACCGGTTGTCAGGGTTTTACTTGATTCAACATCAGCATCGGGCAGAGACAAAGCCTTTGCAATAAGAGGTGTAAAGTCATTAGTTTCAATTTTTGTGCTTTCCTCAACACCGGTTACGTCATAAGTGAACAATTTTTGTCCATAAGTGCCTTTAACCGGCATGACACAGTTTGTTGTCACCAGAATAGCTCCGGGAAAATCATCAAAAACCCTTCTCTGGTCATACCATGCTTTGCCTACGTTACCCTTAAGATGTGCGTATTTTTTTAGTTGAGGATAACCATGAGCCGGCAGCATTTCAGAGTGTGTATAGACATTAATCCCTTTACCTTCGGTCTGTTTAAGCAGTTCTTCAAGGGCGTAAAGGTTATGGCCGGTTACAAGAATGCATTTCCCCTCAACTTTGTTTTCAGACACTGTAATGGGTTCTGGAATGCCAAGCCTGTCAGTATGCGCTTTATCAAGAAGGGCCATCGCCTTGTTGGTCGCCTCGCCGACTTTCATTGCCATTTTGATGTTGTCGTTCAGGTTAAAGTTAACATTTGTAAGTGTTGTGTAAAGAGCTTCCGAGATGATTGAGTCAACCTCCGGATCTATGGCTCCAAGTTCACGTGCATGGTGTGAATAAGCGGCGACGCCTTTTAATCCGAAGATTATAATATCCTGAAGACTCGCTATATCCTCATTCTTTCCACATATACCTATATGCTTGTTGCAACCTCCTTCCATTGCTTGTTCGCATTGGTAACAAAACATAAACAACCTCCTTTTTTTGAGTTTTGGTATGGGTGTATTGAACCTCTTTTTAGTGGGAAATACTATGATTTGTATCATATCATGGTTTTTGTCTAAGCAGAAGTGGCTGAGAACTTCGGGGATGTTGTTGTCTGATTTATTACTCCGCGCATGAAATAGGTGACATTAACCTTGCATGGCATATTGTACGGAATTAGCATGAAAGAACTTTTTTACAATTTCCGGTTGTCGCTGTCTCTTCCGAAGATAAGTGCGTACATTTCCCTCAAGATCATCTCGGGAGGCCGCTCGTTGATGACCAACAGCATTGCTCTTCACGTCGTTATTCAAGAATTCATCCGGATTCAATTCCGGACTGTAAGAAGGAAGAAAGAAGATTTCAATTCGTTCCTTGTGTTTGGCAATCCAGTTTTTTACCTTTTTTAGATTCGTGTTAATAAATTCCCTTTGAAATTGCCTTTTTCTTTCAAGTAGGGTATCCTTAAAGTAAGGAGGTAAGGAAACATGCTTGCTAAAAAAACATCGAAGAATCAGCTCACGCTGCCGAAAGAGATCGTCAAATCGTTCCCTGATACGGAATACTTTGATGTCTCTGTAAAGGACAGAAAGATTATTCTTATGCCTGTCAGGATAACTCCTGCGGATACCGGACTTGAGGCAATAAGGGACAAACTCAAAAAGCTTGGTATTGCTGAAACTGATGTGACTGGAGCAGTCAAGTGGGCAAGAAAGAAAAAACGCTAATAAGGATAGTTCTTGATACCAATATTCTGGTGTCATCTCTTTTGTTTAAGGGAGATCTTTCAGGGGTAGTTGATCTTTGGACGACGGGCAAAATTATTCCAATATTTTCAAAAATGACGTTTGAAGAATTTAAAAATGTTCTTGAATATCCGAAGTTCTCTTTGACACGGCAGGAGATGAAGGTGCTTATTGAGGAAGAAGTTCTTCCGTACTTTGAAATTGCAGAGGTTGTGGATAAAACCAGCGGAATATGCAGGGGCCCTGATGATGATAAATTTCTTGCCTGCGCTGTATCTGCATCAGCGGACTTTATTGTCACCGGCGACAAGGACCTGTTGAGCTTAGGAACATACAAGTCCGTTGAAATCATAAGCGCCTCAAAATTCTTGAAGACCTTCAGCTCTGGATTCCGGCTTAAGGACCGCCGGAATGACAGATAGAGATACTGAACTTATAGACAGACTCTAACTTGTTATAGTCTATACTATTAAAAAAATGGAATAAAATAATTCCCTCCCAACAGGTCGGATATGATTCAAAAGTTTTTTGCACACAGCGTTGATGGCAGGCCAGTTGATGAATGGCAGCCACTTGATGAGCATCTAAAGGGGACAGCTGAACTGGCAACTAAGTTTGCCAAGGCTATACGTCCAAATGATAAACTCTTTACCGAATTAGCGAGACTTACCGGATTATTGCACGATATAGGCAAATATCGTACGGAGTTTCAGGAGTATTTAAGAAAAGAACGGCAAGGCGGAGTTGATACAGTTCATGCAGTATATGGTGCTGGCAAGGCTTTATTTGAGCACGAGTCTTTAGCGGCAACATTTGTGGTTGCCGGGCACCATACCGGATTATATGACGTCGCAGATTTAGTCCTTCTGGTGAATGGTGAGAAATATAAGGTTAGAGATAGACTGATGGATATATTAAATTATGCCTCAGAGAAGACACGATCATTACAATTTAAAGAAATATGTTCGGATAGCGATACACAAGAAACAAGATATCGTTATGAAGTTATGATACGTATGTTGTTTTCTTTACTTGTTGACGCTGACAGGTTGAATACGGAAGAGTCGGAGAAACGGAAATTAGTAGATTCGCAATGGAAGAGAAAAGCCATTTCAATTAATCCGAGTGATTTATTACTAAAATTACAAAAAACACGTCTTAAAAAAAGTAAAAAGTCTAAGAATGGTCAGCTGAAAAAACTGCGTAATGATATTTTCGAAGCATGTTTTGATAAAGGACAAAATTTATCACAAGGTTTTTTTTCATTAACGGTTCCTACAGGTGGTGGCAAGACTCTTTCGTCAATGGCTTTTGCCTTGACGCATGCCCGGCAACATAATTTACGCAGAGTGATTGTTGTTATACCTTATTTATCAATCATCGAACAAAATGCAAAAGAATATCGAGATATTTTTGGCGAGGAGAGTGTGCTTGAGCATCATTCAGCTGTTGATGTTTCTCGCCCTAATGACGATACGGCGCAAGCGCAAGACATCGAAAAGGCAATGGAAAATTGGGATGTTCCGATTATTGTTACCACGTCGGTACAGTTTATTGAAACCCTTTTTTCCGCTTCATCTGCTCAGGCGCGAAAGCTTCACAATGTTGCGCAGAGCGTGGTGATATTCGATGAAGTCCAAACGTTACCCACACATTTGCTTGAGCCGTTGCTTGATGTTTTACGGGAATTAAAAAACAGTTATGGGGTAAGCTTCGTTTTTTGTTCTGCGACTCAACCGGCATTTAAAAAGACGACAAATATGAAAAATGGTTTTGTTGATGATGAGATTGCAGAGATAACCCCTAATCCAGACATTTTATACAAATCGTTGCAAAGGGTTAAATATACGGTCAAGCAATCAGATTTGCCGTGGACATGGCAAGACCTTGCACAAAAAATGATTGAACATAATCAGGTTTTATGTATTCTTAATTTGCGCAGACAGGCTTATGAATTATTAGTTGCGATAAATCGAAATCTTGAGGAGCGAAACGGTTTTAGTGATTTGGATGACAGTGTTTTTCATCTTTCTTCTGCCATGTGTCCGGCTCACCGTCTTGATAGACTTGATATCATTAAAAAACGTCTTAAGATCGGCAAACCATGTCATGTTATTTCTACACAACTGATAGAGGCGGGAGTTGACATTGATTTCCCGGTTGTTTTCAGGGCGCTTGGACCGCTTGATTCTATTGTTCAATCGGCAGGGCGATGCAATCGTGAAGGTCTCCTTGTTGATGAAAATGGAAAACTGCAATTAGGCGAGGTGATAGTTTTTAATCCACAGGACAGCGGATTGCCACCAGGGATTTATAGCACTGCTACTAATATAACACCAGCATATCTCGATAATACTCGTCTGGCAACAGACCCTGGATTATTTAAAGAATATTTTACCGAACTGTATCAAATCACTCCGACTGATTATCAGCGAAAAGGAAGTCATACTATTCAACATGAGCGAGCTGAGTTTAACTTCCGCAAGGTTGATGCTATGGCAAGGCTAATAAAGGATGATTCAATAGCTGTTGTTGTCCCATACGGGAAAGCTATAGATATTATTGCGAGGATTAGAAAAGGGCAATCATTTGACCGTTACGATATAAGATCTTTACAGAGGTATATGGTTAATCTTCGTAAAGGGTTTCATTCGGATTATGATAAGTTGAAGAGCGCATTAACACCATTAATACCAGAGCGTCTTGAAATACCAGTGCTAAACAAAGCGTTCTATGATATCAAAACACATAGAGGGGTGGTTGTAGAAAATCTGCCACCGGAGGAGTTTGTGATATGAGCCAGCAAAACAAAATTACTGTTCGTGTGTGGGGAGATTACGCATGTTTTACCCGACCGGAAATGAAGGTTGAACGTGTAAGCTATCCGGTATGCACGCCGTCTGCCGCGCGCGGCGTGCTTGAAGCAATTTTTTGGGAGCCGGAGATACATTATCTTATTGATAGTATATCAGTGGTTAAAAAAGGCAGATGGTTCAGTTTCAGGAGGAATGAAGTTTCTGCTGTAATAAGTATCAAGGAAGCGCAGAAATGGATGAAAGGGGCAAAGGAAGTTAAATACATTGAAGCAGGCGGCGGTGGTAAAGATGCAGCCCAACGGAATATGCTTGCACTCGCTGATGTTGAATATCTGATAACCGCAGAAATCTTTCCGACAAAAAAACGGAGTAAACACCCACTTGGTGTTTATATTGAAGAAGTGCGGAGGCGAGCGCATAAGGGTAAATGTCATCATCGTCCTGGATTAGGATGCCGTGAATTTGCCGCTGATTTTGATTGGGTTGATGATTTGTCTAAAATAAAACTCGCCAATTGGCAGGAAGAAGATTTAGGTATCATGCTTTACGACGTTTTCGATCCTGCAAAACGAAGCCTTGCTGATGAAGAAAATCCGCATGTTAAGCCTATGCCGGTATTCTTTCACGCAAAGATTAAGGATGCCGTCATGGATTGTCACCCTGACCGGATAACTCTATTGCAGCCTCAAGCAAAGGGGGTGGTGTGATGCTATTACATTCTTTATATGACTATGCGCAAAAACAAAAACTTTTTGATAATTTGCCGTTACAAAAACGAAATGTTCACGTTTTGATAGCAATAGATAAACAAGGCGATTTACGCGCAAATACTCTAATCCAGCTTACGCACCAAGATGCTAAGGGGAAAGAACGTATTGGGCAGGAACATTTAATGCCGAGATTCCCTGGTGAAAATAATGGGGGGAAAGCATATTTTTTGGCCGAGAGCACAATCGCTACTTTGGGACGAGATAAAAAAAGCGGAGAATGTATTCCTGTTGATCCCAAGAAGGGCAAGAATGCAACAAAATCTTTTATTCATTTTTGGCTTCAAATTCAAAATGCATACAATAAAACACAAGATGTCAGGCTGAAGGCGCTCTTGGAGTTTAGGTCAAAGTATATAAAAGAAGAGGATGGAAAAGTATGGGCTAAGTTGCCGTTTATAAGAATAGAGAATAACAGGAAGGGAGAACCAGAGTTATATGGTTATGTGGGTCAGAAAAAACCTGTAATGATGAAAAAACTAACAATTGCTTTTAGTATTGACGGACAGCCGTTGACATTTGATAGTGAAAGCGACCCTTTAAGACAGTACTGGTTTCAATATTATGCTAAAAGCTCTTTTGCTAATGACAAAGGCATGGATGAAGATCAAAAAAATGATTCTGAAAGAAATCTAACCTTGTGTCTTGTTACAGGAGAAACTGGTGTTCCGATTGCGCGGTCGCATAAACCGAAAATATTAGGTATTCCCGGTCTTTCTTCCGGTGGGTATATAGTTTCTTTTGCGAAAGAAGCTCCTGCATTTTCGTCCTATGGTTTCGAGATGGGACAAAATGCCCCGATATCTGAACGTGTTGCTGCATCGTATGCACTTGCGTTAAATAAAATACTGGATGACAACGATACTCATCTGAATATTGGACCAGTATCAGTATGTTTCTGGGCAAGGCACGACCAGAAAATCTCAGGACTGTTCAATTTATTACTCAATAAGGCATACCCTGAGCAGGTAAAAGATTTCCTTATGGCGCCATTTTCAGGTATCAGTGACAGGGAGATTTTACGAAAAGAAAAATTATATACAGTTGCTTTTAAAGGAAATGCCGGGCGGGTAGCAGTGCAATACTGGTTGGAACAGCCTTTGGAAACCGCGCAAAAAAACTTCACTCAGTGGTGGAATGACCTGAAGATTACCTCTTTATACAAACTGACTGATAATGCTCCTCCTACATATGCCATTCCTGTTTTGGCCAGAACAACGCTTCGACAAACTAAAGAGCATAAAGACGATAAGCTTCTTGCTGAACGGATAATTTGTTTATATCGAGCCGCTCTTGAAAAAAGCCGGTTACCAGTTACTTTGCTCAAATCTATTCTCGATGAATTTCACAGCGCATTAGTGATGAACGATGATGAAAAAAAACGGCTATATCCATTTAGCACATCGCGTTTTGCATTAATAAAGTTAATTTTATTGAGAAACCCAAATAGAAAGGAGGACGATTTTATGCCAACGTATGAATTAGCGGATACGCCGGATCCGGCGTATAATCTTGGAAGATTACTGGCTGTTCTTGAAAACTTGCAGGACAAATATCACAATTACGAACGAAAAGGTGCGGGTATTGTCGAACGTTATTATGGCACGGCTTCTTCAGCGCCAGCGAGTGCATTTCCTTTACTGTGCCGGTTAGCGAGACATCACTTATCCAAGTTGAAAAAGGGAGAAAAAAAGGGTAAGGCTGCTGCGTATGCAATTGAAAGAGATATCACAAAAATTTTCACTAAATTTCAGCCTGTTGTCGCTGATCAACCGCCTGTCTTTCCACGAATTTTAACTCTTGAAGACCAAGGTAAATTTGCTCTGGGATTTTATCAACAGAAGGCAAAGATCCGTGAGCAAACAGACGGACAGAGTGCAGAAAATAATCTTAGCGATTCAGAGGAGGTTTAATATGGCTATTATTACCAATCGTCACGATGTTATGGTTTTGTTTGATGTTGTAAATGGTAATCCAAACGGAGATCCTGATGCGGGTAATCTACCGCGCATTGATCCAACAACCAACAAAGGACTTGTGTCGGATGTTTGTCTGAAAAGGAAAATCAGAAATTTTATGATTGAGTTTCCGCCGCAACGGAAAGAAAACGATAATGGGTTCGATATCATTGTTAAACAGGGGAATATTATCAACAATGAATTGGATACAGCTATAAAGAAAGCTACGGAAGAAATAAAAGAGAAAGATGACAAGAAAAAAGCCGAGGCCGCCATGAAATGGCTATGTCGGGAATTTTATGATATACGGGCATTTGGCGGGGTGCTGTCAACTGGTACAGATGTTCTTAAGGGGTCGGCGCATGGTCAGGTGCGCGGACCAGTCCAGTTCACTTTCGGACAATCTGTTCATCCAATCACGCCATTAGAGATTTCGATTACGCGGTGTACTGTTACTAAGCCTGAAGATGAGAAAAAAGAACGCACTATGGGTAATAAGCATATTGTGCCATATGCCTTATATGTGGGCAAAGTGTTTATTTCTCCAGCATTCGCCGAAAAGACAGGCTTTACAGAAGAGGATTTAGCTATCTTCTTCGAGGCACTATCGCATATGTTTGACCACGACCAATCAGCGGCTCGCCCTGAGATGAATGTGCGTGGCATATTTGACTTTGAGCATATTGGAACTCAGGGTGAGACGAATGCTGAGCAGAACAAGCGTGAAGCACGGCTTGGTTGTTGTCATGCACATAAACTTTTTGGTGGAATTGAGATTGATTTAAAAGAAGAAGTGAAAAAACAAGGCAAATCCTGGCCCGAATTATTTTTGGATTACAACATCCAATGTAAATGGGAGAATGAACCGTTGCCTGCAGGTGTCAAGCTGCATCTTCGCCATGAGGGGAAAACAATACTGTCGAATAATGGAAAATAAAAATTATTCAGAAGATGACTTGATTCCTGTGTCTGTGCTGTCCGATTTTGTCTTCTGTAAGCGGCGTGCTGCTTTACATTTTATTGAGGGTTTATGGAAAGACAATCTTTTTACCGCAGAAGGTACGATACTCCATGAGCGTGTAGATGAAGGTTCAAATACTGAAGCGAGAGGAAATATTCGCATAACCCGCAGCATACCCATGCGCTCATTAGCGCTTGGGCTTATAGGAAAAGCAGATGTACTTGAATTTCACAGGAAAGAAACAGTCGGGGGCAAGCTTGAAGGGGTCTCTGGTCTCTGGTTGCCATTTCCAGTTGAATATAAGAGGGGGCATCTTCGTCGTGAACGCAGTTTTGAAGTTCAACTTTGCGCTCAAGCAATTTGTCTGGAAGAGATGATGAATGTTGAGATTCCGAAGGGAGCGCTATTTTACGGAAAGACACGGCGGAGGCAGGAAGTCGTCCTTGACAAGGATTTAAGGATGGAAACCGAAG
>JALUUO010000023.1 GCA_027021335.1 Nitrospirota bacterium
TGTTTTTCATATATGTCCAAAGCATGGACATATCCGGTGCCTTCTATGGAGATAATGTAGCAATAAATATATCACGCTTAATGATAAATGGTTATGAAGAAATTGAAATTCTCTCAAGTAAAACCCAGAATCGCAAACCCCCCCGGCTTCCGCAGCCTGAAAGAGATAAAACAGGCAGGCGACAGGATTGTCAAAGAAAGGCCTGCGTGCCACGCTGCGCAGCGGCGCAGGCAGGGGCGTGTGCTGGTGCTGACTATCATCCACAAAGGTGTCGTCCCTGCCTGGCTCTGCGCGAGCGGACGGCCACCCGACCGCCATGCGCGACCCTTGCCGGGCCCGAGGTGGCAATAGACGAAACGGTCACAGGCAAGAAAACGGTTTGACAGGAGCCCCGCTGCCTTCATATAATAAAACCCAGTTTGCCCCGGTTTATTGGGATGGCGGATGATGGAGTTGAAATGCTATGGCCGCACCAAGGGAGCAATGTGCGACCGCTTCCGAGAACGCCGTTACGGCCTGGAGTAAATGGAGACCATGATGGAAGACCGCTGGCTGTCAGTAGACGAGATCGCGGCCTACCTCGGGATCAAGCGGGACACGGTCTATAAGTGGATCGCCGACAAGCGAATGCCCGCTCACAAGGTCGGCCGCCTTTGGAAGTTCCGAAAGGAAGAGGTCGATGAGTGGGTCAGATCAAAAAGCTCTGGCAAAAATAATGCAGGGCAAGACAAATGAGAAAGCAGAGGGTATTGCTTACATTTACTGGATTTCATGACCCATACGTAAAGGGACTGGTTGGTCAAGAAGAGCAGCCAGGTCCCATCTTGTCCCTTATTTCTGCTAAGGCTTTTGACAAGATTATTCTTTTCTCAACACCAAGCACTGAACAGATTACATTAGAAACTAAATCGGCAATATTGGCATTGAATTCCGAGTTAGATGTTGAGATAAGAGATGTCCCTTTAGACGACCCCACTGATTATTCCTTGATCCTGAAGGGATTGAGGAGGCACCTTCCAAAAATTCAAGAAGATATGACTGACGGAAGCTATTTCATAGCAGTAGCTTCTGGTACGCCTCAAATGCATGCGTGCTGGGTTTTACTTACATCAAGTGGAGAAATTCCTGCACGCCTCCTCCACGTTCGTCCTCCTCGCTTTGTAACAAAAGACCGTCCTCTGGTAACAGAGATTGACTTTACCTTAAAAGAGTTCCCTGTCGTTCGTTCAAAAGTGATTGAACTAGAAGTGCCAGAAGTTTCAGCGGTAGACTTGAATACAGCTATTGCACAACTCGGCATAGTTGGTGATCATCCCAAGACCAAAAAATCTCTTGAGGTTGCGGCCATGCTTGCGCCTTCAGATACGCCTATTTTGATTCAAGGTGAGACCGGCACAGGCAAAGAACTCTTTGCTCGACTAATACATCGGCTTAGTGGACGACCAAAAGATTGTTTTGTTCCATTGAACTGTGCTGCCATCCCCGAAGATCTTGTTGAGAGTATTCTTTTTGGCTATAAAAAGGGAGCCTTTACAGGTGCGCACACCGATCAGGTCGGTAAATTTGACCTTGCGGATAAAGGGACTTTATTCCTTGATGAAATTGCCGAACTGCCCTCTCAAACGCAAGCAAAGCTCTTACGGGTATTACAGGATGGAGTTATAGAACCTATAGGTGCCAAAAGACCACACAAAGTCAATGTTCGCATTATTGCGGCAACAAATCGAGACTTAAGGAAACAGATTAAACAAGGACGGTTTCGGGAAGATCTTTATTACCGCCTCAATGTAGGCGAGATAACTATTCCACCACTTCGAGAGCGAAGGAGTGATATCCCTAAGATAGCCCTATATATTCTCGACCGTATAAATTCAAACTTAAGAAAGCCAAAGCAACTATCTCCAGATGCGCTGTCTCGACTTCAAGGGCATTCATGGCCTGGGAATGTACGCGATTTGGCAAACGTGATTGAACGCTCTGTAAGACTTTCCAGGCATGAGGTGCTTGAAGCGGATGATCTGCTGATAACCGAACCTGTTACATACGCGGATCCGCTCGATGCACTTCCTGAACCACATATTGGCTTCTCATTGGAAGAATATCTCAGTAGTGCCAGGAAACAACTGATATTGCGCGCTCTGGAGACCGCTAAAGGAAACCAGAGCGAAGCGGCGAGACTCCTTGGGATTACGCCGCAGGCGGTTCATAAGTTTCTTACGACATCAAAGCCCTCTTCAACCGAGGTTGAAAATGCTACAACGTAGGTTGAAGCGAGGGCACAAGAAGAAAATGTTGGATGACACGAAAAAACATGCAAAATCCGTCACTTACAAAGACCAAGCCAGGCTGGCATGCTGGTTGCTCTTTACCTGATAGAAAAATCAAATCCAGGAGGTGCAACCATGGCAGATTTTTTGGTAACAAACATCATCGACGGAGATACCTTTGAGGTCAATCCAGGATGGAAGTGGAATGATCAGACCGGAACCCGCGTCCGGCCTACCGGATATGATGCAAAAGAGCTCGGCACTTATGGGGGACAGAAGGCCAAGGAAGAGCTGGCTAACCTCATCCTCGGCAGAATGGTCGAACTCGGGAAGGCTTACAAAGTCGACCGCGGACGTCTCGTTTGCGACGTCTACTATAACGGGAGGTATCTTGCAGATTACTTCTCATAAAGGGGGCATCTATTGAGAGACTTCTCAACCGAAGCCGATGCCAGGATTGTCATTGATGACCTGCTAAAGCAGGCGGGATGGAATCCTGCGGATAAGTCACAGGTTCTGACTGAAGTTTATATTAGCAGCCGGCATGAAGGAGTGGCTGAGCCACAGGCCGAATACGGCAGTGGATCTTTTAGTGAGACCGCTGACGGAGATGAAATGCCATCAGGCCGGATCGATTATGTGCTGATGGATCGTAGAGGCAGACCCCTGGCCATCATCGAAGCCAAACGTTCAGCAATACAACCTTATACAGCGAAACAGCAGGCTCTTCCCTATGCTAAAAAGATCGGCGCTCCCTTTATCTTCCTGACAAATGGTGATCTCATCTATTTCTGGGACTATCAGAACGACGATGCCCGTATAGTCAACTCCTTCTTCTCCAGGCGTGACCTCGAACGTCTAATAGAAATGCGCTCCACAAGGAAGCCCCTTGCCACCATAGAAATCCCAGAATACTACATCCGACAAGGTGAAAGCAGAGAGGTGCGCCCATATCAGCAGGAAGCGATGAGGGCGCTTGACCAGGCTGTAGAACTTGGTAAACGCAGATTTCTGATAGAACTTCCCACAGGCACTGGCAAGACGGACCTTGTATGCCTCTACCTCAAGCGCCTGATTCAGGCCGGACGAGCGGAACGCATACTTTTTCTTGTGGACAGGGAGCAGCTTGCAAAACAGGCACTTGAAGCCATCCAGGATATCTTGAACCAATATAGCAGCTATTGGTTGCGCCCAGGCATGGCACGTCAGGAACAGCAGATAACGGTTTGTCTGCTTCAGACCATGATCAGCAGATACACTGAATATACCAGCGGATATTTTGATGTGGTGATTGCTGATGAATGTCATCGCTCTATATATGGAGCATGGCAGACTACCCTTACCCATTTTGATGCATTTCACATCGGTCTTACCGCTACTCCTTCGGCTTTTATCGAACGGAACACCTTTCAGTTCTATCAGTGCCGTGATGGACAGCCAGATTTTGCATACCCGATTCAGAATGCCTTTAGAGATGGCTACCTTGTCCCTTACAAGTTTGCAACTGGCATAACCGTCCTTCTGGCCAAGGGCGCGGAGGTAGATGATGAGACCTACGACCCTGTAGAGTTTGAGCGAAAGTGGACCAACGAGGACACCAACCGGAAGATGATGGAAGAATTCGACCGTCTTGCATGGGAGAATTACAAGGAACTTGCTCCGAATCAGAATACAGGGCCTGGCAAGGCAATAGTTTTTGCTATTACAAAACACCATGCGGCACGTCTGGCCTATTATCTGAATGAGTTGCATCCGGAGTGTAAGGGTAGATACGCCGAGGTCATCACGAGCGATGTTCCCAATGCCGACGACCTTATTCGCAGGTTCAAGCGGGAGGAATACCCTCAGGTTGCCGTAAGCGTCGGAATGCTTGATACCGGCTTTGACTGCCGTGAGGTGCTCCACCTTGTAATGTGCCGGAGGGTACGTAGCCCGATTCTTTATCAGCAGATGCGAGGGCGTGGAACAAGAACGGCCCCGCATATTGGCAAGCAGGGGTTCATTATTTATGATTTCTTTGGAAACCACGAGTATTTTAACGACAGCGACACGGATATCTTTACCGGGACAGGCACAGGCCGCGGCCCCGGAGGTACGCCACCAAAGCCTCCAAAACCCCCGGGTGACCTTATAGAGCTTGGACTTCAGGATGAGTGGTTGCATACAGTTACATACGTGGAGTTAGGTCCTGAAGGCGAACGGGTGGACAAGCGCGACTACATAACCAACTGGGAGAAAACCATACAGGCGGCCGCACAGGATGATCACATTATCAGGAAGGTTCGTGATGGAGAGCCTCTTACCCCTGAAGAAGAAGAGGAACTGGTTAATCGTTTAAACAAGCCTGAGATGTATTTTAACGAAGACAACCTGCGCCGGGCATATCGCCAGCCTGGCGGCAATCTGCTCGATTTCATAAAGGCCGCTTTGGGAAACCTTCGCATCAAGAGCAGGGAGGAGGAGCTGACAGAGAACTTCCATGCATGGCTCGTATCGAAGTCCCTGACACCACAACAGGCGCAGTATCTGTCTCTTCTTAAGAACCGTGGTGTAGCAAGCGGCAAGATCGAGGTCGAGGACCTTTTCAGACCGCCCCTTTCCATCCTGAATGCAGCCGGGCTTGGGGTTGAGCTTTTCGGAGAAAAGGGGCTTAAAGAAATCATTGAGGATATGAATTCCTCTGTATTTCAGAGGAAGACGGCTTAAGGCAGAGGTATGAACCAGGAACTCAGAAGAAAGCTTGACAGAATAACAGATATCCTTTGGGCCGGCGGGGTCACGAACCCGGTTACATATATCGAGCAACTCTCATATTTAATCTACCTGAAACTCCTTGATGAAGAAGAGTCGAATCGAGAGCTAAAGGCTCGACTCCTGGGCAAGACAAAAAACGGAAACGGCCAGCTTCTTTTCCCCCAGCAAGCCGAACGCTTCCGCTGGTCCAAATGGCGTTTTATGAGCGGGGTCGAACTCAGGGATTTCCTTCGTGACGAGGTCTTCCGCTATATGGGTTCACTGGTCAAGGAGGAGCCGCAGATTGCCGAGTACTTCCGCGATGCCGTGCTTGAGATAACCGACCCCAATGTACTTAAACAGGTCATCGATGAGCTTGACAGCATAGAGTTCAACAAGCTGGGCACCGATGTTAAAGGCGATATCTTTGAATATCTGCTCACACACCTCGGCCAATCCGCTCTCAACGGTCAGTTCCGAACACCACGCCAGATACGGACCATGATGGTCGAGATGGTAGACCCCGACCTCGGTGACACGATTTATGATCCAGCCTGTGGCACAGGGGGTTTTCTTATCGATACGATCGAGTATATTCTGGCCAAATATTCCACTGAACCAACCGAAGACCCTATATACGGTGCTGAGTGGCTTGAGCGCAAGGCAAAAGAGCTGGGGCTTTTAGACAAAGAGGAAGACATCGATAAGATAGACCACAAGAGGCGGGCTGAGATTCTCGGCAAGGTCAAGGAGGCAATCCCGACCCTTCAGACCAATCGAAAAGGCCCTGGTGAGAAAATACCCAACTGGGGCGTGCTTGAGCGTTCGATATACGGCATCGATGTCTCCCGGCAGATGATGCGCATTGCCATGATGAACCTGGTGCTGCATGGTATCCGCAAGGCGAATGTCAAACGCGCCAATACACTGTCAGAAATGGGCGGGCTCAGCGAAGATGACCTCACCCGCCGCTATAAGGTTATCCTCTCCAACCCGCCTTTTGCCGGGGTACTTCCAAAGGAGTCCATCCGAAAGGATCTGCCCACACATTCAAAAAAGAGCGAACTGCTCTTTCTTGGCGTCATGATGGAGGCCCTCGCCCCTGGAGGGCGATGTGCCGTGATTGTGCCAGAGGGCCTTTTGTTCGGCTCGACTTCCGCCCATGTAGAGCTCAGGAGGAAGCTTGTTGAGGACTTTGAGCTTCTGGCTGTAGTTTCGCTTCCTGCCGGTGTATTCAAGCCCTATGCAGGGGTAAAGACCGGGGTGCTGGTTTTCCGCAAGCCTGAAAACAGCGGCGGAAAGAAGAAAAAGAAATCCGGCAAGGTCTGGTTCTACGAGGTGCGGGCCGACGGCTTCGACCCGGATAAGATCTCCGGGGGCGGACGGCCCGAGACCCCGGAGCGCAACGACATACCCGACCTGCTTGTTAAGTGGAAGGAGTATAAAAAGTCCGGTTTCAAAAAACCGCCAGGCGTAGAGGCCGGAACGCTTCTTGAGCCAGAAAGTGATGAGCCCCGTTGCTGGTGGGCCTCCATTAAAGCCATTGAGGGGAATGGTTACAACCTCGCTGCAGGACGCTACAAGCCTCAGATAGCGGAGAGGGCTCCCGATGAAGACCCTGCCGAGCTTATCAAGGAGGTTCTGGCTATAGAAAAAGAGATCGCCAAAGGGCTTGAGAAGCTGTTAAAGGAAGTGGAGGCAGTGGAATGAAGTGGCTTGAGATGCCTATTAAAAAGCTTTGCTTACCGACATATCAGCGTGATCCCCGAGAAAAGCCTAATGAAATATTTTCTTATGTGGATATCTCCTCTATAGATCGGGAAAGAAAGGTTATTTCTCAGACTTCCCAAATACTCGGGGCTGAGGCTCCAAGTAGGGCACGCAAAGAAATAAAAGCTGGCGATATACTGGTTTCGACTGTGCGCCCTAACCTTAATGCTGTTGCTATGGTTCCTCCAGAGCTTGATGGACAAATTGCTTCAACAGGTTTTTGTGTCTTGAGGCCAAAAAGTGATAGTGTTCTTGGGGGGTACCTCTTTTATTACACACGCACTCCTGATTTCTTTGAAACACTTAGCTCAAAAGTAAGGGGTGCGCATTACCCTGCTGTTTCTGACCGAGATGTTAAAGGTCTTGAATTGCCTCTCCCCCCTCTCTCCGAGCAGAGGCGGATTGTGGAAATTCTCGACCAGGCTGATGCCCTGCGCAAAAAACGCGCCGAGGCGGATAAGAAGGCTGAGCGCATCCTTACAGCACTTTTCTATAAAATGTTCGGCGATCCTATCAGGAATCCAAAAGGATGGCACTCAAAGCAAATTGGCGATCTTCTTAGCCTTATCAGGAATGGAACAACAGCTGAACAGAATACTGATGGTAAGGGATACCCGGTTACTCGAATCGAAACCATTTCAGGCGGTGTTATTGATCAGAAACGGGTGCGATATGTGGACTTGAATGAGGAAGAATTTGAAAGATGGCGCATGTTGCCAGGTGACATTCTTTTTAGCCATATTAACAGTGAATCTCATATTGGTAAAACTGCTCTTTATGAGGGGGTACCTGACAGTCTAATTCACGGGATGAATCTTTTGTTATTGCGTCCCAATCAAAGGGAGGTTCTTCCTCAATATTTATTTGCTTTGCTCAATGCCGATTCGGTAAGGGCAGCCTATAGACAACGATGTAAGCGGGCCGTAAATCAGGCAAGTTTAAACCAGCGCGACATTTCCTCGCTAATGGTAGCTGTAGCCCCCTTGGAATTACAGAGGCGCTTTTGCGATCTCGCACAAAAAGTGCTTTCACAGATAGGCATTCAAAAGCATACAACCACAATGCTCGACACCCTGTTTGACGCACTCCTGCACCGCGCTTTCACCGGCGACCTTACTGCCAAGTGGCGCGAGGCGCATATGAAGGAGCTTTTGGCCGAGATGGATGAGCAGGCAAAAGCGCTTAATAATATAGGAGTTGATTGTGTCAGGTGATTATTACCATAAACTATCAAATTTAAATCTACTCAAAAGAGCATGGCATCTTGCACGGGATGATTCACGAACAGATTTTATGTTCGATTCTTTCCGTTTCTCGGATTTTGGTTTTCATCTTGATGAATATTTGCACAGTATATCCCAGAGCTTACAAAATCAGTCATATCATCCAAGGCCATTGCTGACAATAGATATACCCAAGTCAAGCCTTTCTGTACGTCCTGGCTCTGTGCTTAGTATAGAGGATAAGATTGTCCTGTTTGCTATAGCTTGTCTTATTGCTCCACCGTTAGATAAAAAGCTTCCACAAACTGTATATTCTTGGCGTGTTAAGAACAAACAGCGAAAGCTTTTTGATGATCACGAGATACTAAAGTTCCCGTTCTTAAAACGCCGTACTATCAAAAAGAGAATAGACTTTGTAGAACGTTGGTATGGCGCTTGGCCGCAGTTTATTGACGAGGTGGAAGTAAAATATGAAAAGGAAGGCTATCGCTTTATGGTAGTCTCTGATATCGTTGCATATTTCGAAAACATCGACCTTCACCTGCTTCGTGACCTACTGTTACACCACCTTCCGAAGCAGCACCGTATTATAAATTTTCTCATTAAACTTTTAGAATATTGGACTTGGCCATCAGTACATGATACGCCAATACATCGAGGCATTCCACAGGGTAATGGTATAAGTAGCTTTTTAGGGAATATATATTTATTACCGCTTGATCAAGCTTTTCTTAAATTTGCCAACCGAAAGGATATCCAATACCTACGTTATATGGATGATGTAAAGGTTATGACCAGGGACATGACCACAGCCCGTGAAGCATTGTTTTTAATGAATGACAAACTTCGAGAGCTTCGTCTTAATATTCAAGGATCCAAAACTCGTATATTGCAAGATGATGAAATCCGAAGCGAATTGTTTGACAATCGATTAGAAAAAGTTAACAAAATTATCGAACAAATTCAAGGAAAGGAGTCTTTAACGAGTAGCGAACGAAAAGCTTTTGTTGATGAGTTAAAACAAGAGCTGAAAAAGGTAAAAGGTAAGAAATCTATTATTCGCGATAAGGAGCTTCGGCTTTTTCGCCGTCTTATGACAGGTTTTACACTATTACGCCATTCAGCTATGGTTCGTCTGGTTCTTGATCAATTAGAAAAAAATCCTGATTCACGATTACTCAATAGTTCAATCAGATATTTTCGAGTACAGGAACGAAATTTAAAGAAAATATCTAACCGGTTATTAGAGTTGCTATCTCTAAAAGAAACCCTATTTCCGTATCAGCAAGCCCATTTCTTTATGATGATGCGCTATGTGCGGGATATTCCTGTCGGGGTATGGAAAGAAGCACGCAGAGTTTTAAAGCTAAAAAGTTCACATTGGTATACTCGCCAGCAAGCTGCTCAATTAGTGTCTCTAAAGATTTTGAACCCCAGAGAATTAAAGACAATTAAAAAATATTTTGACTCTGAGGGTCATACCGAGGTTAAGAAAGCACTGTGTCAGGCTTTAGCGCAATTACCCCATAAAGAATTTGAGGAGTTTATAGATAGGCTTGTTTTCAATACTGAACCACAGCTTCAGAAAATCGGGAGATTTTATCATGGCTTGCTTTATGAGGAAGCAAAGGGATTAGATGAAATAAAATCTATCTTCGATCAATATCGTGAGGATATTTTATTGGATCGCATCTATGAAGTTGAGGTATTGTCAAAGGCTAAGAGCAACAAAGTTAAACAGGAACTATTGAAGAATCTAAAAAAACACGGAAGGGAAATAAAACGACTGCCTTTAAAGGAAAGAACAAAAGAGTTGATCTCAAGACTGCGAGATGAAAAGGTTACGCAAGAATAAACTTGATAAGCGAAAAAGTGCCATGCGGATCACCAAGGCTAAGCGAGAACAGATTGAACAATTAGCGGCTGTCCTGGCAGAGATCGCACCTTCAACATCGCCTGGCACCGGCTTCTGCGTGCAGAAAGTGGCTGAACAAATGCGCCTCTCGGACTGTTGGAAAAAGCAACAGAACAAGAAGGCAGACATTGCCTTTTTGCTTGAAAATGTAATGCGCCGCTATCCTCGTAAGCCAAAGTCATTAGTGCTTGCGATCGTTGAAGGTGGCGTTGAATGGATGTCTCGAAAGGGAAAGCAGGTCACTACGGAACAACTCAATGCGATAGCTAAGCCAATGAAAGCACTTGGCTTCGATATTCACAAAGAGCTTAACAGAATTGAAATTCCTGAACCGTCCCGTGTTTGTGAACCTCCCCAAAATTTAGTTTCATTATTCGAACGCCTGGAACTCCATGAGACACTACAAGATGATATTACCGAAATGTTTCGAGATGGTCATTTCAACGAGGCTGTGCGGAAAGCACTTGAACGCTTTGAGAAGCACATCCAGGACACCATAAGTGATCATAGATCTTTTGGCCGCGACCTAATGGCTAAGGCATTTAACGAAAATAATCCTCTGATATCGTTGAATGATATGAAAACAGCCAATGATCGCAGTGAGCAGGAAGGATTTAAGTTTTTGACTATGGGCGCAATGTCTGGGATGAGGAACTTATACAGTCATGGTGACGTCGCTCAGATGTCAGCCAATGATGCCTTAGAACGTTTGGCGTTTATAAGTTTATTGTTTAAACGGGTTGAAAAAGCACTAAAAAAGAAAGGAGATTGAACTATGGCAAGAAAACCTTTAAATCATGGAAAGCCCTGGACAGACAAGGATATAAACAAACTTGAAAAGCTTGTTAACCAAAATACTCCGACACGGGTGATAGGTCTCAAGCTCGGCAGGACGGAGGCTTCGATTTATTCGAAGGCCAGCGAGGAGGGTATTTCGCTTAAGCCAACAAACCAGTCACCATATAACAGGCGCAAGAAGTAGGAATATAAGTATACATGAAACTGCCAGCGCATATCAGAGCCCTACAGGAGCAGGTGGAGCTGTATAAGCGCTTGAGGCCAGCATGGCTGGATATGTATGAGCAGATAGGGAAGACGTGGGCACCGCTTCGACAGCACCTTAAACTAATGGAAAGAATTAAATTAGATAGCGCTGCGTTCCGCTTACAGGAGCTTACTGAATCCCATCAAAGGCTGGTAGACATAGCCCAGAAAGCTCGGGAGAACTTTCAGTGGGTCAAAGATATTAGAAATACGCATCGCACCTGGCTGGAAAGCATAAGACCTGTTCAAGATAGCCTTGCGCATTTTCGAAGCGCCATCGAGCCTTTAGCCGGGGTTTCTCAATATCTTACCGCTTCACAAAAGCTATTTGCTGGCATTGACTTTAGCGCTATACGCCAATCATATGCATTACCTGATAGCTTTGTTATACAGTCTCAAAGCGCGCTCGCAAATCTTACGCAAGGCTATACGAAGCTGACAAACTCTATAAAAAGCCTTCCGGATCTTGTTGAGCTCCCGACATATACTTTGCCCGGTGCCAGCAGAGAGATTTTCACGACTGGATATGCATTCAATAGAATTTGCACTGATGACATTGAGGCTGACGAAAAAGAAACCGCTCTTGTAAAGGTCGCAGAGCAGGAGTCCTCAATGTGCCTTGCACTTTTAAGGGAGATCAACCCTGCATTGGAAAAGCCCTATTTAGGGGCGCGTGATGCCTTTATGAGTGATAGCCCCGACAAGGCAAGGCATATCTATGCTTCTCTCCGAGAGATGTGGAATCATCTTTTAAGAGAGTTGGCTCCTGATGAAAAGGTTTTGAGTTGGTTGCCAAAAGATAAGAAAGGATACTTAACATAAAGGAAAGCCGACCCGTAAGGCCCGGATTTTATACATTTGCCGGAGTATCAATCATGCGCCATTTTCTGAGTTCATAGATTTAGATACACAATCACTGATAAGATTGATCGAGTTCTTCAATCACGTTCATGAACTTGACATAAAAATATCCGAGAAGCAACTTAAAGCCATCTTGCTAAGAGTCGACTCCTGGCTTACGTATATCCTAAATATCTGGAGAGAGGGGGAATAATGCTGACAGCTATCCAACTTGGCAACTTCAAATCCTTTGCTGAAACGCAGCGAGTTTCCATAAGGCCCCTCACGCTGATCTATGGTGCCAACAGCTCGGGGAAATCGAGCATCATCCACAGCCTGATTCTCATCAGGCATGCACTGGAGGAGGGAAGCCTTGATGTGCATCGCACTCGTGTGGGAGGCGATTCAGTAGACCTTGGCGGTTTTCGTCAGTATGTGCATCGGCGTGAGGCCAATCGCCGAATGGAATGGTCTGCGGAGCTCGACGCATCCGGATTCAGGGGCCGCCTTGCTGAGCTCCTGGCTCCTGTTAAACGCGTAACCGTGACCTTGACAACAGGCATTGCACTCGATGACCAGGATCGTCCTCTTCCTGAGGCTACACCAGAGCTTCATGCATACGAGATACTGGCAGACGGCAGTAGTCTCTTGAGAATGAGCAAGCGCCGTGATGGCAATCTTCAACTGGATCGTTTGGATCATGAGCATCCTGTATTCCGTGAGGTCCTCAGGGCTATAGTTGAAACTTCAACTACTGCTGAATCTATCCAGCCATCTGATTACGAAGGCCTGAATGAGGCGATTACTAATTTAGTACCTGAGATTGTTGCCAGCCGAGGGAATCTGCTTCCCAAGGGCTTACTCCGCTCGGAGGCATCTTCTTCTGGGGGGCAAGAGGCCTTCTTCCCCGTAAGCAAAGGCCGGAGGAAAGAAGACTTGGCTGCCGCTGTTCGCTTTTTCATCCCTCGCACTCTGGATGAGATAATCAAAGGTATCAGCGATGCAATAAATGCAGAGTTGTCACGCCTTCGCTATCTGGGACCATTACGCTCATATCCTCCTAGGCATCTGGCTTTTTCCCAGCACCACGACCCAAATTGGTTTGCTGGTGGTGGATATGCATGGGATGAAGTCCGGAAAAAATCAGATATACGTGAGAAGGTCAACAAGTGGTTGGGGGATAAGGATAAGCTGGGGACTCCATATGAACTGAGGATTCGCAATCTTTTGACGATCGACGACCTGGACGCAGATTACACCGATGTGGTCGAAGAACTCGAGAAGAGATTTACAAGCGATGAGCCCTATGATTGGGATTTATTCGGTGAACTTTATGCCGCCCTCGATAAACTCAAATCTCACGAGGGGAGACTTTCGGATATTCAGGAGCTCAATCTCGTCGACAGAAGAAACAACACGGTTGTCACCCATAGAGATGTCGGGATCGGTATAAGCCAGGTTCTCCCGGTTATTGTTGCCACCTATGCATTGCGTGAAACCATCTATGCGATCGAACAGCCAGAGATTCATCTTCATCCAAAACTTCAGTCGGAAATCAGCGATCTGTTCATTGAGTCGGCACTTGGAAATCAAAAAAACCGATTCATAATCGAGACCCATAGCGAACACCTTCTTTTGCGCATCATGCGCCGGATGAGAGAGACAGCTACAGGCAAATTACCAAATCGGTCATTGGCTGTTCGGCCTGAGGATGTGATGGTGCTCTATGTAGAGCCAGACGGCCCTCGCAGCATCATACGCGAGATTCCGCTTAATGAACGCGGTGAGCTTGTCAAGGCATGGCCTGGCGGTTTCTTTGAAGAGGGCCTGAGGGAAGTCTTCTAATGGCGCTTCTATCAGAATATGCCCTGACGCCGGATGTATTCGATCAGAGTTTTTACTCGACTGAAGAAGTCGCAGATATCCACCTCCAGCATCTTAAAGAAGCGCTTCTTAATGAAGGACTTGTCAGAAATCTAAGGGATGGAGAGTGGCTTCGTCTCTTTTCAAACAATGACCGTCCATGGCATATCCGGGGTAAAGAGTTATTAAAAAAACTCGTAACCCAGAAGCGGCTAAACCGATGTGCTTCAGCCCTTGCAACTGCACCTTCTTCCGATGAAGAATGGTGCCGAGAAGCCTTGGAATCTCACACGATGATTCCTTTAAGGGGCATAATCTCAACCCCTACCATTGCGGATGTTTTTCAAGGAGAGCAATTAGTCGCATCTATCAACAGATTATCGAGTGCTCATTGGTGGAGCGGACGTAGCCCTTCGGTGAGACTCTCCCGCAACATCACATCTTATATAGATAATTTGAAGCTGATACTTCAGTGTGCCAACTCTATCATGTTCATAGACCCGCATTTAGACCCCACGAAACCATGGTATGGAGATTTCATCACAATTCTGACATCTATGTCAGGACGGTCGCCTGCTCCACTTATTGAAGTTCATCGAGTTTGTTATATAGGGGCTGGTCGTTCCAGGCGATTCCCGTCTGAAGATGACTGGAAAAGTTGTTTCCGAGGAGCTTTTTCAGGACCATTACGTTCTGCTGGATTATCTGTAGAGATCTTTATATGGGATGATTTCCATGATCGGCATATTATCACTGACCTCATCGGTATCCATGCGGGGAATGGATTCGATACAACCACTGATCCAGATGATATAACTACGTGGACTCGACTTGGCAGAAGCGACCGGGATGATGTCCAGCGGGAATTTGACCCAGCAAGCGGTCGGCATAATCTAAAGTATAGGTTTTCCATTCCCACATAAATAAGGGCGCTAACCTCTATCTCCTCCATAAGCTCGCTGATGACCTCCTGCCGCTCCTTGGCCGATTCCAGCCTTGCTATCTTGAGATGGGTCTTCCCGGAGAACCGCCTGATCAGGGCCTCGTCCTTGAACAGTCCCATATATTCCACTATTCCACGAAGTCCTCGGGCTGGGTATGACCATCGGGCTTTCAGGGCAACAACGCTTCTTGACAATTTAGCCACCAAGTGGTTAAATTGTAACCATGATAAAGAGACATATCGCTTCGGATATCTTAGATTCCCTCCGGCATTTCCCCGTCGTCCTTCTTACCGGGGCAAGGCAGGTCGGCAAATCCACCCTGGCGGAGATGCTCTCGAAGACCAGGTGGAAGGCCGCATACCTTACGCTTGACAGCCGCGTGGTGCTCGATGCCGCGCTTACAGACCCGGACGGGTTCATAAGCGGCACTCCTGTCCCGGCGATAATCGACGAGGTGCAGAGGGCCCCCGACCTCATGCGTGCCATAAAGGGCGTTGTGGACAGAGACCGCAGGCCCGGGCAGTTCTTGCTTACCGGCTCTGCCAACCTGATGACCCTTCAAAAGGTCTCGGAGACCCTTGCCGGCAGGGTGGCGCTCCATGAGCTCCAGCCCTTCATGTGGTCGGAGATAGCCAAGAAGAAGCCGCCCGCCATCCTGCGAGAACTCTTTTCGGCAGAGGACGCGGGGGCGCTCGCAAGGAAATGGAAGAGGCGCACATTTCCTGACAGGCGAAAGGAGATAGAGAAACTCATAATCGCAGGAGGTTATCCCACCCCGTCGCTTATGAAATCGACCAGCGCCCGCAGGCGGTGGTTCGACTCCTACAGGCAGACCTATATCGAAAGGGACATCCGCGACATGGCTGCCATCCAGCACCTGCCTGACTTCGGCAGGCTCCTGAGCCTCCTTTCATTCAGGACAGGGCAGATGATCAACTTCTCGGAGGTATCGAGGGAGATGGGCCTGCCGCTCAGTACGCTCAAAAGATACATGGACCTCCTCGAGGTCACATACCAGATATATTTCCTGAGACCCTATTTCGTGAACATCGGCAAGCGCCTGATAAAGATGCCGAAGCTCTACTTCGGCGACAGCGGCATGGCCTGCCATCTCTCGGCGGTCGAGGACTGGAAGACCCTCGAGCGGCAGGGCAGGGTCGGCAGCATGGTCGAGACATGGGCAGCCTCGGAACTGAGAAAGCTCGTATCCCTTGGAGGGGCAAGGTATCAGCTCTATTTCTGGCGCACCTATGCAGGGCGGGAGGTGGACTTTATAATCGAACATGGGGATAAGGTCGTTGCCATAGAGGTGAAGTGGTCTCAAAGTCTTGAGAACTCCGACCTCGCAGGGCTCAAGGACTGCGCCGGCGACCTGAAGGGAAGGCACGTCCTGTCGGTTCTCCTCTATCCAGGAACGGAACTTGTCGCTGTTGATAAGCAGACCATTGCAATGCCTTTTGGGGTCTTCTTCGGGGTTGATTGATGATGGATAAAGGAAAAATCGTGCCCTTCCGACCGGCTGAGCCTTTTACAAAGGAGGCCAAGGAGAGATGGTCTTGAGCGAGGGCTTGAGCTCCGGCAAGACGACCCGCTTTGCCTTCTTCCAGTCTACATAATCGGTCGAGTCGCGGGTGGCCCAGAACTCCCTCTCCTCGTCTTCGTTCTTGAATTTAGGAACCCTCTTTTTCATTGTACCTGTAGG
>JALUUO010000024.1 GCA_027021335.1 Nitrospirota bacterium
TCAGCAACAGCCCTACGATCGGCCAGGTCTATCTTTACAAAACGGAAGGCCGGTTTTTCCGTAAGCAGCCTAAGTCGGGCCTCCTTAAGGCCGACATCGTAATAATCGTTCATATTATCAAGACCGACAACCTCATCGCCCCGCTCGAGAAGCCTCTTTGAAAGCTGCGAGCCTATGAATCCTGCCGCTCCTGTTACAAGGTATTTCATATTCTCACCCATTATTTATCTTTTGCTCCTTCTACAATAAAATGGCCGTTCTTTAAAGACTCCTTGTTATAAGTAAAACGCCTGCCGTCCATATCCAGAACCCGCCCTCCTGCCTCCTCAACGATCGTCTGTCCGGCAGCGGTATCCCACTCCATGGTAGGTCCAAGCCGTGGATAGATATCCGCCCTGCCCTCCGCCACAAGGCAGAACTTAAGAGAGCTTCCGGCCGAAAGAACTGACTTAACAGAATATGCTTCCAGGTATTTTTCAAGTTCTTTAGACGGGTGAGATCTGCTGGTTACAACAACAACCGGTTTATCAGGCATCATTCGCCTTGCATGTATTTGTTGATCACCAGAGACTCCCGGAGTACGCTTCCACGCGCCTCCGCCCCTGGAGGCATAATAAAGCACTCCTGTAACCGGCACATAAATCACTCCCATCACCGGGTAGGAATTCTCTATCAAAGCGATATTGACGGTAAACTCCCCGTTTCTTTTAACGAACTCCTTAGTCCCGTCAAGCGGATCCACCAGCCAGAAGCTGGACCACTTTGACCTTGTCTTATAGCCCTCCTGCCGTCCCGTCTCTTCAGATATTACAGGAATACCGGAAAAGGCCCCGGACAACCCATCTAAAATTATTTCATGAGATAAACAGTCCGCCTTTGTGAGAGGGGAGTTGTCATCTTTATAGTCCACCGAGAAATCAGTGTTATAGACATCCAGTATCGCACGCCCGGCAAGCATAGCCAGTTTTTTTATTACTTCAAGCTCCATTGTCAGAAATTATAGCCGCATTCAATGCTTTTATCAATTTAGCTATGCTATGCCGTGCAAGCGGAAATATCCATCCTAGGTTTGTTATGCCCATGGGGCCCGGCAATACTTCAGCTGAATCTGCGCTATCATATCTTCGCGACAAATCGTTCGATTTTGGTTATAGTAGTTTAAGAAAATTATTTTAAAGTTTTTTAGAAATTTTCGAGGGCAGCTTATTATGAAATATCAAACAGGACAAACCGGGCGAATAATAATTGCGCGTTTCGAGGACAATGACGACATTCTTGCCGGGCTTACCCAAATTGCCAGGAAAGAAAATATCCGGGCGGCGTCATTCAACCTGGTTGGCGGAATGAGAAAGGGCGACTTTGTTGTAGGACCCGAAACCGATACTCTTCCACCCAAGCCTGTATGGAGGCAACTGGGAGAAAGTCACGAGGTGGTTGGTTTCGGGACGATCTTCTGGGAAGGAGAAACTCCAAAAATTCACCTTCACGCCGCTTTCGGCAAAAAAAACAGTGTTAAGGTAGGATGCTTGCGGGAGCACGCAGAAACATTTCTTGTTCTTGAAGCCGTAATTACCGAGATCAAAGGTGTTAATGTAACCAGGGAGCTTGACACCGCATCCAACATGGTACTTCTGAAGGTTTAGCGTGATAGAAACAAGCCTGAAAAAACTCGGCATTTCGCTTCCTGAAGCCCCTGAAGCAGTGGGTTCCTACAGCCCGTGGAAAATCGTTTCGGGCAATCTTCTCTTTATAAGCGGTCAACTGCCGGTAAAAGGCGGCAGACTGCCGGTAAAAGGCAAGGTGGGGCTTGATATCGGGATAGAAAAAGGCAGAGAAGCAGCCAGAATTACGGCTCTAAACGCTTTGGCCCAGGCAAAAGCCGCTATTGGAGATCTAAATAAAATAAGACAGTGCATAAAAATAGCAGGATATGTAAACTCGGCACCCGGCTTTACCGATCATCCTGCCGTCATTAACGGAGCCTCAGATCTTCTGGTGGATATCCTTGGTGAAAAAGGCCGTCACACAAGAATTGCTGTTGGTGTCTCCGAACTTCCGATGAATGCCCCTGTGGAAGTAGAATTTCTCTTCGAAGTCTCAATTTAAACACAGGGGACAAGGTGCAGTTGTCAGAAGTGGCAGGAAAAACTATTTTAATTTGATCGTATGCCGAGTTCACAGCCGTATCCGGTATTATAGAACCAGCAGGTTTTGATATACGGATCCATATTTCTGCACCCTGACAACTGCACCCTAATAAAAACTATTACAACATTACCGCATGTTTTTTATCTAATGAAAAAACCTCTTGTCGCCATAGTTGGACGCCCAAACGTAGGGAAATCCACGCTCTTTAATAGAATCGTAAAGCGCCGAACAGCTATCGTCGAAGATTACAGCGGCTTAACCCGGGACCGGAACTACGCAACCGCCTCCTGGCATGACCATAGTTTCCTGCTTGTGGATACGGGCGGTATAATTCCGGAAGCCAGGGAGGAGATGCTTGCGGAAATACATAAACAAGCAATGCTTGCAGTTGAAGAGGCCGACCTCGTACTCTTTATGCTTGACGGCGGCACAGGAGCCATACAGGCGGACATCGACCTTGCCAGGGAACTCCGCCTTTCAGAAAAACCGGTAATACATGTGGTAAACAAGGTGGACGGCCCGAAACAGGAGGCAGCTATAGCTGACTTCTACAGCCTTGCGCCTAATGAACTTATTCCGCTGTCAGCCCTGCACGGCAGGGGGCTGAGCGAACTTCTGGATAAAATAACCGGAAGCATTCCCAAGGCCGCCGCAACTTCCGCTCCGGAAACCGATTATCCTAAAGTAGCTGTGGTGGGAAAGCCGAATTCAGGAAAATCCACGCTTATCAATTCTCTGACAGGCAAAGAGAGGCTTATCGTAAGCCCGGTGGCCGGAACCACCCGCGATGCAATCGACACGGAGTGCGTATACCATGACAGAACCTACCTGTTTATCGATACGGCAGGCTTGCGGAAAAAATCACGCATCGATATATCGGTTGAATACTACAGCATGATCCGAACACTCAAAACGATAGACAGGGCAGATGTCGCCCTGATTATGATTGACGCGGCCGAGGGATTTACCGACCAGGACCAGAAAATTGCCGGAATCGTACACGATGCCGGAAAGGGCGCTGTTATAATCTTAAATAAATGGGATCTTACAGAAAAAACCGAAAAGCACCTAAAGCAACTTACTCAAAAGATAAGAAACAGCGCGTGGTTCCTGAAGCACGCGCCCGTACTCAGCATCTCAGCCCTCACACGCCAAAGGACAACTAAGATTTTTCGATTAATCGACCGAGTAATAAAGGAGCACCGGAAGCGTATATCAACCGCCGGCCTAAACGAGTTTACAGCAAAGGTGAGAGCGGAAAAAGCTCCTCCACTATACCGTGGAGCAGCAGTGCGAATAAAATACATAACGCAGATTAAAACTTCGCCTCCAGGCTTTGTGCTGTTTGCAAACCGGCCCAAAGGGTTGACACCGGCATACCTGCGGTTTCTTGAGCGGCGCATAAGGGAGGAATTTGGTTTTGAAGGGACACCGATACGTTTTTTCATAAAGAAAAAAGAATGATGATCAAACCGTCTTTCATCAGTTTACTGGAATTCAAGCTCTCTGTTATTTCATAATAATAATGCTATGAACAAAATGATATCTATCGTCATCCCTAACCACAACGGGGAATCGACAATAGGCAAGTGCCTTGAAGCCGCCTTTTCTTCAAAATATGACAACTTCGAGGTTATCGTGGTCGATGACTGCTCGAAAGACAGATCTGTTGATATCATAAATGGTTTTCCCTGCAAACTGATCAGGCTGACAGAACATGCAGGAGCATCGAAAACAAGAAACACAGGCGCGTTTAACAGCAGCGGGGATATTATCTTTTTTACAGACGCGGATTGTGTTATGAAAGACGACGCACTTTCTATAGCAAATAAAGTCATTTCCGAAGAAGGGCCTCACACCGTAGTAGGCGGCACATACACACCGATGCCTTTCGATAATCAGTTCTTCAGCATCTTCCAGTCCGTATTTATTAATTACTCCGAAACAAAAAACATAAGTAACCCGGACTACATAGCAACCCATAACATGGCTATAGACGCCGAGGTTTTCAAAAAGAGCGGCGGATTTCCGGAAGTCTTCATGCCGATTATAGAAGATGTGGAATTCAGTCACAGGCTGCGCAGGGAAGGATACAGGCTGATAATGAAACCAGACATGCTGGTCCAGCATATATTCGACTACTCGTTTCCTATGTCGATCAAAAACGCATTTAAAAAGTCTAAGTACTGGACCATATACTCGCTTAATAACAAGGACGTGCTTGCCGACTCAGGCACGGCATCCGTAGAGTTGAAAGTCAACGTGCTTTCATGCTTTCTCTGCCTTTTATCCTTATTGCTCTGGGTGTTTTTTAAAAAGCCTGTATTTTTGTATTCTGTGCCGTTAATCACAATGATAAATATTTATGTAAGCCGTGGGCTGCTTCGGGCTTTTTATAAAACAAAAGGCTTATCTTTCGCCTTATCAGCCTCTGCGTACTATTTACTCATCTATCCTCTGGTGGTTGGCTGGGGAGCGCTTTCAGGAATAATCAAACACAGGCTGGCAAAAATACAAGGGAGAGACTATTAAAAAATGTCTTACTCGCCTTTCAGGCATATAGACTCGATCCTCTGGAAACGAAGCCCGATACATCTCACCCTTTTCCTGACCAGGAGATGCAACTCGAGATGCCCGTTCTGCTTCTACCTCTCTGACGAGGAAATCACGAAAGGAGCTGCTGAGGAACTATCCCTGGAAGAGATCAAAAAAATCTCTTCTTCGTTGGGAAACCTGCTCTGGCTTGCGCTGTCCGGAGGCGAAATATTTCTCAGAAAAGATATCTTCGAGATAGTAAAGACTTTTTACGACAATAACAAGCCCTCCATAATTCTTATGCCGACCAACGGACTGCTTCCCGAAGTCATAAGGGAAAAGATCGAAGAAGTCCTAAGGTACTGCTCCAACAGCGTTGTAACAGTGAAACTCTCGCTTGACGGTCCCGAGCCGATACAAGACGCCATCAGGGGAGTAAAGGGCAGTTACAAAAAAACCATGGAGACATACAAGGCCATCGGTGGCTTGCTGAGTAAGTACCCCAACTTCGAGCTTGGAATAAACAGTGTGTTCTGCTCGATGAACCAGGATCACCTGGATGATGTTATTGAACTGGTCGGCAGTATGGATAATATTAAAACCCATACCGTATCACTGATCAGGGGAGAGGTTTCGGACGGAACACTAAAAGAGGTCGATACCGAAAAATATAACAGGATAGTCAAAAAGCTGGAGGAAAACCAGAAGAAGAAGATCGCCAAGCTGTATCGTTTCAAAGGAGCCAAGCTGAAGGCGGCTCAGGATCTACTACAACGCCGGCTCATTCATCAAACCGTCACGGAAGACAGGCAAATAATCCCCTGCTATGCCGGCAAGCTGGATGTCGTGGTCACAGAATCAGGCGATCTTTATCCATGTGAACTCTTTACACCCGCCATGAAACTCGGCAATGTGAGAAAAGACGGATATGACATCAAGAAAGTTTTAAAGACTAAACAGGCACAAAAAGTTATTCGTTCAATAAAAGACAACCGATGCTACTGCACACACGAATGTAACTTCATGATGAATATTCTCTTTAACCCTTCCACGTATCCGGCGCTCTTAAAAGAGTACATACAGATTTAACAGTCTCTGGATTAATCCAAAATTAATTCAAAAATAATCCAAAAATAATCCAAAATCAGTAAACCTAAAAAAAAAGACAACCGGTTCAGCCGGCCAGGACTTCTTTGCAGCGGGCGCAGATATCCTGCCCATCATCACCGGCTTTGACATCGGCACGCCAATTCCAGCAGCGCTGGCACTTCTTTCCATCCGAACGCTCCACAAGCACCAATATCTTGCTTCCCTTGACCTCTCCCTGAAAAAGGCCGCTGTCTGAAGGTGGGTTTTGAAGATCAGCCGGCCGGGCCTCGGATACAATGAATATCATGGCAAGGTCTTCCGAGTATTTACCAAGAAAATCACGTAAATCCTCATCAAGGTAAAGAGTAACACTGGCTTCCAGCGAGTTTCCGATAAACTTTTCTCTTCTTTTGATCTCCAGAGCCTTGTTTACCTCATCACGCAGATCGATCAGGCGCATCCAGTCGGACTCAAGCTCTTCGTCTATAAGCGCCTCTTCAACTTTTGGAAACGGCTCTAGAAAGACGCTCTGGTTAGCGGCTGCCGGCGTAAAGCTGTGCACCTCTTCAGCAGTAAACGAAAGAATAGGTGCCATCAGGCCTGTAAGCGTCTTAAGTACCTGATAAAGAACCCACTGTGAGCCGCGCCTCTCCTTAGAATCAGCAGCCATGGTGTAGAGCCGGTCTTTAAGAATATCCAGGTAGAAAGAACTCATTTCTATCACACAGAAGCTGTAGATTAAGTGGTAAACCTCGTGAAACCTAAAACTATCGTAAGCCTTGCTTACCTGCTTGATCAGCCTGTTCAGGCGGCTCAGGGCAAAACGGTCAAGTTCCGGCAGCGACGAGGGATCAAAAACAATGGCCGGATCAAAATCATACAGATTGCCGAGAAGGTACCTGCATGTGTTTCTGATTTTGCGGTAGGCTTCTACCAGGCGGCTCAGGATCTCGTTCGAAATTTTCACATCTTCCTGGTAGTCGGCCGCAGATACCCAAAGTCTCAGGATTTCAGCACCCTGCCGGTTGATAATTTCGTGTGGAGACACCACGTTGCCATCCGACTTGGACATCTTCCTGCCCTTGCCGTCAACTATAAAGCCGTGAGTCAGCACAGCCCTGTAAGGAGCGCTCTTACGTGTCCCCACAGAGGCCAGCAAGGAGCTCTGGAACCAGCCCCTGTGCTGGTCGGATCCCTCAAGGTAGAGATCAGCCGGCCAGCTCAGCCTCTCGTTTTCTTCCAGCACGGCAGCGTGACTGACTCCTGAATCGAACCAGACATCAAGTATGTCCATTTCTTTGTCAAACTCATCGGCTCCGCACTTTTTGCAGGTATATCCGGCTGGAAGAAGCGCTTCGGACTCTTTTTCGAACCAGACATCAGCTCCTTTTTCAGACACATGATTAATAAAACTCTCCAGAGCCTCTTCATCCGTGGTATGTGTGCCGCACTTTTTACACTTAAGAAGAGTTATAGGAACCCCCCAGACCCTTTGACGGGAAATGCACCAGTCAGGCCTTTTTTCGACCATGCCGTAGATACGGTTTCTGCCGGCTTTTGGGTGCCATTCTACACGGTCGATCTCCTTCAGTGCATCAGATCTTAAATCTTCATGAGCCATGGAGATGAACCACTGCTCGGTGGCTCGGAATATCACCGGTTTTTTACACCGCCAGCAGTGCGGATATGAATGCACTATGTCTTGCCTTTTAAGAAGAGCGCCCAGACCGGAAAGCGTTTCGATAATATCTTCATTAGCCTTAAAGACAAACTTGCCTGCAAACTCCGCAACACCGTCGGTAAAACGTCCGCGGTTATCAACCGGGGCATAGACGTCCAGGCCGTGCTCAAGACCTATCTTATAGTCTTCCTCACCATGGCCCGGCGCTATGTGAACCACACCGCTTCCATCCTCTGTAGAAACATAGTCAGCGGCAACCACCTGTGAAGCACGCTCGATAAAAGGATGCATGGCCTGCATCCCAACAAGATCCCGGCCCTTAAGAGCATGCAGCGGTTCCAGAGCGAGCGCCAACTCGTCTTTAAGCGCCTTGTACCTATTTTCGGCCAGGATTAAAATATCATTTTGACCTTGACGAACAAAAACATAGCTGATTGCCGGATTAACGGCAAGCGCCAGGTTGGCAGGCAGGGTCCAGGGGGTAGTGGTCCAGATCACTATAGAGATTTTCTTATCATTTTTATCACTGCCTTCAACCGCTTTTGCGCATACCTTTGCAGCTTCACCAGGAGAAACCTGAAACTTTACGTAAACAGACGGCGAAGTTTTATCAGCATGTTCCACTTCAGCCTCGGCCAGAGCGGTCGCACAGGAAGGGCACCAGTGAACAGGTTTTTTGCCTTGGTAGACATAGCCCTTGCGGACAAACTTGCCGAATTCGCGTACAGTGGCTGCTTCGTAGGCTTTAGACATGGTAAGATAAGGGGTGTCCCAATCACCGAAGCCGCCCATGCGCTTAAACTCTTCCCTCTGGATATCAACAAATCCAGCAGCGTAATTACGGCAGAGTTTACGCCTTTCAGGCAAAGGCATATCGTGTTTTTTGGATCCCAGTTTTTTGTCCACCTGCAACTCGATAGGCAGGCCATGACAGTCCCAGCCAGGGACATAAGGGGCATAGTACCCCTTCATAAGTTTATACTTGACTATGATATCCTTAAGGATTTTATTTAAAGCATGCCCGATATGCAGATGTCCGTTTGCGTACGGCGGACCGTCGTGAAGAATAAACTTGGAATTCGGCCTATTTTGTTCGACACGGCGCTGATAGATCTTATTGTCTTCCCAAAACCGAAGGAATTCCGGCTCCTTCCGGGCCAGGTTGGCCTTCATGGGAAAGTCGGTTTTGGGCAGGTTCAGGGTCTTTCTGAAATCGATTTTTTCCGGATCATCCATAACAGGATAAATTACCATCCGGCCCGGAAAGAGTCAAGGGAGATGTGAGGATAAGTAAGAGCGATGAACGATGAAGTGAAAAATCCGGGGCTGGAGCAGGCCTGGGAAAAACTGCTTGAGCTTGAACCTGCCGAGGTTTGCAGGCGTGCGGGTGTCTCTTATGATTCCTATAAAGGTCTTTACCTGCTGGATTCGTTCGGCATTAACTTCAGTGTTAATCCCGGTAAAAAAGAGATTCTTCCGGCTGATACAACCAGCCGTGAGGCGCAGAGCCTTCTTGGCCGCCTGTCATATTTTTTTAAACATTCGGTTCAGTGGTACCTTGTGAAAGCAGACGACTTTCCACTGACCGGACGCCTGGTAAAACCGTCGGGGTTAAAGGGAGCCGGATCATTTTTTATGGGTTCACACGCTATTCCCCTACCGGCTCTGGCTGCAAAGTACACGAACACACCCGGCAGTCTCGGTCGCCTAGGCCTGTCCCTGGGCGGAAGTCCGGCACAATACGCAGATGAGGCTGTAGAAATACGCCCGCTGCCGAGGATACCAGTAACACTTTTGTTGTGGCATGGGGATGAGGAATTTCCGGCAAGAGCCGACCTGCTGTTTGACTCCAGCGTAGAGTTGCAGTTGCCGCTTGATATTATCTGGTGCGTGGCTATGATGAGTGTTCTTATATTTTTGTAACCTGCTGTTTTTTCTTGATGTACGGCAGAGCCTGTGCTAAATAAAAAATATGTATCAGTAATTATTGAATTACAAGGAGCATGAAAAATGAAAAGATTCAGGCTTGTATTTTTACTACTGTCCTTTGCCTTGCTTTGCCAAAATCTCTTTGCTCAAGATTTGGCTGAACTATATGGCCAGATTCTCTATAGGGATGGCAAGCCGGCCCGCCAGGTAAGTATAACTATTTTTGAAGGGAAACAGGAGGTTGCCCAAACCGAAACCAACAGCTCAGGATTTTTCTCTGTAGAGTTACGCCCCGGCGAGTACCTTCTTAAAGTCAATGGAAAAGATAAGGATGTATTTCTTTCTCCTAGAGGCACCAGCATAATCTTAAGAATCGGCAGGAATTAGGCAGGCATGTTTTGTGTTTTTGTATTAAGGCAATAAAAAAACGTTATGAATAAGCTCAAAAAAGCCGAAACAGTATCAAAAATCATCGGAGCAGTAAGCATTCCTCTGATAGGCCTTGCTGTAACAATTCTTTTACATTTTGATTCCAAGTCAGACCGGGAACAACAGTTTATAATTGCCGAGGAAAACCGCAAGGCCCAGCTTCTTGCAGATATCATGAGCAGAAGAGAGAGTGCGGACAGTGAAATAAGGGCGTCCATGTTTAACACGCTTATGACGAAATACCTTGGTGGCTTTTCGTTGGGCGATCAGGAAAAAGTGAATATTGATGACCTGCGCAGAAAGGTAGTGTTTCTTAACCTTCTTATTGGCAACTTCCAGGAGTATTTTAACTCCAAGCCGTTATTTGAGGACCTGTACAGACAGATTAACGAACTTGAACAAAGGGAGCTCGGTAAATGGGAGGCACAAAAACTCAAACAACTCAGAAAAGAGCTGATTAAAATATCCAGGTCCACTGCAAAGAAGCAGGAAGTTATGTTGTCCAGAATAGGAATGACAAAAAGTTTGCAGCTGAAAAAAGGCAGGACAAAATGTATATTACTCTATAATCCTTATTCTGCCGGACTAAAGGAAAAAAGCAGAACCGGACAACTCAAAGACATGGATGTTGAATACGAGGGCAAATGCAGAGAATCACAATATGCTTCTGCTGCGGTTGAGGATGAAGCCGGTACCCAGGAAAATGCTAAAAAGGCCAAAAACCATTATGCTATAGAAGTAACTGCGGCAGATATAAAAGACAGCGAAGTGGCTGTTAAAATAACACTTTATCAGGATTACTTTAAAGGCGATGTTTACGACTACAGGCAATTAGTGAGAAACGACATAGACTTTGATGTTTCATACTTTGACCTGCCTTATATGGACAACACCCGTCTCTTTAACGGCAGCCGTTTTGCCCTCATTCTGCAAGAAATCCCTCCAAGTAAGAACTGGGTGGAGTTGGGAGTTATCACCTTCCATGAAGAGTTCATGAGCCTGAGAGACAGACCGCTTTTTGAACAGATGTTAAAAAAATTACAGAAAGGCTGAAACCGTGCAAAAACTATGCAACAGTTAGGGTAAGAAACCCAGCTTCTCGTGCATAGGTTTAAATAATTTAAACAGCTATTTTGAGCCGGAGCTAATCGTCTTTCTTGGCATCCGAAACTTCCTTATAAATCTCCTGGATGCTTCTTACCTTTATACCTGCGCCTTCCAGCGCCTTTTTTATGTCGACCATTTTGGCGTCTTCAACCTTGAGCATGAAGTTACTTTTCATCTTTGTATTACTCCCTGTATAACCTGGACCTTAAACTTCCATGATCTCCTCTTCCTTATGCGCGAGTATTTCGTCAACACGCTTTACATGTTTATCAGTAATCTTCTGAATTTCATCGTGGACCTGTTTATGCTCGTCTTTTGTTATGAGTTTTTCTTTTTCCATCTTTTTGAGTTCATCATTAGCGTCCCGCCTGATATTACGAATCGCCACTTTGCTGTCTTCGCCCTTCCTGTGGGCAAGCTTTACAATCTCCTTCCTGCGCTCTTCAGAGAGCATAGGAACAGCGAGCCTGATAGTCTTACCATCGTTGGCCGGAGTTATGCCAAGATCGGATTTCATTATTATTTTTTCTATCGCCACAATCATACTCGGCTCCCATGGCTGTATTGTTATGGTGCGGCTGTCAGGCACACTAAGCGCGGCAACCTGGCTAAGTGGGGTGGGAGTTCCGTAATAATCGACCATAATGCCGTCTAAAAGAGCCAACGACGCACGGCCGGTCCTTACAGACGCCAGCTCACGCCTCAGCATTTCAATAGCCTTGTCCATCTTTTCATTAGTGCGTTTTTTCAGCTCTTCCGTCATCTAAACACTCCTGACACTGGTACCTATTTTCTTCCCTTGAAGAACCTTTTTCAGGTTGCCCTTTTCCTTCATGTTATATACAAGTATAGGCATCTTGTGCTCCATACACAAAGATATCGCGGTGGAATCCATAACGCGAAGCCCCTTGTTTAACACCTCTATATGTGTAAGCTTCGAAAAAAACTCGGCTTTGCCATCCTTAACCGGGTCTGCAGAGTACACTCCATCGACCTTGGTCCCCTTTAAAAGCAGATCCGCTTCTATCTCCAGCGCTCTTAGCGAGGCTGCAGTGTCAGTGGTGAAAAACGGGCTGCCGGTGCCGGCGGCAAATATAACCACTCTGCCATTACTTAAGTGTTTCACTGCCCGGCTTCTGGTATAAGGCTCTGCAACCACTGTCATCTCTATAGCCGACATAACGAGACTCTTGATCTTACTTTGCTCCAGGGCGTTCTGCAGAGCCAGGGAATTCATTACGGTAGCCAGCATTCCCATGTAATCCGCCGTAGCCCTGTTCATTCCACGGACACTACCCTCTATACCACGAAATATATTTCCACCACCGATAACAACCGCTACCTGAACCCCCATTTTTACGGCCTGGGATATTTCGGACGCGACAGCTTTGGTCATAGCCGGTGAGATGCCAAAATCACGCTCTCCCATCATGGCTTCACCGCTTAATTTCAATAAAATTCGGCGATACTTTGGCTTTGCCCTTACCGGCTTTCTCCGAGCTGGAATCTCGCAAACCTCCTAATTACTATATTCTCTCCAAGCTTGGCAATCTGTTCCGCCACGAGGTCTTTGATCTTCTTCTTCCCTTCGGGATCCTTAACAAAGATCTGATCCATAAGACATACATCGGTAAAATACTTTTCCATCTTTCCAGCAAGTATTTTATCTATTATATTGTCCGGTTTTTTCTGCTGCCGCAACTGCTCTCTATGGATATTCTTTTCTCGCTCCAAAGCCTCTTCAGAGAGTTCCTCACGCGATACGCAAAGTGGAGCAGCAGCAGCTATGTGCATTGCTATATCCTTTATAAGTGTCTGGAAATCATCGGTTCTGGCAACAAAATCCGTCTCGCAGTTAATCTCAAGCAGAACTCCGATTTTGCCTCCCAGGTGTATGTAAGAAGCGATCATTCCCTCGGAAGCCGTACGTGCCGATTTTTTGCTTGCTGCAGCAAGCCCCTTTTTTCTAAGAACATCTACAGCCTTTTCAAAATCGCCATCAGCTTCCGTAAGCGCCCGCTTACAATCCATCATACCCGTACCGGTCTTTTCCCTAAGCTCTTTAATCGCTTCAACACTAACGCTCATTATGCCTGCACCTCCTTCTCAACAGCATCTGGATCTTCCTCAGAGCTATCTTCTTCGGGTCCAGCAACAATCTCTCCTGTATTATCTTCAGCAACAGAATCCTCCTGCTCAGCCTCCTCCTGCGCCTCCTGCTCGGCTTCAGCTTCGGCTTTTTCCTTGGCCAGGATATCCCGCCCCTCTATAACCGCCTGAGCCATTTTCGACGTAACAAGACGTATTGCACGTATTGCATCATCATTGCCCGGAATTATGTGATCTACAACATCGGGATCACAATTTGTATCCACTATGGCGACCACAGGTATGGATAGCTTCCTTGCTTCGTTTACGGCTATGCTTTCTCTTTTGGTATCAACCACAAAAACAGCGGACGGCAATCCCGGCATCTCTTTTATACCACCAAGGTTTTTTTCCAGCTTAGCCCTGGTCTTTTCCAGCTTGCCGGCCTCCTTCTTAGTTAGCTGCTGGTAGGTTCCATCAGTACTCATCGTCTCTATTTTTTTAAGTTTTTCGATACTTTTTTTAATGGTGGCCAAATTTGTCAACATTCCGCCAAGCCACCGTTCATTTACATAAAAAGCTCCGCATTTTTCGGCCTCTTCGCGGATTGAATCCTGCCCCTGTTTTTTTGTTCCAACAAAAAGAATCGGGCCACCAGTTGCCGCAACATCACGCATAAAGCTGCAAGCATCGTTAAGCATCCTTAGAGTTTTCTGTAAATCAATTATATAGATTCCGTTTCTCTCTCCAAAAATGAATTTCTTCATCTTCGGGTTCCAGCGTTTAGCCTGGTGTCCGAAGTGCACACCAGCCTCAAGCAACTCCTTCATTGTCACACTTGCCATGATTAAATCCACTCCTCCTTAAAAAGGGTTTTTCCTCCGCCTTCCGTGTCGTGCAGGAACATAACACGAACCCCCAACCGGTTCGGCGTGCGAGATAAGCGCTTACAGCGCATAAGTATATAACCGCTTTTGCATCATTAATATATAAGCGGCTATAGTAGGCAAAAGCCTAGCATAGTAGAGGCCGTTTTTTCAACAGGACAAACGCCGGAACGCCTGGCAGGGGGTTTACAGTAAAATACAGGTTGTGTTAGGCTTTCAAGTTAAATAAAGATATCTAATAAAGTATTTTAAGAAAGGCGGTGGTTTTAATATGGGATTAAGCACGCAAACAAAAACAGAAATTATTACTAAATTCAAAAAGCACGACAAGGATACGGGATCACCAGAAGTGCAGATCGCACTTTTAAGCAATAGAATCAGCTACCTCACAGAGCACTTCAGAACCCATGTCAAGGATCACCATTCACGGCGCGGCCTTCTAAAGCTGGTCGGACAACGCCGCAGCCTGCTGAAGTATTTGAAGTCTAAAGACAGCGATAAGTACAAAGCAGTGATAACTGAACTCGGGATCAGAAAATAAAGAGGAATTATAAAATACATTATGAATACGGTAACGATAGATATTCGTGGAAAGCAACTGACTTTGGAGACCGGCCTTATGGCCAAGCAGGCTGACGGTGCGATTGTAGCAAGATACGGTGATACTGTGCTTCTTGCTACTGCAGTAGCATCGAACACTGCGCGATCAGGGCTGGATTTTTTCCCGCTCACCATAGACTACCAGGAAAAAGCATATGCCGCCGGAAAAATCCCAGGCGGTTTTTTTAAGAGGGAAGGACGACCTACTGAAAAAGAAGTTTTAACCTCGCGCCTGATCGACAGGCCGACCCGTCCACTTTTTCCAAAAGGCTTCTTTTTTGAAACCCAGGGGATAATAAATGTTCTTTCCTTTGGAGAGGAAAACATAGCCGACATAATGGGGATTACTGCTATGTCTGCTGCATTTACAATCTCAGATATTCCCTTTGGCGGTCCGGTAGCGGCTGTAAGGGTCGGCCGCATCGCGGATAAGTTCGTTATCAATCCAGACCTGGAAGAGGTGGTGGAATGTGATCTGAACCTAATCGTAGCAGGCACTGAAGAGGCGGTTATGATGGTGGAAGGCGGCTCTAAGGAAGTAACCGAGTCTGACCTTCTTGAAGCTATTGATATTGCCCACGAAGAGATTAAAAAGCTTGTAGGCTTACAAAAAGAGCTACAGGCGCTTGCTGGGAAACCTAAACGTGAGGTTGCGCCGATTCAGAAGGACGAAGCACTCGAGGCCAAGGTCACTGAACTGGCCCTGGATAAAATTAAGCAGTCTATTGTTATCCCGGATAAAATGCGCAGGCAGGCCAGCCTGGACAATATACTGGCTAATCTTATTGAACAGATCAACAGTGATGAGGAAGAAGACCGGGGCAAAGAGGTTGCAGAGTTTTTTAATGCTCTCGAAAAAAAGCTTGTAAGAGACAAGATCATTAACGAAAACGAACGCTCCGACGGCCGTAAACCTGATGAAATCCGTCCTATATCCTCAAAAGTGGGTTTTCTTCCAAAAGTACATGGTTCAGCCCTTTTTGTCCGGGGCGAGACCCAAGCCCTTGCCATTGCAACTCTAGGCACATCCATTGACGAACAGAGAATTGATTCACTGGAAGGCGAGTCTTTCAAATCATTTATGCTACATTACAACTTTCCACCCTTTAGTGTTGGAGAGGTCAAGTTTCTCCGCTCGCCGGGGCGGCGGGAGATAGGCCACGGCATGCTGGCCGAGCGGGCACTTCAACCGATAATTCCGCCAAAAGAGCAGTTTCCTTATACCATTCGTATCGTTTCCGATATTCTGGAGTCAAATGGCTCATCTTCAATGGCCACGGTATGTGGAGGCACCATGGCAATGATGGATGCCGGCGTTCCGATCAAGGCCCCTGTAGCAGGCATCGCCATGGGCTTGATTAAAGAAGGGGATAAAGTTGTGGTACTTACTGATATTCTCGGTCTTGAAGATCACCTGGGCGACATGGACTTCAAGGTAACCGGCACGGCTGAAGGAGTTACAGCCTTTCAGATGGATACCAAAATCGCCGGAATATCCAGAAGTATCATGGAAAAAGCCCTGGAGCAGGCCAGGCAGGGAAGATTGTTTATTCTTGAAAAGATGGCCGAAACCCTGGCAAACTCCCGTGATAGCCTGGCTTCAAATGCACCAAGAATTCTGACAATTAAAATCAATCCGGACAAAATACGTGACGTTATCGGCCCAGGTGGTAAAACAATTCGATCGATTACAGAACAGACAGGTTGTAAAATCGATCTTGACGATTCGGGAGTGGTCAGTATAGCTTCTGTTGACGGTGAGGCGGCACAAAAGGCTGCCGAGGTGATAAAGGGTCTTACAGAAGAACCCGAAATAAATAAGATATACACCGGCAAGGTTGTACGCATTACTGACTTTGGGGCTTTTGTCCAGATTCTGCCGGGTAAAGATGGGCTCCTTCATATATCTCAGATATCTGAAAGCCGTATAGCAAAAGTAACGGATGAGATTAACGAAGGCGATGAAGTACAGGTAAAGGTGATCGAAATCGATAAAATGGGAAGAATACGCCTTAGCCGCAAAGAGGCCATGAGACATATGGCAAAAACCGGCGGCTGAAACAGATAGAGCATAACAGGAAAGAGACGGGTTTAAATCCGTCTCCTACCTAAAACCAGGTCATCTTTTTAAAAAATCCGGTTTAAACATTTTTTGCTTAAACCAAGACAAAAACCTCTAACAACCTTCAACAGCTTCAGTCTATTTTTACCCGAGCGGCTTTCACAATTCGATATTGATGAGGTTTTCAAAACAGATACTCAGAAAGTTGCCGAAAGACCTGTTCTGGAAGAGAGCCTGATTATGACACTTCCAGGACCTGTGCCTGATTCGGTCGAGTTAACCGGATTAATGAAATTCTAAAGGCAGAAAACCATGGGAAAAAGCAGACGCCTGAAACCGCCTCCTCAGAGTCTAAAAAACCGTTCGGCGCTTGATATGGCAAGCGAGCTTGCCGGTAAGGCACAGCGGCCGGGCCCTGACTACCGCGAGCGGTCACTTAAAATACATGGTTTGATATGCGCCAAATGCGCCCGGGAATTCGACGATTCAAACAAGCACTTGCTTACAGTCCATCACAAGGATGGAAACCGTCATAACAACCCGCCGGACGGCTCCAACTGGGAGAATCTTTGTACCTACTGCCACGAAGATGAGCATAGCCGGGCAGTTCTGGGTGATTATCTAAACAGTGATTAGTCATCAATACGGTACAGACTTCCAGGCGAGTAGTCATCCGTAAATATGGGTATGTTTTTGTCTATATCCACTTCTTTCCAGGTTTGAATCCTTTTCATCATGTTAAGACCGTAGCGTTTTCTGACTATTTTCGCTCCATTGCTCAGGAGTTCCAGAGTTGTTTTATGTGTACTGTTGCCGGCTACTATAATATCGGCATCAGGCAATATATCAAAAAGAGCCGTATCGTTAAACACGGTCAGCAAGGTTTTTATTACAGGCTTATATATCTCCCTGTTGTGCGGGTCGTACAGGTTGAAAAGCAGCAAGCCGCCCTTTTTCAAGATAGACGAGAGTTCCTCAAAATATTCTTTGGTTAAAAGGTGATAAGGTGCAAACTCGGATTTATAAGCGTCAAGAATTATAACATCGTATTTTTTATCCGTTTTTTTCGTATATATTCTGGCGTCGTTGATATAGACGTTCGCATGAACCCCGTTTCTAAAGTAGAAGAATTTTTCGGCAACAGTTAATACCTCGGGATCCAACTCCACCGCATCTATCTTAAGTGCGGGATTTATTTTATGTAATAATTTCGGCAAAGAACCTCCTCCCAGGCCCAAAACCAGGATATCATCAGCATCTGGGTTAAAGACGAAAAAAAGCGGGATGTAATCAACATATATCAACCAGCTTTTATAAGGTGTGTTTAGATACATCGCGCTTTGGTAATGACGCATGTCAAAATCAAATTTCAGGTATCTGCAACAGGAATCTTCCATAACGATTATGTGATAATAGAGTGAGTCTTTCTCATAAAGCACTCTAGTTTCCGGTGCGGAGGCAAAGGAAGGACCGGCGGCGGATAAAATCAATACCAATGTCAAACTTGATATTAAGCGCGCGGATTTCGACCCGTTCCTGCCTCTTTTACTGAAAAATATGGTTGACGAAGATGTTACAACCAGGCACCCGCCTATTAAAAAACCAATGGTTTTAATGCCCAGAACCGGAATCAGGTAAAATGCTGTAAAAAGTGTACCTAATATGCTTCCTACCGTCGAGATGGAATAAACGGTTCCAGAGACATTGCCGACGGTTTCGACCGATCTGGCGGCCATTCTGATAACAAAAGGCGACACAGCACCCAGAAAACAGCTGGGAAGAAAAAAGAGGATCAAACATGCGATCAACGGGTTTGACCTCGCCCCGAAGTCATAGTTAAAAATAACGTTATTAACCTGAGGATAAACAAGCGGTAAAACAAGTATAAAGCTGCCTGGTATCAGCAGAATTAACGCCAGAATTTTGTAACTGGGTTTCTTATCGGCAAGCCTGCCGCCAATATAGTAACCAAAACTCAAGGCTGCCATAAAAACCGATATCAGGCTTCCCCATACAAATATGGAGTTGCCGAAATAAGGGGCCAATATCCTGCTGCCCAAAATTTCCAGCGACATCAATGCCGCCCCTGCTATAAATGCAATAACATATAGTAACACTGTAACTTCCCTGAAATATTTATTATAATGTTTCTTCCAGTGTCATGTATCGTATATAATAATCCGGATATAAAGTCTTTCTAAATGCTGATTTTTTCTATTCGTCAAACGGTAATAAAAAGACTTTTTGTAACAGGCTATAAGTAGAATAATAACAGTTATTAGAAATCATTTATAATTAATGGGAGGCATAAACATATGACAAAAGATGAGCTGGCCAAATACTGCAATAGCGAGCTTGCGAAATTGGACTCTATTACAGATAATATATTCTCTGTTGCTACTACTGGAAAAACAGAATTTACAGTTATAGAATTAGCGGCAATGTCTGCATTTATCCACTACTTTTACGCTGCGGTCGAGAATATAATAAGGAAAATTCTCAAATTCGACGGTATAAGCGAACAGAGTGAGGAAAACGCACATCAAAAACTGCTTAAAACTGCAGGAGAACTCGGCATTATCCCTCCCGACCTTTTTCAACCCTTATCTAATCTACTGGCCTTCAGAAATGCTTTTGTGCTCACTCAGACGGAAAACGCCGGATGGACAGAACTTTCACCTCTTGTCTCTGAGCTGGAAGGGTTCAGAAAGCATTTCCGCCAGGAAGTTATCGAATACCTGGCAGTTGTAGATAACGAGTAAGACTGTTTAGAAACCGAAACAGTTGGATTTATGTCTGGTTACACGTTAAGCGCGCTTTTTATCTCGGCTAAGACTACCTCACTCGAAGTGCCTTTTATGGTTTTCAAGAGTCCTTCCTTTTCATAAAAGCCAACCAAAGGAGCTGTCTTTTCATTGTAGGTTGCAAGCCGTTTACTAATGGCTTCCTCTGTTTCATCGGCACGCTGTATAACAACCGAACCACATTTTTTGCACTTATCCCCATCGGCAGGAGGGTTCGACTTGATATTGTAAATTTCCTGACACTCAACGTTGGAACAGGTCCGGCGGGTGGTCAGACGGTCGAGGATAACATCTCTGGGCACATCTATATTGGCCACCATATCAAGCTTTATTCCGAGTTTACTCAACAGCTTCTTTAATTCTTCAGCCTGCGGAATAGTTCTTGGAAAACCGTCCAGCAAAAATCCCTTCTTGCAATCATCCTCCTGAAGACGTTGTTCCATTATACCCATTATCAACGAATCAGGAACAAGGTCGCCCCGGTCCATGTATCCCTGCGCCTCTTTGCCGAGCGGAGTTCCTGCCTTTACAGCCCCCCGCAGTATATCTCCCGTTGATATTTGCACTGATCCATCATAAGCCGTAAGCAGCTTGGCAACGGTTCCCTTTCCAGCGCCTGGTGCGCCAAGTAATATTATTTTCATAACCAGCCGTTTCCTCCTGATGTTTAAGTTGATGCTTAAGCACGCCGTTCAGTCTATCACTGTAGATTATCGGATGTCAAAACCACAAGTTGTTTCATCTGATATTAACCCCAACCCGGTACAGTAAACGTAGAGGAATTCATCCCATTTTAATAGAACTTCGCGACCTCAATACTACTGATGAATCAATATCTCATGTGTTTAATGGAATTAAAAAGTGCAATTGGCAAGATCAGCAATAAGATTCTATCTGAAAAACCTGGAAAAAGCTTGAAAAAGCTTGAAAGGTTTCTACCGGTAGATAGGAATGTTGAGTCAGACGTACCCGTTCGGTCTTGCTCAACCCGGCTTAGCTTTGCTTGCTTTATTATGATAGTTATTATTTATAGAGCACAGCGTAAGACTAGCTCACAGCAGCTCCCAATACCCTGGAAAGAATTCCGCCAAGCTGCTCAACCTGGTAGGGCTTTGCAATAACCCCACAAAAACCAAGCTCCCTGTAATTAGACATTGCATCATCACTTGAATAGCCGCTAGAAACTATAGCTTTAACATCCGGGTCTATCTCAATAAGCTTGGCAATAGCTTCTTTACCTCCCATACCTCCAGGAATCGTCAAATCCATAATAACAGCATCAAACGGGCTTCCCAGTGTGCGGGCATCTTTATAAAATTCAATAGCCTCTTTGCCGTCTTTGGCATAGTAAGCCTCGTATCCCATGTATTCAAGCATCATGCCGACAACATCCCTGACTGTCTGTTCGTCATCCATTATAAGGATTCTTCCGGCACCTGAAATCCGCCTATCATCACTAATATCCTTCTCTTCAACTTCGAGTGGTGAAGTAGAGGCCGGAAGATATATATGAAATGTCGTTCCTATGCCCACTGTGGACTCAACCGTCAGGTAGCCGTTGTGGCGGTTTATTATAGAATAGCAGCTGGCAAGACCCAGCCCATTACCGGCTGTCTTGGTGGTGAAATAAGGATCAAATATCTTGTCGAGACACTTTTCTGGAATTCCAATGCCCTGGTCTTTAATAGAAATTTTCACATAGTTCCCGGCAGTCAGAGGGAGTTCCGTACCATGTGGGACTGTTATATTCTTAGCGCTGACATTTATAGATCCACCTTCCGGCATAGCCTGGTCTGCGTTTATGATCAGGTTGTTTACAACCTGGCTCATCTGGCCTACGTCGACATTAACCGCCGCAAGATCTTCAGGAAGTGAAAATTCGCACCTTACGTTAGAGCCCCTAAGGACAAAGCACGTGCATCCCTTAATGATTTCCGAGATATGTGCTGCCTTTTTTACAGGTGCGCCGCCCCTGGAGAAGGTAAGCAACTGTTGAGTAAGATCTTTGGCCCTGGAACATGCATCTTCGGCCTGGTCAAGCCTGCAATAAATCGTCTCGCCCGGTTTCGAATGAATCTTGGCCATAGAGATATTGCCCATCAATGCAGACAGTATGTTATTGAAATCGTGAGCTATCCCTCCGGCTAAAACCCCCAGAGAGTCAAGCTTCTGTGCCCTTAGCAGATCCTCTTCCATCTTTCGCTTCTCGGTTATGTCTCTAAATACCAAGGCAACACCCACTATGCCGTCCTCCCTGTCACGAATGGGAGCTCCACTTGCAGTAACGTAACGTTCAGTGCCGTCCCTGGCTATAAGTATCACATGAGACCCCATGCTCACGGTTGTTCCTGAACTAAGAACTTTTTTAACAGGGTCATCCATGTTCTTAAGGTTCTTTGCATCTACAAGACGAAACACCTCGTCAAGACGGCCTCCAACAGATTCTTGTTCAGAATATCCAATAAGAGTTTCCGCCATCTTGTTTATCAAGGTCACCTTGCCTTCTATATCGGTGCTGATAACACCATCATCAATGCTCCTAAGAGTAACTGTCAGACGCTCCTTTTGTGCGGCGAGTTCTTTGGCAGCCCGCTTCTGACCCGAGATGTCTCTTATGATACTCTGAACCAAACCTGTGCTTGGTTCAGCAATCCTTGAACTAATCTCAACATCTATAGCACGACCGTCTCTGTGTTGAAATCGTGTTTCAAGCCGGCCGCCCTCTTGACTCTTCCAGAGCATTCTAAGTATATCCCCATGAGTTCCTGAAACCTCCACGGCAAGAAGGTCTGAAAGACAGCGGTTTGCAAGCTCTTTATCCCCAAAACCCAGAAGTTCAACCATGCGCTGATTCGCTCTTACGATTTTTTCATCAGGATGGTGCAAGACAATGGCATCGTTGAAAAGTTCAAAAAGATTCTCAAATCGCTGCGTGCTCTGCTTAAGCTCAGACACAATCCTCGCATTCTTTGAAAGAGCCATGCTTAAAGCATCAGCAGTATTGCGCCCTTCTTCAAGCAGCCTGATACGAGATAAAGCTGCAACTGTAATCGATACCAGGTGCTCATAGACTTTCAGATCCTTTTTACTTATAGGGTTGCTACCGGTCGTATCCGAAGCAGCAGCAGTAGTAATCAGTTCACCGGTAAAACAGCAATTAACGGTAAAAGGCATAACCAGGTATGGATCATGATACTGAACCAGGTTAGTTCTACGCTTTTCTGTCGTACTCGACAGAAAACGTATATGACATGTTTTTATCAGCTGCTTTAACTTTTCACTAAAGCCGGTAATTTCCTCGTTAAAAACAGGGAGTTTATTATCATCCAGATCAAAAACAACAGTTTGAACCATACTTCCTGGCGACCATAGGGCACCTGTCATCTTCTGGCCTTCATAGTCCAAATAATAGACAATGCCTTCCTCTTTATCTAGCGCAACGGCAAAAGTTCCGGCAACTCCGTTTAATACTTCATCAATATCCTCAACGTTTAAGAGTTTAGAGTAAAAATCGTGCAGCAGGTTAAGCTGCCGGTTCGACTTCTTGACAGCCTGAAGCTCCGTATTTTTGGCTGCAAGCCCGGCCAACTTATGATTGGCCCGCTGAAGAGCCGAAATGTAAAAGGAAAGTTCATCTTCCTCGATATCAAGTATCAAAGCTCGCTCGCTGTAACGTTTGCCAACAGACGCCGAGATGTCCTTGATATCGCTGTCTGATATATCTAGAAATTCTAAGATTACTCGGTAATCACTCTCTATACTGTTATGGGTTTCAGGCAAGTCCGCCATGATTTCGTGGGAAAGCATATCCGCAAGCTGAACAACTGCAATATAGTCTCTGCGCTTCACAAAATTAAGATCGGCAACTGCTTCAATCGAATGATGGTGCAGCCATACCGCCTGGATCAAAAAATCAGGAAGCCTCCATTTTTCCGCCAGCCACTTACCAACCGTAGCATGATCCACCCCGAGAATCTCCACTTCGGCATCCAACATGGATTTTTTTTGGTCAAAATACAGAGACTTTACATGCTCATACTTCTCAGAAATACACTCTTCAAGAACAAGCTTGCCTACATCGTGAATCAGGCCAGCAACAAAAGCCTCGGCTTTCAAATCCGGACAAACACGCTCCGCCAACATCTCGGCGCAAACAGCACAAGCAAGGCAGTGCTTCCAGAGCGCGTCTTGGTTGTGTGGATGTTTGTCGCGTAATGGTTTTAGAAGCGATTCTGAAACCGTAACACTTAAAAGAGCACCCCTTGCCTCATTAAAACCGAGCATAAGCAGTGCTCTGGAAAGAGAGCCTACCGGCTCCTGAAAACCAAAAGAGGCTGAGTTAACGGTTTGTAGTAATTTTCCGGCAATAGCCTGATCGGTCTCGACCAGGCAGGCAACGTCGTCAAGGTGAGTATCGTCATTAACGAACATCTCAAGCACCTTGGCCGCAACAACAGGAAGAGCAGGAAGGGATTCAAGCTTACTAACAATCTTTTTTATCTCTTTTGCAACCATACCATTACCGAGGTCAAGCGATTCACGAGTAAATGAAACAGCATTGTTCAAAGTCAGCGTCCCCCGTTACTTAGAAACGTTAGAGCATTAAAGACTATATTAAGAATTCCCTATATATTAGATCTTCTAAAATATAAGCAAACAGGTTGATTCACCCCTGCACATATTACCTCGACAACAATATAAGATTACTTTATGGTATAAAGATTGAATTAAGCTTAATTCAGCTTAAGGTAACCTAATAACACATAAAATAAAAAATGTCAATATATTCAGAGGGGTAGGTTGTAATTTTATTGAACTGTGGTAAAGGTTGTTTCCGGGCCAAATCAGATACTTTCAGCAAAGCAGACGGCAAAAGAAGAAAAATATTATTTTATACTTAAAATCAATATGTTACATAAATAATCATATTTTTCTTGTTCTCTGAACTCTTATCACCCCAGGGAGTTCACCAAGCTTTTTCAATACACTTTCCAAGTGTTTTTTGTCTTGAACTTCAAGTAAGAAATTAAAGTAAGCGGTAGAATCGCGGCCGGAACCACTATCCAGACGAATTATGTTGACTTTTGCGGAAGACAGCACGGCACTTAAGGAGGCAAGCATTCCCTGCTTATCCCTGGCGCTTATTTTGATACTTACCGGGTGACTCTGCCCCTCTACCGGCTCCCAATCCACATCAATCAACCGGTCTTTGTCTGCTGTAATAAGGTTTAAATTCGGACAGTCTCTTGTATGAACAGCCACTCCCCTTCCCCTGGTCACAAAACCTGCAATCTCATCTCCCGGAAGAGGATAACAGCACTTGGAGAAATGATAAAGCAGATGATCCAGGCCCGTGATTTTAACGCCTTTTCTCTCCGGGCGCCTAACCTTGGCTTTTTCCAGTTGTTCTGGAAATGTCTTTTCTTCAGACTTTGCCGGAGCCGGAAGCAGACGATTAACCACCTGCCTGGCCGAATACTTTCCGTAACCAATCGCCACAAGCAGCTCATCAATGCTTTGAAAACTGAATTGGGAAGCTACTTCTTTTAACTTGTCGGACTTCGCCAGTTTTGGACTTAAATCGTTCTTCCTTAGCTCCCTCTCTAAAAGTCCCGTGCCTAACTCGAGCGAGCGGTTGCGTTCATCAACCTTGAGCCAGGCCCGGATCCTGTTTAACGCTTTGGATGATTTTGCTATCTTCAACCAGTCACGACTCGGACCATGACCAGGCTGTGTAATTATCTCCACAGTGTCACCGTGCTGTAGCTTGTACCTAAGCGGCACAATCTTACCGTTTACGCGTGCTCCTACACACTGGTTTCCAACATCAGAATGAATACGATAGGCAAAGTCTATCGGACATGAGCCGGTAGGTAGTTCCTTAAGATCTCCCTCAGGAGTAAAGACGTATACTACATGCGAAAACAGATCCCCTTTTACCGAGTTAAGAAAGTCTCTAGAGTCCTGTAGATCCTGGTAACCTTGTATCATCTCTCTTAAGGATGAGAAGATCGCCTGATCCTTTTCTGACAGGGGTTCTTTATCCTTGTAACGCCAATGGGCGGCAATTCCATGCTCAGCAACCTGATCCATCTCTTCCGTACGGATCTGAAATTCCACTCTCTCTCCACCAGTGCCTATAACAGTGGTCTGAAGAGACTGGTAACCGTTCGACTTAGGTGCACCGATGAAATCCTTTAACCGGCCGGGCACCGGTGTGTACATGCCATGAATAATGCCCAGGGTGGCATAACATTCGCCTTGTGTCCTGGTGATGATTCTAACCCCGACAACATCGTACACCTTCTCTAACGGAATACGGTGACTTTTGGTTTTCTGGTAAATTCCGTAGTAATGTTTTACCCTGCCGAAAATACGGCATTTTATACCCTGTTTGTCTAACCTTTCCTTTATAGTCTCGATTACTTCATTGACATAGCTTTGCTGATCTTTTTTTCGCTTGGCCACCTTTTTTTCAAGATCACGAAATTCTTTCGGCAAAAGATGTTTGAATGCCAAGTCCTCAAACTGGATCTTGAGCCAACCAATACCAAGCCTGTTGGCAAGAGGGGCGTAGATATCCAAGGTTTCACGCGCAACTCGGACCCTTTCAGGTGAGGACAGAGTTTCGAGTACTCGCATAAGGTGAAGATGGGCGGCAAAACGGATCATTATAACCCGGATGTCCTTACTCATTGCCAGCAGCATCTTTCTGAAGTTTTCTACCTGGGCCTGGGCCTCCTCCCTAAATTCCATCCGGGCCACCTTTGTGGTGTTACTTACAAGAAACCCTACATCTTCACCAAACAGGCTCCTAATCTCTTCAATTCTGGCTCTGCCATCTTCAGCCACCTCATAGAGAAGACCTGCCACTATGGTAGTAACATCAACCTTCATCTCCGCAAGGATTAAAGCAACCCGCAGCGACTGTTCCATGGCATTATCTCCAAAAGGAGGCCGGCACTGCTTATTCAGCATATCGGCGACATAATCACAGGCCTTTTTTATCGGCGTAAGGTCAGCATCAGGAGCGTATGACTTGACCTTGTCGGAGAGTTGTTTTCTAGATACCTGTTCGGCTACGGTAGACATGGGATAGGCAAATAAATTATTAAGGAATAGATAATCTGTTAGTTTACCGCAAAGCGGAATTAAACTGCTACAAGATAGCAAATATAATTGTGTGCGTCAATAACGCATATATAATATTATTGGTTTCCTCGCTGCACTTGAGAGCTACTGAACTATGCGGTATAATAAATTTGTTTTTAAAAATAAACACGATCATACTATCGTTTAATTTAAGAGCGCACACCACCAAAGCATTAATAGACGGTCTGCCTTAAAAAATTGCATGAAGTCTGGAAAAACCAAAAATATAGTTTCACCAGGGGTGGTCATGGCAATGAATGAAAGAGGTAAAAAAACAGATAAACCTAAGCTTATAAAGTGCAGTCACTGTGACCGTAACATCAACCCAAAAGCTGCATACTGTCCTTTTTGCGGAGGAAGTATCCCGGTTGCACCAATAAATAACAATCCTGTCTGCCCCAGGTGCAATACAGCCCTAGAGACACACAATAATGATAACATTGAGACTGATATCTGCCCGGACTGCGGCGGAATCTGGCTTGATAAGGGAGACTTCAAGATGGCTACAGCCGAGTCCAATGTCTACAGAAGCTTTAAACTTACCCGAGAGTATATCCGGCCGCCCATAGATAGTGACTTCAACTACATCAACTGTATCAGGTGCGGCAAATTAATGCTGAGAGAAAATTTTAAAAGAATATCAGGCGTAATGATAGACAGGTGCGGAAGACATGGAGTATGGCTTGACGCGGGAGAACTCGAAAAAATAAGGCATTTTATAGCAGACGGAGGCCTTGACAAAGCTCAGAATAAGGAAATGGCAAAAAACAGGCAGGAACTTAAAGATCTGGCCATGACAGTAAAACAGATAGACTTCTCGCAGAAACTCCTACACCGTTTTGATCTTAGGCGAATATTCTTCGACGGGTTCTTCTAATGCCATTACGGCATCTTTTCATGCATTACTTCTGGCGTGTCTGGCGTGTTTACAACTAACTCAGCGTTCGCCGGATCCGTCTCTTCCAAGGCTTGAGAAGGGTTTTTACTGTTTTTTTGGCGTTTAAGTCTTTTCTCTTCCTGTTTTTTCTTCCGCGATAATTCTTTTTTTCGCTTATTGCTGCTATACATGCCTGAACGCATTGCCATTGTTTTCCCTCCTGATTGATTTTAAAATCAACAAAAATGGTTTTTTATACTTGATATATTTGAACAAACAAACCAATAAGGAATGTTCAAAGATTGAGAAGTAAGAATACTTGGTGGGTTATTTTAAAAAGCAGGTCCCGCCTAAACAGGACCTGCTTTCAGGTTTACAGTTTTACAGTCTTGCGATATTTGTTGCCTTAGGGCCTTTATCGCCTTCAACGACATCAAAGCTTACGGCATCGCCTTCGGTCATGCTTTTAAAACCATCGCCCTGAATCTCAGAGTAGTGAGCAAAAACATCAGGACCACCATCATCCTGGGTTATAAAACCAAACCCCTTGGACTCGTTGAACCACTTTACAGTTCCGTTTGCCATACAGATTTACCTCCTTACGTAATAAACTAAACTCAAGAAGAATCCAGCTCTTAATAAAAAAAGCCACAAAGCATAAAGTCTTTGTAGCTTTACTTTTTACAAATACTCCAGAAACTTCTTATTGATGATGGCATCTTTCATTCTTAAAAGTCAACTCAGGAAATTACCAGAATCTAAAAGCAAGAAAACCACTTAACTTGTTACGTCCAGGTTGCTTTTAATCCGTTTATAACATCCGTCATCGAAGAAGCATGGTTTTCCATAACTTCCTTAATTTTTCCCTGCAACTTGCCGCTTAGTTTTTCGACCATGCTCAGTCTTAACTTTCCCAGGTCATAGACAGAATCTTCATCCATGTCCGGATGTATAAATGCCGAAAAACTCTTAGGCAGGGGAGTATCAAGAAATAAAAACAGAATGCCGGAATCAGCATCCGCCCTGCTCCAGAAAAATGAATAAGACCTGTTTGCATCACCACATAACAGGCTAAAAACGATATCCATCCAGAAACTTACTCCGGCCTTTAGTCCTCCCGGCCCGGAGGACAAGGACAAAGGCAGAGCGACACCATAACTTAATCCAGAAGCACCACTACTGCCACGCAAGGGCAGAAGAACGTCGGCCAGCCCTTGTATCAGTGCGTATCTTTCAGCCGGTTTTTCATATCTGTCATGCATACCGCTCCAGAATTTTTCTAAAGTGAGTGAATCTTTGAGTTTTAAATATTCTGATTCAGCTTCGGTCTGTCCGGGAATAGGCAGACGCCCTAAACGCTCAACCTCTTCCGTAAGGGCTCTTACATCCTTTCCCTTCCATTTCTCCAGCGCAAGACTCTGTGCCTGGTCCAGAAACATACTGTACCGGACCGGTAATAACATCCCGTTTAAAGGCATATCATCCGGCTGTAGTGTTGTAAATATTGAAAACGGAAACAGCCGGCCGCCGGTATCCATACCCGGAACAAAAACCCCAAAAAGGCCGGATTTAAAACCAGGTCCGGTTAAGAAAAAACCATAGGGCGGCATCGTGGTATACCCTTGCTGCCATTTCTGGTTCAGCTTGAGCCTTGACCAGTGAATTCCCTCCTGAAGCCACTGGTCCAAAATCCTGACCTCTCCAGATCCGGCGTTATACCGGATAAAGTCAGCATATATGGGTAGTTTCCCAAAACATCCAACATTCATTACTTCCGCAGAACCCTCTTCTCTTAGCTTTCGGGCCGGCCGCAACCTATCCTCGGCCCAATCAAGTTAAAGTTATGGACTGATTCTCTTTGGACACTTGAAATTATCAAAAAGCCCCCGCACAAACGGGTTTTTATAACTGGAAGCCTTCAAGTTGAACTTGGCCGAATACTTGCCGCGTGCGGTATTAAAAATCCACTCCAGCCTATAAACTGTGGAGCTTTTAGCCGTTACTTTTGCGGCATCCAACAGCCTGAAGAATCCCCACCTGCCTTCAAAGGCTTTCTCTTCCCTAAGACCGCTTCTTTCATCCGTAATTGATATCTTTGCTCCGGCCGATATCGCTTCGCCGGGCCAGGTGAACTTTTTGTATGCCTGAGGCCCCATACGATAACGATAGCGTTGCCCGTCCACCAGCAGCATAGTTTCGCTAAGCCCTGCTGTTGGAATAGGATACAACTCGAACGTGGCTGTCGGGTCAACGCTTCCTCTTGGAAACAGGCTGTCCGAAATACGCCTGATTCGTTTCATAGAAGAGAAGAAGGATTCAGAAAACCTGATTCCACGTCCCTGCCATGTTTTGGCACGCCAGGTTCTTCCAGAGGGGACAAGGAACTGCCGTAGATGATCGTTATAGAAACGCCGGACAACACCATCGCTTGGATGGAAAAATTCTGCTACGTCAATAAGAGCCGAGTCCTGTCCCAACTCGCTGAAAGGATACTTCATCTGCAGACTCTTACGAAACACATCATAAACATCCACGCGCCAAAGATTGTCCAGGTACTTCTGTGCATCAACAAGTACAGCGGATAAAACATGTATCACAGGTTGTTTAAGCAGGGGTTCGATCAACATCTTTTCATCTGTATTAAAATCACGCAACATGCTGGTAATAGCGCTTAAGACCTGGTGAAGCTCTTCATTAGAACCGCCGGACAATATTTTTCCGGCCAGGTACCTAGCTTCCTGCTGCGGATTATCCGAATTCACCATGTCATTTATGAGCGACTGTATTTTAGCGATCTCCTCCAGGTAAACCTGCAACTCGGCAATATCATCATCAGAACCGTTTTCCCGTCCCTTAACAAACTCCCTAAGCGACATAAAACGTTTCTGCACCAGGCTTGCAGGTTCAGGCTTGGCCGCCTCCTGCAATGCCTTTTTACCTATGCCCAGCTTTCTTGTGGCTTTACTAAAGAGCTTTGTGACCGTCTTACCCACCTTAACTCCGGGTGTTTCTCCTATACTGGTCTGTTCCACCACTGATTGCAGCAAAAGTACAAGAGGAGAATCTTCTCCTGCCAATACATGAAGCCGGCCTGCCGCATCTTCCATATCTGTAAAAGAGCGCAATGATATTCCTTCAATAAAACTACGCCACTGCCTGACGTATTCCTTCATATAAAGATCCCTGAGCTCCTTTTCCACTTCCTCAGCGACCGCATCTTCCTGATCTTCAGCTTGTCCCGGAGACAAGTCGGCAAGTATCCAGTCTTCTTTTAATAATTCTTCTCCGGCCTTGGCTGATGCTTCCTTAAAATACTTTTTCCATGCCTCCGGCGTATAAAAGCCGGGGATCTCGTACTTGGACACAAGCAGATTCTGGCTCCTGTGTCCCATGGCTTTCTGAAGCGTGTAAGGCTCGAAATTCCTGTTTCCCTTGTTGCGTATGGTGAGAAAAACCCGCTGGATCGTCGGAATGGTTTTAAGCGCACTTCTTGCCGAATCAACCAGCCTAGGCTCCAGCTCAATTACAGGAACGCCGGCGGCTTTCATATGCCGCAGATAGAAATCACTCTGGCGTTCCATTATCTCCCGAATATCCGGCTCAACCTGGCTATCCAGCAACGCCCTGAACATTTCACCTAGAAACTCTGTGTCTGCCCTGGCAGGATCAGCCAGCATAAGATACGCCTTAAGCATATCGTAGTAGTGGGAATAGTCATCAAGATTTTTTACACCGCTTTGGCTTACCTGAGCAAGTTCAGCCTCAAGCTCCAAACCCATAGGCTCAAGAAGAATTTCAGAAAGACGGAAAAGGTATATATCCCTTACCGGAGACAAAATGGTATCACCACGGTACAAACCCCAGCGCATCATAAGCGGGGGGCCATCCGACTGATACTCGTATAGTGTTTCAAGCTTTCCACGCAGGTTATCCAGAGCTTGCAGGTTCGCTGACAAAAGATCATCTTTATTCCAGTCTATCTTGCTAACCTGCCGGGCGGAATACCCGATGTTGCTGATAAGCCGCTTGTTTGCTATAAAAGAAACAGTGAGTGAAACTATCAAGGCAACTGCAATAGCCAAGGAGCCTCCAAAAGAGGCCATGCGGATCAGCCTTGCCCTCCGGGCCGCACTGCTTGAGGCCCCGGCGATACCCTGGTCTGGAAAGATAACCTGGGTGAAGAGATTTTTCAAAAAATAACTCTTGGTTTCCCCTGTATTTTCGCTTTGAGCACCGGAAAAAACTCCTGAGACTCCAAACGCCCTGCTCATGGCCCCGATTACATTGTCTATAGGCGCACCCTCCTGGGTGCCACTGGTGAAGTAAAACCCCCTGAAAATAGGTTGTTCCTGGTATGGGTTCGGCTCAAAGAGAGCTCCAAGAAAGCGGGAAAGCCTTGCCTTTATCGACCTATATTGAAGTGGAAAAAAATAGACAGCCTGTTTGTTCTCTACCTTGATCTCATAGCCAAGTCTTGTCAACCTTCTTCTGTTTAAAGATTGGTATAATTTGTCGAAATCATTTTCAAAAAGAGTCTGAACCGGCGCTTGCCTGAGCTCTTCTTCAGAAAACGTGCATCCCCAGACCTGGCTTCGTTCTTCCCTGCTCATATCCCCAAAAAACTCTACAAACCCCTGGAGCAGATCACACTTGGTAAAGACTACATACACAGGAAAACGGATATCCAGTTGTTTAATCAGTTCATCGATTCGCTTTCGAATCTTCTTACCGTAATCTTCACACGCATCTTCATCTCCGCCCATAAGATCCGGAATGCTTATACCTACTATAACGCCGTTGATCGGCTTGCGCTTTCTGGCTTTTTTCAACATATCCAGAAAGCCCAGCCACTCTTTCTGCCCCTCTTCCTCGGTCGTGTACCTGCCTGCGGTGTCAAGAAGTACAGCCTCGTTGGTGAACCACCAGTCGCAGTTGCGGGTTCCGCCGACGCCCTTGATTTTGGCTTCAGACTCATTCACATATGGAAAACTCAGACCCGAATGAAGAATAGCTGTGCTTTTACCGGAAGCCGGGGGGCCGATCATCATGTACCATGGCAGATCGTAAAGAGCCGCGCTTTTGCGCAGGAATTTTCCCCCTCCGGATTTTTTCAAGGTAGTGATCGCAGAGTTGAGCTGTTCCTGCAGCTCCTGAATCTCTTCCCGGCGGTCGGGCCGTTCGCCGGCCATCTGGGCGGCAGCCTGTTCCTTCAGGGCGTTTTCAATCTGTGCGGCTCCTTTGGTAGCGTTGATTTTCCGGATCAATAACACAACAATACCGCTCATGACAGCCAACGCCATAACCATCACCCTAAGCAGAACAGTTCCGAGTCCTACAAACGGACCTGCAAACCAAACAAGCAGCAATAGTATGACAAAGCCTACAGCCATAACCAGGTAGCGATTCTTAAAAATAGAATAGATTTTTTTCATATACTTATATTTTTTTTAATATCACGATTTTTCACAGCACCTGTTTATCGAGCAGACGTGTTAATTCTTCAACAACCGATCCTGCGTCGTGTCCAATCCAGAAAGTCAACCCGGTAAAGGCAACAAACACCACAGCAGCACAAACGACCAGCCAGACCCAGATCGGAAATTCCTGGCCGATTCCTTGAGTCAATCCCTGAGGCCGCTCCCACTTGCCGGAGAGTTCCCTCGATTCCTTTCCTCGAATCCTGGCGATATCCCTGCCCGTCTCTTCCATCAGCACTTTTAACTTCTCTATACCTAAAATTTTGTACTTGCCTTCATAACCAAGCTGCATACATGTATAAAAAACCTCAAGTGCTTCAATCCTTGCATCGGCCGCCTGGCGAAGTTCTTCGAGTTTCTTAAAAAACTCCTCACCGGCCATGTGCACTCCGAAATAATCAAGCTGAAGAGGCCTGGTAAGCCATCCATCTTTACCCGGCCAAGAAGAATTCAGAATCATCTCGTCAATAAAGGCGGTAAGTGCGTATTTGGCGTACTGCAAGTCCTCACTACTAACTCCTAGTTGCTTGCCATCGGACTCCATTTCCGCAAACATTGCGGTAATGCGATTCCGGAGGTTTTCCGGGTTGCCAAAGTCCTGAGAGGAACGAAGTTGAACAATCAAAGAGAAGAAGCCCGCGCATAATTCGCTCAGGTTGTATCCGCCTGTTACTGCTGAATTACTCATGGTTTTTGTTTTTTTAAATCCTTATTCCTTGATCGCAATAAGATCGAGTTTTACTTCTGTAAAATCAGAGGGCACGTACACGGCCAGATTCTTAGCCTGCCTTATAACATCCCAATAATCGCCTTGTGTTTCGATACGAAAATAGTGATACCCCATCTGCATACGAATATCCTCAGGCGGCCGCGGCGAGTGATAAAGGGCCAATCCTGGCATACCTGCGCTAACCAGTATATTGATCTTATCCAAAGAGCCGATTTTTATCTGATAAGGAACCCTGGAGATAATATCAGCCTCGGAAATTCCGGCTGAAACAGCAAGGTAGAACTGAGCGTTATCCAGAAGGCGTTCATCCGCTATACGGGCTACAAACAGGGATTGCTCGGTCTGCTCCAGGGCAATCGAGACGGACTTGCTTGACAAAACTATCTCCAGAGCACCACGAAGGCGTTCCAGCAACAAGCCAAAGGTTTGATCCAGGTTCGCATGCTGATAGGGCGGAAGCTCTCCCGGATGCCCTTCTGGAGAAAACGTAATCAGTTCACCCGCAAGTTGAGACAATGTAAGAAAAAACTCTTCCGGGTGTACTGACGCAGTACGGTGATAGTGAGAGATAAGAGGAATAAAAGAGTTCACTGTGTGAAGAAACCAGAAGTTAGAGATATCCGACGATCCGAACTCCACAGCTCCGCTGCGCTGCCTCCGGCGTTCGCCTGATAACGACCGGCTTTTGGCTGTCAACATCTCAAGCAGTTGTCTTACCGTACGCATAAGAGCATCCGACGCCCCGATTCTCAGGCAGGCAGGCACGAACTCCTCTTTCAGCGCAACATTTCCGGACGAAGCTCGAACCAGTTCGGCTATCTTAATAACGCTCAGTTCGTCCAGGGATTCGCTCGAAAACATAATACGGAATTGCTTGCGGGCAATACCTATCTGTTTTTCGTTGCCTCCTGTGGTTTCATCAAAAACGTTAACAAATTGCCTCCGGTAGCGGGTTTGTCCGGAGGAAGAAGCAGGAGATTGTTGTTCGTTTAAGTCATAATTCATTCGCCCATGCCGTTCCACCGGAATTGCGAGATAGACATCCATGTTTTCAGTAGAAGGAAGAAAAAAATCTTTTATATTCCTGCTCTCGGGCAGATTATCGGTTTCAGGCATGTCAAAAACCAATCCGTCAGGCATAACCCCACTACAGCCGGTCAGCACAAACCGGTCGTTGGCCAAAGCATCTTTATCAATGTCTATCCCCAGCAACCCCCAGCACTGCTGCTTAAGACTCTGAATACGAAAGTTCAAAATACTCTCGTTGTAGTGATCCCACTGCTGAAAATGCTGCGGAATCATGAACATTCCTTCATTCCATATTACTTTACGGCAAGACTTCATGGCTGTCTTTTCCTCTTACCATCAGTAATTTCCATCTCTTGTTCATCCATGACAAGATAAACCTTCTGCCTTTTACTTGTTATCGGAATTATCCTGCGCCAGGAATTACCGCTTGGTTGCCTAAACAAAGCCACCAGGCCTAAGAACCTGGCGTCAGGCTCTCTCTGGACCTCGACCTGGTTATCCGAGTTTGGATATACAGTGGTTTCCCGCTTTGCCAGAAGATCATCGCCGAGCGCTTCGCCTTCATCCTGCCAGATGCTGATAAAATCAGCGCTTTCAAAACGCTCTTTGTTTTTAAGCTGATATATCCAGACAACAACAGGGAGGGCCGCTCCACTGTCATCAGGATTCAGGTTTTTATACGCCTGAAAAGTAATCCTGGCATACGGTTTTCCACATCCCGAAAGTCCCGGAAGTATTGTACATGTTACAAAAATAAAAAAAATAATCGCAATGTGCTGTTTTTTCATCCATCCCTCCATCATTAACAGGCTAAAGACTGACGAATTTAAGTACCGTCCCTTTTCTACTAACTCACTTTTTCCCTTAGTTTTTTAATAGAATCAATGTATCCCTTGCCAAAACTGCGTCCGAAAACCCTTTCGAACGTCCTTTTGTGATCCTCGCGAAAACTTTTATGCTTTCGGGCAAGCCTCTCCCAAACAGCCGCCCGCCTGAAAAGAGGTATTTTATATAAAAATTTCTTCCAGCCCGACCGGCCCTGCGCCTGCATAATCTCACTTTCGATCGTCTCAGGGTTTAACTCCTCAAGAAACGCCTCCAAACTCTTTTGGGCACCGGAGAGAAGGCCTACCTGGTGCAGTAAAATATCCTGAAAGGCCTCATTAAGCTCCTTTACAGCCTGCCCCCGTTCTTCATCCGTAGAGCGGTCAAACAGGTATTTACCTAAGTCTTCATATGTTGCCGCGTATTTCACAAGATTCCGGCGCCTGAGCTGTTCAGGATCGAGTCCTGTAGGAATAATCTTGGTTACCTGCGCATCGAATTCTTCCTCAAACTGCCGGCGCCCCTCAAGAGCCCCAAAAAGGTTCCTGAGCAGAACTTCAGATATTTTTCGTATGTGCAGGCAGAAGCGCTCCACTTCCTCCGGAGAATTCAACATACGTTGCTGTCCGGCAAAATGGGATGAGATTGCAGATAGAGAATAATATGCAGTTTCGTACAATGAGGTATCACCCCTGTCTTCTTTTACAACAGAGACCGTTTTCTCATTTTTTTCAGTTTTTTTAGCTTTCTTGGTAGTCAGCCGGTCTATAGGTTCCGGCTTTTCATCTATAACATAGTTTTCATCTTTTTTATCTTTTTCAAATGTTTCTGCTTCAGAGGGTTTTTCTCTTACAGCATCGGCGGGGGGCACAGGAAGAACAATTAGTGTGAAATTGCCAAACTGTATTTTGTCATCCGGAGCAAGGGGGTAATCCTCTCCAGCCGTCAGCTGTTTTCCATTTAGAAATGTTCCGTTTTTACTATTAACATCCCTGACGTAATATGTTCCTTCCTTTTTCTCTATGTTTGCGTGCTTCGACGAAACCAACCGGGTCTTGTCAGGAACCACCAGATCGTTGGACGAACCTCTTCCTATGGAGATGTTATCCTTGTCAAAAACATCCTCAAACTCTTTTGACTCTGCACCTCCACAGGTTGTAAGAAGGGTAAGCTTAACCGGCATTACGATTAATAACTCCTAGAGAAAATAATAGCATTCCTACTAATATCAGTGCTGTTATAACAGCTAAAAGCCACCATGCAAACGTATTTGTTCCGGCTTTTTCCCTGCCCTGGCCGGATATGGCTTTTACAAGTATTACTGAGATATTGTCATCTCCTCCCTTTTCATTTGCGCGACTGATAAGTTTTTTACATCCATCTTTCAACGAAACGCTATCCATAACAATATTAAGTATTTCAAAGTCATCAAGTTTAGATGTCAACCCATCACTGCAGAGCATAAATATATCGCCGCTGCAAATATCGATAGGATTCGGATGAAGTTCTACAGATACAGTTGATTTGATGCCGAGACTTCTTGAAATCATGTTTCTAGATGGATGGCTACGAGCCTCTTCTTTGGTTATCTCACCTTTCTCAACCATATCCCAAATAGGAGAATGATCCCGGGTCAACTGCCTGATTCGCCCGTCACGTATCAGGTAGGCCCGGCTGTCGCCTACATGCGCAATTATTGCCGTTGCACGGCGCATAACAAGGGCTACACATGTTGTCCCCATGCCCTGATAGGAAATATCCGATTTTGCAACATCACGCACACGTGTGTTTGCCTTTTCGATCGAAACAGCCAGCCGCAGTCCATCGGATTCGGCAGAACTGGAAACAAACTCGTCAATAACGGCTTTCACTGCTGTTTTGCTTGCGACTTCACCGGCGGCATGCCCACCCATGCCGTCAGCCACCACAAAAAGAGAGAAGCCACCTTCTTTTGATTCGTGTACCCCTAGAAAATCCTGATTATTCCGTCTTGTCCTTCCCAGGTCGGAAAGAGCTTGCCATTCTATGTTCAGTTTATCTGGCTGCGGTTTATCAGGTCCGTTTAGATGCATAGTTATCGGCAATTTTTTTTATTATTGAAGCAAAATGACGCTTTTAGTTCATATACGGGCATGGTATAATTGCCTTGAGCTAAAGAAAGCAAGCGAAAAAGCCATCTTCTATTTAGTTATAATTCTTGTAGCTAAACAAGCGTATCAACCAAAAAAAGTGGCTTTTCATGACGAGTAAAAAAGATTTTAAAACGTTTCGGCAATGCCTTTAAAATGCTTTTATATTATTTTAAAACGTTTTAAAATAATATAGCAGAACTATAAAAAAAGGTAAATAAAAGAAGAGGAATTCTTTTTCTCATGATACCGGAAATACCCCCTTTACTTGGATCTCAACCAATAAGCCCGGAAACCCCTCAGGGAACATCCGTCCGTTACGAGCCGGAATACGAAGAACTTCAGGAGGAGGTCCGTAAACTTCAGTCACTATCAGGTGGCACTGTGGAGTGGAGCCGGGTGGCTGAATTGGCGGTAGTCATCCTCGGCACTAAGTCGAAGGACTTGCAGGTGGCCTCATACCTGTGTGTTGCGCTTCTGCATGAACAGTCGCTGAAAGGCCTGGCCGCAGGTCTGTTAACCTGCAAGGATCTCATCAGCAACTACTGGGACACCATGTTTCCGGAGTTAAAACGCCTTAAAGGTAGGGTTTCTGCTATCGAGTGGTTGTCGGAAAATGCAGCTAAAACACTCGGCACACAAAAGTTCACCAGTAGCGACAAGCAACAACTAGAACAGATACAGGAGACGATAAAACAGGTAAGCGACCTGCTGCAGGAAAAAATTAAAGACCGTAATAATCTTCTCTCTGAACTCAGCAGGAAGGTTAAAGAAATAATAGAAGACCTGGGTTCGCAGAGTGTTGCCGAACAACCAAAGCCAAAACCCACGGCCCAACCGGCTGCTTCGTCACAAGCCCAGGCTCCTACTCAGATATCCTCTGAGGCGGATGCTCGTAAAGCGCTACGTGAAGCCCAAACTATCGTCTTAAAGGCCGCAACTTATCTTCGCAAAGCAGATCTCAAAAATCCACTTCCATACCGTCTCAGCCGGTCAATGTTGTGGGACAGCATTCAAGCGCCGCCCCCAAATACGGATGGACGGACACAGATGCCTGCAATACCTGCATATACGATGGACGCACAAAAACAACTGCTCGAAAAAGGAGAACCCGAAGCAATTGTGGCTCAGTCTGAATCCACATTTACAAGCAGCCCTTTTTTGCTGGACCTCCAGCTCAACATGGACGAGGCCCTCTCAACACTTGGCACTCTTTACAAAGATGTACAGACTGTCATCCGTGAAGAGCTGGGAGTGCTTCTTCGCCGGGTGCCTCAACTTCTTGACCTTCAATTCCAGGACGGTACGGCTTTTGCCGGTCCGGAAACCCAGGAATGGGTGAGAAAGACCGTGCTGACATCACAGGCAGCAGGTACAGGCGAAGACCTGCAAGCAGGTGGGCAGTCAGAAGAGGCCCGGGAACTGGAGGAAACTTACAACAAGGCAAGACAACTGGCTCGTACAAAACAGATTAAAGAGGCTATTTCTCTTTTTCAAGACAAACTGGCCAGAACACCGGGACGCCGGGAACGGTTCCTCTGGAATTTTCATCTTGCCAAAGTATTGATGGCTGGAGGAAAACAGAATCTTGCCCTTGCACAACTTGAATCCCTGGACCGTGAAATTGATTTTTTCTCCCTGGAGGAATGGGAACCTGAACTATGCCAGGAAGTGCTTAGCCAACTGGTAATTTGCCAGAAAAAAGTCGCACAAGAAACACGCCTGAACACGCCTGAACTCAGAGAAAAGCTGAACCGTCTTAATGCACGCCTACTCGAATTAAATCCCGTATCCGCTCTGACAATTGACGGAAAAGCATGAAATTATACAGGATAGACTGAACCTGAAATTCCAAAAGAAGTTACGAAAGGAGTGATACTATGGCAAAAGAGATCTCGGTAGCACCAAAAGAACGCATTAATATTACGTACAAGCCGGCCACAGGAGACGCCCAGGAAGAAAAAGAACTTCCCCTTAAATTGATGATGATAGGTGACTATACCTTACAAAATGATGATACCTTGCTGGAAGACCGAAAGCCTGTCAATGTGAGCAAAGACACATTCAACGACGTTATGAAAGGGCAAAAACTGAAACTGGATATAAAAGTGCCTGACCGCCTATCAGGAGGAGAAGAAGAAAGTGAAATCGCCACAAGTTTAAAATTCGATACGCTGAACGATTTCAACCCCGAGTCTATTGTTAAGCAGGTTCCTGAACTTAACTCTCTGCTTGAACTTCGAAATGCGCTTACCGCTCTTAAAGGTCCTCTTGGAAACGTGCCCGACTTCAGAAAGAAAATTCAGGAGATGCTGAAAGACGATGCTTCACGCCAAAAACTTCTGGACGAGTTAGGGTTAGGCAAGGAAGGGGAAAAGTCTGAATAGTTTTTTCCCGGCAGACAGTAAAATTAGAGCCGGATTATAATTGAAAAACAGTTAAAAATTAGGAGGTTTTAGATATGGCAGAAGCCGAGACACAGCAGGAAGCTGCGACAGAAGTTCAGGAAAAGGCAACCGGTTCACTTCTGGACGAAATACTGGAAGTAACAAAACTTACCCCGGCGCAGGAAGGCTACGATCTCGCCAAGAAAGGAGTGGAAGCATTTATTGCCGAGCTTCTGGCGCCAGGGCGTGAAGGAGAAAAAGTCCATCAGTCGGTGGTGAATCAGATGATCGCCGAGGTGGATAATAAGCTAAGTGCCCAGGTGGACGAAGTGCTGCATCATCCGGATGTACAGAAACTGGAGTCTGCATGGCGGGGTCTGAAGATGCTTGTGGATAGAACCAATTTCAGAGAAAACATAAAGCTGGAACTGCTGAGTGTTTCAAAAGAAGATCTTCAGGAAGATTTTGAGGACGCCCCGGAAGTAACACAATCCGGCCTTTACAAACACCTTTATACCGCAGAGTACGGACAGTTCGGAGGCGAACCCTACGGAGCAGTTATTGCAAACTATGAATTTGGTCCCGGTCCACAGGATATGGCTCTTCTGCAGCAGGTGGCAAGCGTTGCCGCAATGGCCCACGCTCCATTTATAGCAGCAGCCAGTCCCAAATTTTTCGGAGTGGAAAGCTATACAGAACTGCCTAACCTGAAGGATTTACAGTCGGTGTTTGAAGGGCCTCAGTATATCAAATGGCATTCCTTCCGTGAGTCGGAAGACGCACGATATGTCTCTTTAACAACTCCACGTTTTCTTCTTCGCCTTCCCTACGGTAAAGAAACCAATCCGGTAAAGGCATTTGAGTACGAAGAAAAAGTAAGCGGTAACCACGAACACTACCTGTGGGGCAACACCGCTTTTGCTTTTGCTACGAGACTGACAGATAGTTTCGCAAAGTATCGTTGGTGCGCCCAGATTATCGGTCCGCAAAGCGGCGGTGCTGTTGAAGACCTGCCACTCCATCAGTTCGAAGCCATGGGCGAAATTCAGACCAAAATTCCTACGGAAGTTCTTATCTCCGAACGCCGGGAATTCGAACTGGCAGAACAAGGCTTTATAGGCCTAACCATGAGAAAGGGAAGCGATAACGCAACCTTCTTTTCCGCAAACTCATGTCAAAAGCCCAAATTCTTCGGCACCAGTAAAGAAGGCAAAGCGGCCGAAACAAATTTCAAACTCGGAACACAGTTACCGTACATGTTTATTATCAACAGGCTGGCTCATTACCTGAAAGTACTTCAAAGAGAGCAGATCGGAAGCTGGAAGGAACGAGTGGACCTTGAAAGAGAACTCAACACCTGGATACGCCAATATGTGGCAAACCAGGAAAATCCACCTGCATCCGTAAGGTCGAGGCGGCCACTTCGAGATGCCCAGGTGGTGGTTGAAGATGTAGAAGGCGATCCAGGCTGGTACAAGGTCACACTGCATGTCCGCCCTCACTTTAAATACCAGGGCGCATACTTCGACCTCTCGCTGGTAGGCAAGCTTGATAAGACGTAAAAACAACAAAAAGGAGCAGTCGTCAGAAGTCAAGGAGCAAGAGAAGCTATTAATTATTTTAAAATTGATCCATAATCCTGCTCCCTGACAACTGCTGGCTTGATAAACCATGAGCCGGGAACGCACACTACTGGAACGCATAAGTGATCCGCGGGAGGATGAGCCCAGAACGATCGAAGAAAACACCAACATGCTCGCAAACTCCGTGCTGAAACATCTTCAAAAGATGCTTAACACGCGGCAGGGATTTTCAGAAACTCTTCCTGACTACGGTCTTCCCGACCTCGTGGACTTGTTTCATTCCTTTCCAACCGCGATCGGAATCATGGAGAAGGCAATAAAGGGCACCATCGAAAAGTATGAGCCCAGGCTTAGAAACGTCAGGGTACAGCCGGTAGAGTCAGAAAGAGAGATTCTGACTTTGCATTTCGAAATTAAGGCCGATCTGGTCACATCACGGGAGCGAGCCGGAGTACTATTCGAGACACAGGTGGATTCAAACGGAGAGGTTTCAGTATCGTTATAAATAAACTACAGGAGTCAGGGAACAGGAAAATATGAATTATTCGTATCATCTGCCGACCTTACAACCATCATCTGGACTTTGATCCATATTTCTGTACCCTGCACCCTGACAACTGCCAACTTATTCAAATATGTTCAACAAATACTATCTGGAAGAACTGACCTTTCTTCGCGAGCTGGGAAAAGAGTTCGCTGAAGCGCATCCTGAGGCCGCCCATTATCTGGCGGCAAAGGGAAGCGATCCCGAGGTTGACCGCCTGCTGGAGGGCTTTGCTTTTCTTACCGGCCGCATACGGCACAAACTGGATGACGAGCTGCCTGAGCTGACCCATATGATGATAGGGCTTTTATGGCCGCATTATCTTCGTCCCATACCGGCCATGAGCATCCTACAGTGCAAGCCGAAAGAGCACCTTTTGTCTGATCATCAGATAATTCCACGAGGAACAGAAATCGCATCGGTTGCGGTAGAGGGAGTTCAGTGCCGGTTTCGTACCTGCTACGATGTTGATCTCTACCCACTCTCCCTAAGAGAAGTTTTAATGGAAAGTCCTTCCGGAAAAAAATCTCAACTCAGATTGACCTGTGAACCTCACCAGGGAGTTCAGCTGAGAAACTTTAAGATCGAGCGATTGCGTTTCTACCTGCATGGTGAAAGCAATGTCACATCCGCGCTTTTTCTTTGGCTTTCCCGTCGTATCAAAAAAATTTCCATACGTTCGACCTCAGGAGCCGGAGCACCGATATCTTTACCGCCGGATATGCTTTGTCAGGCAGGCTTTGCAGACAACGAGGTATTACTGCCCTACCCCCTTCATTCATTCAAGGGCTACCGGTTCTTACAGGAATATTTCTGTCTTCCCGAAAAATTTATGTTCTTTGATCTTTATGGACTAGAAAAGCTTCACGAAGCCGGTATAGAGGGGACGTTTGAAGTTCTATTTGAATTCGATAAGCGCTGGGATGATGCACTTAGGATATCTGATGAGAATCTTCTTCTTTATTGTTCTCCTGTTATCAATCTTTTCCAACATGAAGCAGATCCCATCCGTATAGAACAGGAAAGAACCTCGTATCGTATACATCCTCACGGCTCAGATATAAAGCACTTCGAAATATTCTCGGTTGACCGTGTAACCGGCTGGGATCAATACGCGGCACGTGAACGAGTCTATGAACCTTTCTATTCCTTTAAGCATGGACAGAAATCACTGGGCCGCGGCAACGTATACCACAACACCAGCATGCAACACGTAGTGGTTGGACATGGAACAGATACATATATTTCATTTGTTAACGAAGAGGGAGATAGGGAAGCGCCGTCTGCCGAAGTTGTAAACATAGAACTCACATGCTCTAACCGTAACCTTCCTTCTGAACTTCGCGTAGGTGATATTCGCATTCCCACAGACAAGTCACCTGAATATGTGGAATTCCGGAATGTTTTACCGGTAAGAAATTCCGTGCCCCCCCCTTTGGAGGGAGATCTTCATTGGCGCTTGATTTCACACCTGTCTTTAAACTATCAAAGCCTCACAAACCCGGATTCGCTACGAAGAGTGCTTGGTGTATACAACTTTCAAGCTCTTTATGACAGCCAGGCCGCACGCCAAAGCGAACTGCTTCTTGATGGTATCGTAAATGTTCATGCAGAACCTGATGAACACATATTTAGAGGGGCTGTGATTCGGGGGACATATATTCATCTCGAACTGCTTGAGGATCATTTCGCCGGCGAGGGAGAAATGCTGTTGTTTGCATCGGTGCTTAATGAGTTCTTCGCGCTATATTCGAGCATAAACTCATTTTGCAGGCTTGAAGTACGTGGAGTTCAAAAAGGAGAGACTTACGATTGGCCGCCCAGAATAGGACAGCAGATAATACTCTAATCGACAACCTGTTAAAAAAGTGGCATAGATTCTCATTTTTCCAGGCCGTACAACTTCTTGAACGTGCTGTTCCGGAAGCCGCTCAAGTCGGCCACGGAGGAAGACCGGAGAAAGAGATAATCCGCTTCAGGCCGGATGCATCTTTGGCGTTTCCTGACTCGGACATCGTAAGCATCGAAGAGCTGCCGACAAGCAGCGGTGGTAAGCGATACAGAATCACCATCTCGTTTCTTGGCCTTTACGGTTCATCTTCACCTATGCCGACTTATTTCACTGAAGACATCCTCTGGGAGGAGGGTTACGCCACCAGGGTACGTGACTTTCTCGATATCTTTCATCACCGGTTGATATCACTTTTTTACCGCACTTGGTCTAAATACCGATACTATATTCAATTCAGAAAAGGAGGATCTGACCCGCTATCCAAACGCCTGATCTGGTTTATCGGTCAACTAAACGAAGAAACACATCCTGAGGAGGGAAAAGAGGGGAGAAAAGAAAAAATAATTTCTCCGGTTCGCTTCCTGAAATATGCTGGCGCCATGACACAGCAGCCTCGTTCCGCAAGTCTTCTTGAAGGAATTCTAACGGATTATCTTGAAGGAATTCCGGTCAAGATCAAGCAGTGCATAGAGCGCCGTGCCGTAATAAGTAAAAGGCAGCGAAATGCTCTGGCTGAAAAAAATTGCACCCTTGGCAACAACTTTACAATAGGTGCTACCCTGCCGGACCGAAGCGGCAAGTTTCGGATCGTAATAGGTCCGATCAAGTATGATAAGCTTGGAGGTTTTCTTCCAGGCAACCACGACTACCGTTCGGTTAGTGAAATCCTTGATGCTTACCTGGTGGACGGACTGGACTACGATATGGAAGTCAAGATTCAGGCACAAAATATACCAGGCGTAAAACTTTCGGAATCAGACGCATCAGGGCTTGGACGAAACACCTGGCTTTCAACACCGCTTAGTGAAACGGAATCCGTGTTTTTAGAGTTTTAAGTTCCGGATTCAAACATAAAAACAGGACATTTCTATTACAGAAGTTTAAGAGATAAAGCCCCCTGTTGTCTGTCTGTAACCCCTCGGAAAGATTGTATTTTTGTCTTCAGAATCGTAAGACCCCTAGGTATCAGCACAAAAAACCCGTAAAACATCAGGAATATAGCGATATTCTACATTTTTGCGCTTTATTGTGTTAGAAAAGATTCGATTATCGGAATGGCTTTTTCAAGAAAATCCTCTGCGTAGCTTATGGTTTCATTTAGGTTGTCATTGGTGTCTGGAATTGAAACACGTATGAATGCAGCATCGCTCCGGTTATGCAGGATAGAGTTATAGATCATGCCAAGTTTCAGCATGTATTGGTTAGTCAGCTTTTTACCCTGCATATCGTACCAATATAGGAATACTGTCTTGTCGCTATCCTTTTGATAAACAGCTTCCACAATTTTTTGAGGAGCTAGTTTTCCAAGCTGGACTGATCGAACTCGTTCCTCCAGTTGAAACCATCCTGAACCAGGCAGACAATGCTTGGGCGAATGAATCTGAGCTCCCTCGCGTTGAGTTCTGTAATAGCCGATATAAAGCAAAATAGAGCGGTCTTTATAAACATAGGACCTAAATATGTAATCATCCACTCTCAGGTTGTCCAAGGTCTCTTCATCAAAAAAATGGTCTTTTAGAGTCGTCCAGTTTCCCAGTTTGGCAGGAAACTCGGCAAGTGGTTTTTTGAGAGGAACAGCTTCTACATCTAAATAATAATTAATATATATGCCTGTAATCACAAGCAGTATGCAGCAGACGTAAAATCGCCAGCTCGTCATTCTATTTTTGCTTTGCTCCATCACAAGTTGCTTTTGTCCTTGTCTTTTCTTTTACCGCCTATTTTACTTAAGACAACTCCAACTCCAATAAGCATTGCCATGGAAACAGCAAATATTACCATTCCGGCAAATTCGTGAAAAAAGCCTTCGGCGGCTTTTTCTCCGTATTGGTGTGCGAGAATTCCTGTGCCTATAACTCGTACGGCATTTGCCAACACAGCGATTGGGATGGTAGAGATTACCAAGATAATCTTTTTCGTCAAGCTTTTTTGTGAAAAATATGCGTAGGCAACACCAAGTGCAAGAAGAGACATGAGCGATCTGATTCCACTACAGGCGTCGGCTACTTCTAATGTGATTGCAGGAAGCATAATAATGTTACCTTCGCGGTAGACGGAAATACCTATGGACTGAAGCACAATAACGGAGTATTTGGCAACAAAGAGTTTAAGTGGAAAAGCAATTGCATCATAAAGCATATAAGGCAGCGGAATCATAAAGTAAAGATAGCCGTAGGGAAGAAATGCATAACGGAAAAAACTCATGCCGAGATTGGAAATAATCAGTCCGGCCAGCACTACAAGCATGGAAATACGCATAGTGAAAAGCTCGGCTGCCAGGTAACCGAATACGTAAATACATAACCCGGATATAAGAACAATAAGGCCCCAGTTAGAGGGCGAGATGGGTGTTTGGATAAGTGAATGCCTTTTTTGCCAAAGTAGGTAGAGGGCAATTAATGGCACAAGGAAACCATGAGAGTAATTAGGATCATTCGACCAATCTCCAACCATTTTTAAAATGACTGAATAATAGAGGGACAGAAACAGGACGATAAGAATACATCCGGCAAATATGTGGCTTGATGAAACGCTATTGTGTTTGTCCATGAAAACTCTGCAGCCGACTATGAAAGCGAATATAGCCAGCCTTTAAACCAGAAGAAAGAAGACCTGGGAGGGTAAGTACTAAGTATTTAATTATCACTTTTGAAAGTTCGGCGATCCTGTATTAAATTGCTGTTCGTATTAAAGCTATTCTCTGCTCATTGAGTTTATTTCAATATCGGCCATTTAGCCGCCCTGATTAATATTTTCATTATAGACCAAGTTGAGTGCTTTTTACTTCTTAGAGCCTTCTTTTACGCGCTTTTCATTTTAAAACGTGCGATACAGCTTGCCCTTGATATACTACATCATTTAAGATACCGGCAAATGGTATTTTAAAGTCATATACCGTCTGTATCTTTTGTGATACTCCGTTATGATTATACCCCCTGTCGTTTAACGCAAAAATCTATAAACCATCTAAGCCTAAACGCACAAGATTTTTTGCCTGTTGCAATATAAAAAATATGGAATGAACTACTACATTAGACTGACTCCTACAGGCCATCTTCGCCTGCTGGAGGGCGACGACAATGCCGGGACAACACCCGATGCCTGGATGAAGAAAGTTGCGGCCGCATTTTCGTCATCCCAGGCTGAAGGGCTTTTTACACTTGCCGCCACAAGGCCGGATACACCGCCGCCATCGTCGCTTTCATTCTGGCGGGATTTCGCCTGCCGCTACCTGACACAGCTCTGTCGTACACCCGAGTCTGCCGGAAAACAACTCAACCCGATTGAGCCGCCTTCTGATTCCGAACTGGCAACTATGCTGCTTTCGGCTCCTCCCATGCAGGGAGGAGAGTATCTTAGTTCCGAGGTTTTTCGCAGCCTTTGGCTGGACCTGGACTCGTGGGCGCTTAAAGATATCGCCGCATCAAAGGACGGCCTGGTCGGATGGTTGAAGAAAAACGCAGCCTCCTGGCATCAGGTCGGACGCGTCTGCTTTCACCTTGCAGAGAATAAGAGGGATCCCGAGCTGCCTTTCGCGTTTCTGGCCACCTATGCGCCAAGCCTTTCAAAGGGGGGGCAAGTACAGTACCGGCCGCTTGGCAAAGCCCTTCAGGAATATGCGGGAGCAAGAAATAAGAAAGAGCTTATCAACCTGCTTTTGCCAGTACATCGGGCATCTGAAAAAGTAGATTTTGTCAAGAAGATGGTTGATTCAGGCGATCTTTTTCATCCTCTGGCATGGAGTCCTGACGAAGCCTACCACCTGCTAAAGAACGTACCCCTTCTTGAGGAAAGCGGACTCCTGGTACGCCTTCCGGACTGGTGGCAAAAGCGCCCCCGTCCGCGCGTGGCCGTGACCATCGGCGGGAACAAACAGAGCAAGTTAGGTATAGATGCAATGCTGGACTTCAAGGTCGGTATTACCCTTGGAGACCAAAACCTGACTAAAGGCGAATGGCGTAAAATCATGGCCTCGCAAGACGGCTTGGCATACATCAAGGGGCAGTGGATTGAAGTAGACAGAAAAAAACTCTCAGAAGCTCTTGAGCACTGGAAACAGGTGGAAGCCGAAGCAGCCGGGGAAGGAATCTCATTTATCGAAGGTATGCGTCTTCTGGCTGGAGCGCCGGCAAACTTAAGTCTTGATGGTTCGCCTGAAGAGGTGGAACATGATTGGGCTTTCATCAACGCCGGCAAATGGCTTTCCAAAACTCTCTCGGACCTGCGCAATCCAGACGGATTGAAAAACTCCGGAGTGCACAGCAAGGAGTTTCACGGCAGACTCCGTCACTACCAGAAAACCGGGCATAACTGGCTCTGGATGCTGTCAAGCCTCGGACTCGGCGCCTGTCTTGCCGATGATATGGGACTTGGCAAAACAATTCAGATAATATCTCTTCTGCTGACTCTTAAAGAGGCAAATAAAAAGAAATCGTCAGTTGTCAAGCCATCGCTTCTTGTGCTTCCGGCATCACTACTGGCTAACTGGAAGGCAGAGATTAAACGCTTTGCTCCGACACTCAAAGCATCTTTCATTCATCCCTCGGAAACGGAAAAAACAGTTCTTACCTCCATGGCCGGGAAGGCCGGCGATGCTTTTGCAAAAACCGATGTCGTCTTTACCACCTACGGAATGCTGTTTAGACAAAAATGGCTGCTCGATATCAAATGGCGGCTGGTCATCCTGGATGAAGCCCAGGCCATTAAAAACCCTTCTACACGCCAAACTAAAACCGTCAAACAGCTTAAGGCTGATGCCAGAATCGCACTTACCGGCACTCCGGTAGAAAACCGGCTTTCCGATCTCTGGTCGCTCTTTGATTTTCTCTGCCCGGGCCTGCTTGGTTCGGCAACCAGGTTTAAAAAATTCGTCAAGGCCCTGGAGGCCAGAGAACATGACAGCTACGCACCTCTTAGAAACCTGGTCGGGCCTTATGTTTTAAGACGACTTAAGACCGACAAGAGCATTATCGCTGACCTGCCTGATAAAACCGAGATGAAGGCGTTCTGCGGCCTGGCGAAAAAACAGGCTGCAATGTACGCCAAATCTGTGCAGGAACTTGCAGCATCTCTCGAACAACTTGATGGGATTAAACGACGAGGGATTGTACTGGCCTACCTTATGAGATTCAAACAGATATGTAATCATCCAAGCCAGTTTCTGGGAGACGGCCAATACAAGCCGGTAGACAGCGGCAAGTTCGATCGACTAAGAACAATCTGTGAGGAAATCATGTCACGGCAGGAAAAGACTCTTGTATTTACCCAGTTTCGTGAAATGACTGAGCCTATAGCCGCTTTTTTGGGAGAAGTCTTCGGCCGTGATGGTCTTGTGCTGCACGGTGGGACAGCAGTAAAAAAACGCAGAACTCTTATTGACATGTTTCAGAAGGAGGATGGGCCGCCGTTTTTCGTGCTTTCCCTAAAGGCCGGCGGCACTGGTCTCAACCTCACAGCCGCGTCGCACGTGATTCACTTTGACCGCTGGTGGAATCCGGCCGTGGAAAACCAGGCTACAGACCGGGCCTTCCGCATAGGCCAGCACAGAAACGTGGTTGTACACAAGTTTATTTGCCGAGGTACAATTGAAGAGAAAATCGATACACTGATCGAAGAGAAAAAAAACCTTGCCGACGATATCCTGAAGGCCGGGGCCGAATCCATGCTGACAGAGATGAGCAACGAGGAATTGCTCAAGGTAGTGGCCCTTGATATCGATCGGGCAGAATTATAAGGAGTCAGATAATGAGTCGATACTACTACGGTTGGAGTCCATACGTTTCAGTGAGCGAGCGTCGTGCGCGTGCACGGAGAAAGATGGAGAAACTCAGAAAAAAAGGGATGGATATCAAGCCCGTGGAAATCGAGGGTAGAAAGATTGCACGAACGTTTTGGGGCAAGGCCTGGTGCAATCACCTGGAATCATTCAGCGACTACGAAAACAGGTTGCCGCGTGGCCGCACCTATGTCCGTAACGGTTCTGTATGCCATCTTGACATTGCCAAGGGCGAGGTCAACGCCATGGTCAGCGGCTCTGAAATCTATAAAGTTGAAATCTCTATCAAAACGCTTCCAAAAACTAAATGGAAAGGATTGAAGGACAGCTGCGCCGGGCGGATCGGTTCACTTCTGGAGCTGCTTCAGGGCAGAGTTTCCGACAGTGTGATGCAAGTTGTAACCGACCGTAACAAGGGGCTGTTTCCTCTGCCCGGAGAGATCAAACTTAATTGTAATTGCCCCGATTGGGCTGTTATGTGCAAGCATGTAGCGGCAGTACTCTACGGAGTGGGGGCACGGCTTGACCAAGAGCCGGAACTGCTGTTTCTTCTTCGGGGAGCAAATCATGAAGAGCTGATCAGCGCCGAGGCCGATGTGGCTGCTGCTTCCGTAAGAACAAAAGGCGGCCGCAAACGTATCGCGGACGATGCTATTACAGATGTGTTCGGCATCGAGATGTCGGAAGATATGACACCTGCTAAAACAAAACCCTCATCACGTCGTAAAAAAGCAGCGCCAAAGTCCAAAAAGGTTTCCAAAAAAACTTCGAAAAAAGTCTCGAAAAAAGTCTCGAAGGTTATAGCCAAAAGTAAAGTGAAAAGCAAAGTAAAAAGCAGCAAGAGTAAAACTGTGGTGACAAAAACCACCAAGCCTCAGAAAGCCAAACTAAAGGGAACGAAGCAATCCGCCCGAAGTGCCGGCACCGTTACCGGCAAGGCGGTTACCAGGCTGCGCGTGAAGTTTGGCATGTCGCAAAGCCAGCTTGCAAGGCTTCTGGGCGTGAGTGCGCCTACTATCGGAAACTGGGAAAAAAAGCCTGAGAGACTTGATCTTAAGCCCAGCTCACTAAGTGCTTGGAACATGGCAAAAAAAATGACGAAGCAGCAGGCCTGGCAAAAACTGGATGAGTCATGATGACCGCCTGGCCACAACCGGAAACAATTATTAAGAAGGGCTTAGGAGTAAGCCTCTGGAGCGCTTTCTTATTCCGTTTAGGCGTTTTATGCTCCGTATGTCGGAATAAATTATGACTATAACTGAATGTTTTATAGGTAACGCCTCTGCTTACTTAATAATAAACGGCACGTCTGCTTCTGCTTATACCTTTAAATGTATAGGTTAGTTCTAACCCTGCCGCAAATGAACTCCAGTTTACCTCGTTCAGAAGGGTTTCAACATATCCTCCATCTGCACCGAAAACCCGGTCTAAGCCCGGATCCGTTGACCACTGCTGCATATCCAGGTAGATTTTTAATGACCATCGCTCATTAAAAACATACGCCCCTCCGGCAGAGGCGACAATGCCGGTTCCATCGGCATCGTGTTCAAAGCTGATGGGATGCGCTAAATCATCTCTCAAGTTCCAGTTTGCTTTAGCGTAGTAATCGGCCCAGTGGTATTCAAAACTTCCAAATAGAGCTATCTTTTCACTTGCCTGTAAAGACAACTCCAGACCTATCCAAGGGCCTTTCCACTGGGTTTCGTATGTACTGTCCAATCCATAAAAAGGTCCCAAAGGAGACACCTTTGAATATAAGTCAGGACGGGAAACTGTCTGGTAGCCGTTCGTCATACGCAGGTTCTGCCGACTGGATGAATACCCCATAAGAGGTGTAATTCTTATTCGGTCGGAAACAAGCCTAAACTGATAACCAAGTCCTAACGACGCATCAGATACATTCCCGTTGTTAGCACTGTTACTTGAGCGGCTGAATTCCAGTGTCCTGTTATTTCCAGCGTAATCAGAGTCCCGGTTGTCACCAGAGAGAATCCAGCCGTAATCCAACATAACTTTTAAGAGAACAAATTTTTGATCTTTGCCTACTAAAAACCTGCCATCCGCTTTGAACTGTGAAATCTCAAGGTCACTCCATTTAAGCTCTGAAAGAACATTTACATACGGTCCTGTAGAGTATAGGTTCCCCGCTATACTCCAATCAAGATTATCTACACGGGATCCCATACCCAGGCTGTATGCCATTTCCACATCATAATCCGCATACACCTTTACGGGAAGAAACAAAAGCAGCGCTAAAGAGAAAAGCGCTCCGGTCCGAAACCATGCTTTAATCATAGTTCTGCCAGACGCCGCCAGTCTCTACCGGTTTTGCTGATCAACCTGTCGGCATTGGCAGGACCCTCAGAACCAGAGGCATAAGGAGCCGGCGGACCAAATCCATTTAGGGCCGAAAGAACCGGATCCAGGAGTTCCCAGGTAAGCTCAACACCATCCTGCCTAACAAACAGCATGTGATCACCGCTCATACAGTCAATAAGCACCTTTTGGTAGGCATCAAACACAGCTCCACTGCTTACACTTTCATAAGAAAACTCCATGCGCACCTGTTGCAGGCATAAACGGGAGCCGGGAACTTTTGTAAAAAAGCTCTGCATTATGCCCTCGTCAGGTTTAATGCGAAAGACAAGAACATTCGGCCCGGCATAACCAGCCAGTACACGGTCGAACATCAGATGTGGAGCCGCCTTGAACTGGATTGCAATCTCGGTAATTCCCCTGGCCAGCCTTTTTCCCGAACGCAAGAAAAACGGGACACCCTGCCATCTCCAGTTATCCACATGAAAAACACCGGCAGCAAAAGTCGGAGTATTTGAGTTTGGTGGAACATCCTTTTCAGACCTATAATCCGGCACAGGTTTTCCATCCACTATACCGACCACGTACTGGCCGACAGCCCAGCTTTCATCCAGTTTTTTTGTATCGAAAGGCCGTATAGAGCGAAACACCTTTGTCTTTTCGTTACGCACCTCTTCAGCCTCAAACCTGGCCGGGGGCTCCATGGCCACTAGTGCAAGAAGCTGAAGTATATGATTTTGAAACATATCCCGGATAACACCCGCACTCTCGTAATAGCCGGCCCGGTGCTCAATTCCAAGCGATTCAGCCGCAGTGATCTGTACATGATCGATATAACGACGGTTCCATATAGGCTCATAGATGGCGTTTGCAAACCTGAACATCAAAATATTCTGGACTGTTTCTTTGCCAAGGTAATGATCTATGCGGAATATCTGATTTTCTTCAAAATACTTATGAAGCGTATTTGTGAGACTTCTAGACGTCTTAAGGGAATTACCAAAAGGTTTTTCAATAATGATACGTGTCCAGCCATGCTCTTTGCGGGCCAGGCCGGCGCCGCCTATGTTGTCGATTACAGTTTCATAAAGCATGGGAGGCAGCGCTATATAGAAAACCCTGTTGCCTCTTATACCGAATGCCTTGTCAATTTCATCCAGCCGTTTACCCAGTAATTTACCGGACTCGTCACTATCGTATTGAATCGGCTGATAATATAAACGCCCGGCAAAATCATTCCATGAGTCTGCGTCAAAAGTTTCCGGAACATAACGCTTTACAGCATCAAGCATGGCGGCACGAAACGAATCATCCGAAAAGCCGGTTCTTGCCACACCCATAACGGCAAACTTTTCGGGCAATAAATCTCTACGGTAAAGTTTATATATCGAAGGCAGGACCTTTCGTGCAGCAAGGTCCCCGGAGGCCCCATAGATTACCAGCACAAACGGATCACTTACCGGTTCAACCGTATGTTCACCGCTGTTAGGCTGAGTCACATTAAGCTTAGGATGAATTTCGCTGCTCATTATATTAACTTTTTTTCACTGCATGACCGCCGAACTTGTTTCTCAAGGCGGCCAGCACACGATTTGAAAAAGGATCATCCTGGCGAGACCTGAACCTTTGGAAAAGTGAAGCCGCAATAACAGGCGCAGGTACACCCGTCTCTATAGCCTGCTGCAGAGTCCAGCGCCCCTCGCCGGAATCCTCCACCCAGCCGCTAAGCTTTGACATATCACTATCGTCCTTAAAAGCGTCTTCAGCCAATTCCAGAAGCCAGGAACGGATCACACTGCCTTGGTTCCACAGGTGTGAAATCTTCTCAAAGTCAAAACCGGTTCCGTAATCTGAGGCACTCATTATCTCGAACCCTTCTGCATAGGCAGCCATCATTCCATATTCGATGCCGTTATGAACCATCTTTACAAAATGACCGGCCCCAGTAGGACCGCAGTAAAGATATCCCTCGACAGGAGCAAGCGATTTCAGAACAGGCTCCAGGTGTTCATATACATCCCTGGCACCTCCGACCATTGTACAATATCCGATCTTAAGGCCCCAGATACCGCCGCTTACTCCGGCATCCATATAGCGAATACCTTTTAGTTCCAATTCTTCGGCATGTTTTATATCATCCTTATAATAACTGTTACCGCCGTCAACAACTATGTCCCCTTCTTCCAGAAGATCCGCCAGGGCAGTAACATGTTCGTCAACTATACGGCCTGCAGGAAGCATCAACCAAACAACACGTGGGCCCTCGAGTTTTTTTACGACATCCTCAAGAGAGGCCGCGCCTATAGCGCCTTCTGACTCAATCTGCCGCACCTTGTCCGCACTGCGATTAAAGGCTACCACCTGGTGCCCATGCTGAAGCAACCGGCGGGCCATGTTCATTCCCATACGACCCAGTCCGACAATAGCAATTTTCATACTCTTTACCTCCTTTGGATTTGTACTTAGCCTTTAACTTTTAGCCTTTTCCCTTTTTTCCAAGCAGTCCATGGGCCAGTTTTATTACGTTATCAAGTGTAAAGCCATACTTTTCAAAAACCACGCCGGCCGGCGCAGATGCACCGAATTTGTTAATACCCAGTATAGCACCGTCGATTCCGACGTAACGTTCCCACCCCATAGGAGAGGCTGCTTCGATAGCCAGTCTAGCTCGTACATCCGGAGGCAGAACCTTTTTGCGATAATTCAGAGTTTGCCGCTCAAAAACCTCCCACGAAGCCATATTTACAACCCGAACCGCCAGGCCATCCGCAGTCATCCGCTCGTGGGCCGCCAGGGCAATTTCTATCTCGGATCCGGTAGCAATCACAATTAAATCCGGTTTTTTAGCATGCGGAGATTCGGCAATAATATACCCTCCCTTGGTAACCCCAGAGGCTGAGGTATATTTTTTTCTGTCAAGCACAGGCAGCCCCTGCCTGGTAAGAATAATAGCCGTAGGCCCGTCAGAGCGTTGAATCGCCATCTTCCAGGCAACCGACACCTCGTTTGCATCAGCAGGCCGGATAACATCCAGGTTAGGTATCGCCCGTAGAGATGCCAGGTGTTCAATAGGCTGGTGTGTAGGTCCGTCTTCGCCCAGCCCTATGGAATCATGAGTAAAGATATATACCACACGTATCCTCATAAGAGCCGCCAGCCTGATGGCCGGTCTCATGTAGTCTGAAAAGACCAGAAAGGTTGCGCCGTACGGAATAATACCGCTTAAAGCCATCCCATTCATCACAGAGCCCATAGCATGTTCACGAACCCCGAACCTTATGTTACGGCCGGCGGAATCAACTGCAAACTCCCCCAGCCCTTTAAGATCAGTATTATTTGAAGCCGCAAGGTCTGCCGAGCCTCCTATCAACATAGGAAGATTGCCTGCAATAGAGTTTAGAACTTTGCCGGAGGCCGATCTTGTGGCCATTTTTCCAGTATCAACATCAAAACCAGGCAACGAACTTTCCCATCCATCAGGAAGCCGGCCAGTGCCTAGATCTTTTAACAGGCCGCCCAAATCCCGAAATTTTTTATTGTACCTTTTTACAACTTCTTTCCAGGCAACCTCATCAGCCCGGCCTTTTTTAACCGCCTTTCTGAAATGTGTAAGCGCGATCTTCGGCAGATAAAAGGCGGGTTTCTGCGGCCAGCCGAAGTGTTCCTTCACAAGCTTGATCTCTTCTTCACCAAGAGGTGAACCATGAGCTGAAGGTGAGTCCTGCTTGTGTGGGCTGCCGTAACCGATATGGGTACGCGCTATAATAATTGAAGGGCGCTTTGTTTCCTTTTTTGCTTTTTGTATGGCCGTGTCTATTTCTTTGATGTCCAGGCCGTCAACATGCTGAACATGCCAGCCATAAGCTTCAAACCTCTTGCCCCTATCCTCGGTAAACGAAATATCAGTGGTGCCGTCAATGGTGATTCTATTGTCGGAGTACAGGTAAACAATCCTGCCCAGGCCCAGGTGTCCGGCAAGAGAAGCCGCTTCTGAGGCTACACCCTCCATAAGATCTCCATCACTCAATATACCGTAAATATGGTAATCAAATATGGGAAACCCCTTTTTATTAAAATAACCTGACAGATACCGCTGTGCCATGGCCATGCCAACACCGCTTGCAAATCCCTGCCCTAGTGGCCCGGTGGTCATCTCAATTCCGATGTCACGGTCCACTTCTGGATGACCCGGTGTTAGACTGCCCCACTGCCTGAACCGCTTCAGTTCCGACATGGGCAGACTGTAGCCGGTAAGATGCAGAAGCGAATACAAAAGCATGGAAGCATGCCCTGCCGAAAGCACAAACCTATCACGGTTTATCCAGGCAGGGTTCTTCGGGTTGTGACGAAGGTGTCTGGTCCATAATACATAAGCCATAGCCGCATCTCCCATGGGAGCACCGGGGTGGCCGGATTTCGCCTTTTCCACACCTTCGATTGACAACATTCTTATAGTGTTGATACAAAGTTCATCTAATTGCATTCCTTTACTCATTAGCACCTCCCATGGAACGGATTAATTTCAGATGACGTAATAATATCATATGAGGTAACTACATTGTGTATCTAAAAAAGTGGGAGATTGAAAAAGATAAAAAAAGAATAAAAAAACCGGGAACGCTCAAAAGGCGTTCCCGATGAAAATAATGGAAAGAAGGGTCAGGAGGGAAATTCCCTTCTCCCGTATATATAATCTACTATAATTGTGAAGATTTTGTGAATAGGAAGATATAAGTATTTAGAATTGATACGCGCCTAAAACGTTCCGTAGCAGTTAATTATGATACAACGCCTCAGGAAATTCAATTCTTGGTTGACGAGCCATGACAATTTATGTCAAAACATCAATAAACTCACAAAATAAAGCCTGACGCCATATATCTTTGAAAAGCTTTAAAAACAATATTCTTGTTCTCTTCGCTCATCCGGCCTTACAAAACTCCCGTGTGAACAGTCAGCTTATTAATTACGTAAAAGATCTTAAGGGTGTAACATTTCATGACCTTTATGAAACATATCCGGATTTTTATATAGATGTAAAATACGAGCAGAACTTGCTGCTGAAAAATGATATTATCGTCTTCCATCACCCGCTTTTCTGGTTCAGCGTTCCGGCAATATTAAGAGAATGGATGGATCTCGTTCTGCAACATATGTGGGCATATGGCAAAACAGGAATGGCTCTGCAGGGTAAAAAGCTGTTTAACGTAATCACAACCGGAGGCAGGGAATCCATGTTTCAGCATGATGGATATTATGGGCATACAATGATTGAATTTCTTACGCCGATTATGCAGTCTGCACATGTTTGCGGCATGGAATTTTTACCTCCGTTTGTTGTCCACGGAACCCGTAATATCACACAGCCGGAGATAAAACGCTACGGAGATGACTATCAAAAACTGATTTTATCCCTCCGTGATGGCAGAGTGGATCTTGAGGCGGCGCGATCGCATCAAAGGATTAATTCAGATTTAGAAAGTATAATCAAAACGATCTGAGCGAAATATTTACAAGCTATTTTAAGAGAGTTCCTAAGGGTGTTTCTTTGCAAGGAGAAGGCTTTTTTTTTCAGGCATTTGTATATCTTTCTGCAGCGGTCATATCGGTCCCTGTAGCAAAGCGGTTCGGGCTCGGATCAGTTCTCGGTTACCTAATCGCCGGTTTTGCCATCGGCCCATTCGGTTTTCAATTGATAGGGAAGGAAGGGCAGGATGTCATACACTTCGCCGAGTTCGGTGTTGTGATGATGCTGTTTCTCATAGGGCTTGAACTTCAACCGTCACTTTTATGGCGTCTCCGAGGTCCAATTCTTGGAATGGGAGGCTTGCAGGTAGGCCTGACAACCGCAGCGATAACATCGGTAGCTATGATTTTTGGCCTTCCCCTGCAATCAGCTTTGGCAGTCGGAATGACTCTTTCACTGTCATCCACAGCAATTGTTCTTCAAACATTGAGTGAGAAGAATCTCATGAAAACGGATGCCGGACAGAGCGCGTTTTCGGTGCTCCTGTTCCAGGATATGGCTGTTATTCCCATGCTTGCCATTATGCCTATATTGGCAATGAAGGCTGTTGGGGCGGCAAAAAAAACCGAAGAGGCACACGGAGGAAGCACAACATGGGTTGAAGGTTTTCCAGGCTGGGGACAGGCCCTTATGGTGGTCGGCGTAATTGTTTTTATAATTATAGGCGGACTTTTCCTAATAAGACCTTTTTTCCGTTATGTTGCAAAAACAAGACTTCGGGAGCTCTTTACCGCTGCGGCCCTTCTTCTGGTTATAGGCATATCACTGCTTATGTCAAAGGTAGGATTAAGCCCTGCCCTGGGTACGTTTCTGGCAGGAGTTGTATTGGCTAACAGCGAATACCGCCATGAGCTTGAGGTAAACATCGAGCCTTTTAAAGGTCTGCTCCTTGGCTTATTTTTCATTGCCGTGGGCGCATCCATCGATTTTGGTTTTATTAAAGCAAAACCAGGTCTCATCGGCATGCTTGTAGGTTGCCTAATAGCCCTTAAACTAATAGTGCTCCTGATAGTTGGCAAAATATTTAAAATCAAGCATGATCAGAATATTCTTTTCGCATTTTCACTTGCACAGGGTGGAGAGTTTGCCTTTGTTCTGTTTTCCTTTGCGGTGCAGAACCATGTTATCAGCAACACTGTTGCGAATCCTCTAATTGGAGCAGTGGCGCTTTCAATGGCCCTTACGCCTCTTACCCTGATTGTTAACGAAAAATTTATTCAGCCCAGATTCGGAACACATGAAAAAGAGGAGAGGGAAGCAGATAGTATCGATGAAGAAAACGCTGTTATTATTGCCGGATTTGGAAATTTTGGCAGTATCGTGGGGCGGCTGCTAAGGGCAAACGGTATCGGAATAACAGTTCTTGAGCATGATTCCGACAGGGTGGAACTCCTGAGAAAACTTGGCCTCAAGGTTTTTTATGGTGACGCCTCCCGCCAGGGTCTTCTCCATGCGGCTGGAGCGGTAAAAGCCCGGATCTTGATACTTGCCTTCAATGACCATGAAAAAACAGTTAATATCGTGCATATGGTAAAGAAGCATTACCCGCATCTGACAATTTTTACACGTTCTTATGGAAGGACGGAAGTTTTCGATCTGTTGGACGAGGGTGTGCATCATGTATATCGAGATACATTCGACACATCTCTCAAGGTTGGGATTGACGTGCTTACAACCCTGGGGTTCAGAGCATATCAAGCTCACCGTGTTGCCAAAACATTTAGGCATCACGACGAAGATGCAACTCATGTTCTGCGCCATGTACGCCATGATAAAAATAAGTTCATCAGTATATCCCGCCAGAGGATTGAAGACTTGGAACAGCTTATGCTTACAGAGCTGCTCGACCCTGATGAACATATTGATACGGGTTGGGATGATACATACGTTATTAAGGAGTTCGGAGGTAAAAATAAAGATAAGGAAATCTGAGAAGATTAAAAAATAAGACAAATTTATACGGTATTCTGCAAAAACCTTGGTAGTGGATCAAATTTGTAATATATTTCTTACAATCAGGGAATGTTCATAAACGGTTTCTTCAGTCGTTATTTTGTTGACGTTTGTTTGATGTTATTTTCATTTTTCTCTATTAATGATTTTTCTTTAATATGTTTTTCACCCCACTCGTGCATTGAGTCGAGAATCGGTTTAAGACTTTTACCAAGGGAAGTAAGGGAATATTCCACTTTAGGCGGTACTTGTGGATAAACTTTTCTATGAATAATACCATGTTTTTCCATATTTCTAAGTTGTTGTGTAAGCATCTTTTGCGTAATTCCATTAATAACACGGTGCAACTCGCAGAATCGCTTTACTCCCTTAAATAATTCCCGAAGTATCAAAACCTTCCATTGCCCTCCAATCACCTCTAGAGTGATTTCTACGGGACAGCCTGTTTTTTTGTTGTTATTTTCCATGTTTTCTCCCTATAGTATCCTTTTGGGTAGTATATTACTTAAAAGTACATACTTGACGTATTGTCTGTTTTGAAATATATTCTATTTTAGAGCATATAAAATGTCAAAACAAAGGAGCTACATTATGAAAAAGCATGAAAAGGTAAAGGCTGAAGACCTTCACTATATGGAGGCCAGTGATATGCATCCGGCAAACACATATTTTCATTTTTCTTTTTCCAACTATTATGACCCTAAAAATATGAATTTTGGAGTCTTAAGAGTAATAAATGATGACAATGTGAAACCTAAGAGTGGTTTCGGCACTCATCCTCACCGTGATATGGAAATTTTCAGTTATGTAGTTGACGGAAAACTTACACACCGTGACAGTGCCGGCAACCATGAAATTCTTAGTCGCGGACATGTGCAGTGTATTTCAGCCGGAAATGGCGTGACACATTCCGAGCTTAATGAGCAGGATGACTGGTGCCGTTTTCTTCAGATATGGATTTTACCAGAGGCAAAAAATTTACCTGTTAGATATGATTTTCATAAGTTTTCTTTCGAAGACAGAAACAACAGATTATTACAAATTATATCCGGATCAAAAAACAAGGATCTTGCGCCGCTTTATATTTGTCAAGATCTAAATGTCTATGTATCTGAGCTAACCGCAAAAGATAAGAGTATATTTTTCACCCTAAAGGAAGACCGCCAGGCATATATCTTCTGCTTTGAAGGAAGCATAGATATTGATCAATATCCATCTCTAAAAGAGCGTGACTCACTGAAGGTATACGACCAAGGCAATATAGACATTACTCTTAGCTCCGATAAAGCGCAATTCATCATTGTTGAGATGCAGCAAGAAAAAACAGATTAATCCCTTTCCGGAAGACCTCAACCTTCTCCAAAATGCGGGTGGTGGAGCAGCTAATTATTTACGTGCTTCCGCCACCTCGTTGATTAATAAAAATAACAATATTTCAAATCTTTAGTTGACTTAGGAGTTCCAAGGATAAATGCCGCCCTGTAAATCAGATGTGCTTTCGGCAAAACCATTTAGGGCAATTATTAATTAATCGTTGAAAACAGTTAAAATATAGCTGTATGGAAGAACCCAGAATTCAGACATTCGGCGCCTACATGAGAAATCTTTACGGTGAGAATGTTTCAAAGGTAAATATTGACGCCGGCTTTACATGTCCTAACCGTGACGGTACAGTTGCGCATGGAGGCTGTATCTTCTGTAATAACGACAGCTTCAGGCCGGATGCCTGCAAGCCTATTGTGCCTCCAGGCCTACAGATAGAAAACGGAATACGTTATACTTCCAGGCGTTATAATGCAAAACTTTTCCTGGCCTATTTTCAGCCCTTTACAAATACTCATGCCCCAGTTGAAACCCTCGAACGGCTTTACCGGGAAGCGCTTTCATACGACGGAATAATCGGGTTGGCGATAGGCACACGGCCGGACTCGGTGGACGAAGAAAAACTGGCGCTTCTTGAAGAACTTGCACAGGATCATTTCATCCTGGTGGAATATGGCCTGCAATCGATTCATGAACACACACTCAGGCTGATAAACAGAGGACATACGTACAAACAGTTCCTGGAGACTGTAAACATGAGCGCAGGCAGAGGAATCCATATAGGTGCCCATATTATCCTTGGACTTCCGGGCGAGACACGCGAAGACATGCTATGCACAGCTGACGAAATCTCAAGTCTGCCGGTTGAATTTCTGAAACTGCATCAGCTTCAGGTTATTAAGAATACCCCTCTTGAGATCAGCTATAAAGAGAAACCTTTTCAGGTTTTTGAGTATGAGGAATATATATCTCTGGTCTGTGATTTTCTGGAAAGGCTATCTCCTGAAATTCATATCCAGAGGTTCTGTGCTACAGCGCCGCTGGATATTCTGATCGCACCCCGCTGGTCACTAAGCCGTCATCATCTTTTAAAGGATATACGGAACGAGATGGTCCGAAGAAACAGCTATCAAGGCGCAGTAAAATTGCTGTCAGCCGAAAAAATGTGCAACAACTAGGTATACAATCCGATGTTTCAAAAACCGGTATGAAAAAAATTCTGGCAGCTGATATAGGTGGAACAAACAGCCGCTTTGCGCATTTCAATGTGGAGGAAGGCGGAAAACTAACCCTGGCCGGTGTCAAGTGGTTGCCGACCAAAGATGCCGATTCTTTTAACTCCTTGATCGAACAACTTAAATCATCCGATTTTTCTCTACCTCCTGACCAGGCTGATATTGCGGTTTTTGCAGTGGCCGGCCCGGTGGAACACGGTTCTTACAGCGCACCTCCATATATTTCATGGGATATTGATATATCGGATGCTCAAAAAAAACTGGGCATTAAAAACTCGGTGCTGATCAACGATTTTGTGGCCCAGGCCTACGCCTGCCGTTCACCTGTCGGCAAAGCATCCAGAGAGATTATTCAGGGACAAATCGTTACAGACGCAGCAGTAGCTGTTATAGGTGCAGGCACCGGCCTTGGGAAAGCGGTTCTTCTTCCGGATGGAAACGGAGGATTTCTAGCAGCACCGTCAGAAGGGGGACATGCGTACTTTCCGTTTATTTCGGGGCAGGAGTGCGAATTCCAGAGGTTTCTTATGAAAAAACTAAGTGAAAAGCATATAACAGGCAACCTTGTGGTTTCCGGCAAGGGCTTGAGCCATATTCACTGGTTTTTAAAAGAAGAATATTTGAAACCCGAAGATGTGGCAAAAACATTCTCAACCGAGTCTGACACCCTGGCCTGGGCCGCAAGATTCTATGGAAGGGTCTGCAGGGACTACGCCCTTCTTACCCTGTCTTTAGGTGGTCTTTATATTGCCGGTGGGTTGGCTGCAAAGATTCCAGAACTGGTGACCCATGAAGA